>JANDJJ010000045.1 GCA_024330945.1 Nitrospira sp. | reverse complement strand
ATCGGCCGGCACCCACGACTCCTGCGCCAGTTGCCGGCCCATCGCCTTACGAACGGCGTACACCGCGTCGACGCCGAAAATCCTGCTGTCCGGCCTGGCGAAGTAAACGTACTCGAACACGCACATGGCCGGATCCGCCTTGGGAAACGGGCGATAACTGTCTACGCCGTGGTCGCCGATCATGATCAGCTCACCCGGCTCGACCTCCCGCACGTACTCGGCATCCAGCAGATCGAACGCACAAGTCTCCGACGCCACCACCCAACTGCTGCGAAGCCGTCCCAGGCACAGGGGGCGCAACCCATACGGGTCTCGGGCGGCGATCAACCCCTGATCGGTCAACAGCACGACCGAAAACGCACCGCGGACCCGGTTGAGCGCATCGACAACGCGGGCCAGCAACGAGTCGGCCTTGGAGTGGGCGATCAGGTGAATGATCACCTCGCTGTCCGACGTGGATTGAAAAATAGCCCCGTAAGCTTCCAGTTCATTCCGCAGCACCTGCGCGTTGATCAAGTTGCCGTTGTGCGCCAAAGCCAGATTGCCGAGCGCAAAGTTCACGATCAGCGGCTGGACATTTTTCAGATCGTTGCCGCCCGCCGTGGAATAGCGGTTGTGGCCGATCGCCATGTGGCCGGGCAGTTTTTCCAGAACCGATTTGTCGTAGAGATCGGCGACAAGTCCCAGCCCCTTTTTGACGAAAAACTGTTCGCCGTCGCCGGAGACGATCCCGGACGCTTCTTGCCCGCGATGCTGCAACGCGTAGAGCCCAAGATAGGTGAGATTGGCCGCCTCTTCATGGCCGAAGACCCCAAACACCGCGCACTCGTCGTGAAACCGATCGGCGTCTTCACTTCGGCGCCGGAAGGAGCCGAGGGAAACGACCGGAAGTTCCTTCTTCGCGCGACCAATCTCCATGTTTCTCCCTTCCGCAGTTTCTCCCTTCCGCACTTGAAACTTCTTCCTCACGTTTCGTTCAGGACCCGTTCGAGAGAACGGGCCCACCGGTCGTGCAATGTGGACAAGGGGGCGTCAATGACGTTCGCCGCTGAACGTTCGTCACCCAGCGAGACGACCAGCCGATCGCCTCCCACGGTCCCGATCACCGCCGCGGGAACGGCGAACGATTTAGCCCGTTCAAGCACGGCCTCCCGATGCGCCGGTTTCGCCGAGAGCACGACCCTCGACTGGCTTTCCCCGAACAGCACCGCGTCTTTTCGCAATCGGCCCCTTGTTAATTGTACCGCCGCACCGAGCTGACGGCCAGGCGCGGACAGGCAACTTTCCGCCAACGCCACGGCCAGCCCTCCGTCCGAACAATCGTGCGCCGATTGCACCAACCCGCCGCGAACCAACGTCAACACACAGTCGTGCAGGGCCTTTTCCGCCTCCATGTTCAGAAACGGCGGCGACCCCTGTTCCCGACTGTGCATGATCTTCAAATACTCGGATCCGCCGAGATCGTCCCTCGTCGCTCCCAGCAGGATAATGTCGTCGCCTTCTTCTTTGAACCACTGGGTCATCGCCCGCTCGACCCGATCGATCAATCCCACCATGCCCACCATCGGCGTGGGATAAATCGACAGCCCGTTCGTTTCGTTGTAAAAACTGACGTTGCCGCTCACGACGGGGATCTTCAGGAATTCGCAGGCGTCCGCCAGGCCTTCCACGGCCATCACGAACTGCCACATGATGTCCGGACGCTCGGGATTCCCGAAATTCAAACAGTCGGTCAGCCCGATCGGCTCGGCCCCGGAACAGACGAGATTGCGCGCCGCTTCGGCCACCGCGAGCCGCGCCCCCTCGTAGGGATTCAGCAGGCAATAGCGGCTGTTGCAGTCGATCGTCATGGCCACGGCCTTGGGCGTGCCCTTGATCCGCACGACCGCCGCATCCGATCCGGGACGGACCACCGTGTTCGTCCGAACCATATGGTCGTACTGCTCATAGATCCACCGCTTACTGGCGATCGTGGGCGACTCCAACAGCGACAGGAGCGCGGCGTTCGCATCCTTGACGTCCGGAATCACATCGTAATTCAGATTCGTCAACAGGTCCTGATAGGCCGGCGGCGAGTACGGACGGTCATACCGAGGCCCTTCGTCGGCCAACGCCTTGGCCGGAATTTCCGCCACGATGGTTCCTTGATCTTTCACGCGCAGGACGCCGTCTCCCGTCACCCATCCGATCACCGCGACATCCAAATCCCACTTCCGGCAAATCGCGATGCATTCGTCCTCTTTGCCGGCTTTCGCCACCATCAACATTCGTTCCTGGGATTCCGACAACATCACTTCATAGGGCGTCATGCCCGGCTCGCGGCGAGGCACGAGGGCTACGTCCAGTTCGATACCGGTCCCCGCGCGCGACGCCATTTCACAGGACGAACTCGTCAGGCCGGCCGCACCCATGTCTTGGATGCCGACCAACAGATCGGCCGCCATCAGTTCGAGGCAGGCTTCGAGCAACAGCTTTTCTTGGAACGGGTCGCCGACCTGGACCGTCGGACGCTTTCGTTCCGACTCGTCGTCGAACGAATCCGACGCCATCGTCGCGCCGTGGATTCCATCCCGCCCGGTTTTGGAGCCGAAATAGATCACGGGATTTCCGATCCCCGCCGCCGCGCCGCGAAAAATCTTGTCCTTCTCGGCGATGCCCAGGCACAACACGTTCACCAACGGATTCAAAGAGTAGATCTCGTTGAAGACCGTCTCGCCTCCCACCGTCGGCACGCCCATGCAGTTGCCATAGCCGGCGATGCCGGCGACGACGCCTTTCATCAGGCGGCGGTTTTGGGAAACGTTCAACTCGCCGAATCGAAGCGAATCGAGCAGCGCGATCGGCCGCGCGCCCATGGTGAAGATATCGCGCAAAATCCCGCCCACTCCCGTGGCGGCCCCTTGATAGGGCTCGATGAAGGAGGGATGGTTGTGCGATTCCATCTTGAACACGGCGCACAATCCGTCTCCGATGTCCACGGCGCCGGCGTTCTCCCCGGGCCCCTGCACTACGCGCGGCCCGGACGTGGGCAGCTTGTTCAAATGAACGCGCGAGCTTTTATACGAACAGTGTTCGGACCACATGACGGAGAACATGCCCAACTCCGTCAAGTTGGGATCACGCCCCAGAATGGTGACAATGCGCTGATATTCATCGCGCGTCAGATGATGCTGAGCAATGAGATCGTCGGTGATGGGCGGCATACCGGGCCGAGTTACAAGTGAGCGACGGCGGAAAGGATGCAATGGAAACACGAACCGGCAAGGTCTTCTTCCGACCTTGCCGGTTCTCCCACTCTTCGCGTTCTTACAGTTGGTTTATTCCACTTCCACGGTCACGGAGGCTTCGGCGGCCAACGCTTGATGATCCTTGTCCGCCGCGACCACCTTGATTTCATGGGTTCCGCGAGACAGTCCCTTCACCGTGCCCTTCCAGCCTTTCTGATATTCTCCGTCCACGAAACAGTGCGCATGGGTGGCCTCGCTGCCCTTGACCAGTTCATAGACCACTTCGACCTCGCTCCCGACCTTCGAGCCCTGGGCCGGACTCTTGATCATGATCTTGCTGCCATCATCTTTCGCCGCCCAGACGTCGACGCCGGCCCCCAACGCCAACAACCCCATGACCGCCATTGCGACACCGATGCGCTTCATCGTAAGCCTCCTTAAAAAAATAATGATGTAGGGAAATAGATCGATCGTGACATGCGACCGAAGCAAACGACTGCTACACTTTACCTCGACCGCCTCTGATCTTCAATCCGTCTTCCGCACGTGATGGAATCACCGCTTTATTCCCTTGCACTTCAGAGATTTCGCCCCACTCTTCCGCTCGCCGCCTCTTTTTCAGCCCCTCCACCATCGACGCAAGGATGATCCGGCCGTCGTCGTTGCTCAAGATGGACTCGGCGCAGCGTTCCGGATGAGGCATCATGCCAAGCACGTTGCCGGCGGCATTGCAAATGCCGGCGATGTTGTCGAGCGACCCGTTGGGATTGGCTTCCTTGGTCACGCGGCCATCCGGCATGCAATAGCGAAACACGATTTGGGCGTTGGCCTTGAGCGACGCCACGGTCACCGGGTCAGCGTAATAGTGTCCATCGGCGTGGGCGATGGGAATTTGAAGCACCTGGCCGGACTCACAGGCTCCGGTAAACGGCGTGGCCGCGTTTTCAACCTTCACGTAGACGTCCCGGCAGATGAAATGCAGCGAGTCATTGCGCAACATCGCGCCGGGAAGCAGTCCGGCCTCGAGCAGAATCTGAAATCCGTTGCAGATGCCCAGAACCAGTCCTCCCTCCTCGGCGTACTCTCTCACCGCCTCCATCACCGGCGAGAACCGCGCAATGGCGCCGGTCCGCAGATAATCGCCGTAGGAAAACCCGCCCGGGAGCACGATCGCGTCGAGACCGGAGACGGACCGCTCCTTGTGCCAGACCATCGTCACGTCCTGGCCCAGCACATCCCGGAACACGTACCGGCAATCATGATCGCAATTGCTGCCGGGAAAGACCACCACGCCGATGTTCATCGCTCCTCACAAACCGCTTCGCCGACGTCCCTGTCCGGCGCATGCGCCGGACACGGACGGGCTCTTACGTCAACTCAAACCGATAGTCTTCGATGATCGTATTGGCCAACAGCTTCTCGCACATCGACTTGACCTCGACTTCGGCCTTGGCCCTGTCCTGCTCGTCGAGATCCAGCTCCAGATATTTGCCGACGCGAACGTTCGCCGCGTTCTTGAACCCCAGCGTCTCGAGCGCGTGCTCGATGGCCTTGCCTTGCGGATCCAGAATGCCTTGCTTGAGCGTCACGTGTATTTTGGCTTTCACTCTCGGCTCCTCCGATCGGACGATTGCATCTGCCGGTCCACATATTTCTTGATCCACACGATACAGGCGACGGTCAACACGCCCGCGAAGACCAGCGCCACGAAGGCCCACCGCCACGGCGAGTCGTCCAACCGGTAGGCCATGACGGCGACGATGGCCCCCCAGATCACCACCGACGCGATGAGGCCGTAATTCAAATAGGCCTGCAACATGGTTCTTTCTTCGCTCTCACCCGCACACCCGTCTCAAGACTTCCTGGTACGCCTCTTCGACGTTCCCCATATCCTGCCTGAACCGGTCCTTGTCCATCGAATCGCCGGTCACCGCGTCCCACAGACGGCACGTGTCCGGAGAAATTTCATCGGCGATGATCAGCTTGTTGTGATACACCCCGAATTCGAGCTTGCAATCGACCAAGCGGATCTTCCGATCGGCCAGAAACGGCTGCACCACGTCGTTCGCGCGATGGGCGAGTTCCCTCAATTCCCGCAACACCCCCGGCGTCGCCACATTCAGGAGGCGGAGGTGATCGTCGTTGACCAGGGGATCGCCGAGCGCATCGTCCTTGTAATAAAATTCGACGACCGCCGGCCGAATGACGTCCCCCACCCGCAGCCCCAACCGTTTGGCCAAACTGCCGGCCACGACGTTCCGCACCACGACCTCGACCGGCACGATCGTGACTTTTTTGGCCAGCATCTCTCGGTCGCTCAGCCGCTCAATAAAATGAGTCGGGATGCCTTTGTCCTCCAGCAATCGGAACAGCCGCTCCGACACCAGATTGTTCACGATACCCTTGCCTGAAATCGTGCCGCGCTTTTGGGCGTTGAATGCGGTCGCATCGTCCTTGAAATACTGGACGACCTGATCCGGTCTCGCCGCGGCGAAAATTTTCTTGGCTTTTCCCTCGTACAGCATCGGGCCGATCGTCGTCATCTCCGTCTCTCCACGAACGTCCTATTGCGCGAGCGCCTCGATCACCTCGTCCACCGACTTGACGGCGCCGATCAGCGTCGGATGACCGAACCGTCGCACGTAGTGAAATTCTTCGGCCTGTTCCAGAGCCAGCACCAGACTGTGAAAATCTTCCAGCCTGGACGTTTCAAAATAGGTGATGAAATCCAGATCGCCCAACCCGCTGGAGTGGTAGAGCTTCCGCTTGACCGTCGGAATATAGGGCACGGCCGCTTCCGTATGCGCTTGCATCATCGCCGCCCGTTTCTCCCGATCCAATGCCCACCAGTCCGCGCTTTTCTGAATCGGAATGACAATGGCGTAGGGGCTTGGGCCGGCCTCGCTGGACCCTTTCAAATCCGCCTTCAATTGATCCGGCAGCCCCGGTACGTAATGGGGCTTCTTGATCAGCCCGTGCATAAGACCGACCGTCTTCAGATGTTTGCCGAAGGCGCTGCTCTGAAGATCCAGCAGAAATTGCTGGGTATCCCGCAACTCGGCGGCGTGGACGCGAAACATGAGATCGGCCTTTTCCGACAATCCGCGCATCAAATAGACGTCGATCGCGATGTGTTCCCGGTGTTGCCCGATCACGCCCCGCAACAGGGTCAACTGGCCGATCCGTGTCGCCTGATTCTGTTTCATCCAGGCATCGTCCAGCGCGAAGGCGGCGAAGGTGCCGAAGCCCCCCGGCTCGTTCAGGAGTTTCTCCCGATCGGCGGCACCGAACGAGTCGGGCGCCCCTCGCAGCGACCCAATCAGCAGCACAATGATGAACAGACTCCATTGAACGCCCGTTCTCACTTCCTTTTCCTCCCTCCGCCCTCGATGGACGCACCGTGTCCGGACGCACCAAACACCCGGCCGTAGATTTTGTCCACGTGCCGCAGATAGTAGGACGGGTCGAAGCACGCGGCGATCTGCGGCGCCGTCAGATGCCGGCTGATGAATGGATCCTTCCCCGCCAATTCTTGAAGACCGCCGCCTCCCCGCCAGGAAGCCATGGCGTTTCGTTGAACGGCCTCATACGATTCCTTGCGTTGCGCACCCTTTTCGATCAACGCCAGCAGGAGCCGCTGCGAATAGACCAGCCCGCCGGTCAGTTCCAGGTTCCGCCTCATCCGCTCCGGATAGACGACGAGACGTTCGATCAGCTCCGTCGCCCGCGCCAGCATGTAGTCAATTACAATGGTGCTGTCGGGCAGGATGACACGCTCGACGGAGGAATGACTGATGTCCCGCTCGTGCCAGAGCGCGACGTTTTCCATCGCGGCCAGACTGTTCGCCCGGACGACACGCGCCAAGCCGCAGAGATTTTCCGAAACGATTGGGTTGCGCTTGTGCGGCATGGCCGACGACCCTTTTTGACCCGCTGAAAAATACTCCTCCGCCTCCAGCACTTCGGTCCGTTGAAGGTGGCGAATTTCCGTAGCGATTTTTTCGATCGTCGCGGCCAGCAGCGCGAGCGCCGTTACGTAGGCCGCATGCCGATCCCGCTGGACCACTTGATTGGAAATCGGATCGGCGACCAACCCCAGCTTGGCGCACACGTACTCTTCGATCTCCGGCCCTTGATGCGCGAAGGTGCCCATCGCCCCGGACAATTTGCCGACCGCGACATGGACGCGGACCTGGCGAAGCCGTTCCAGGTGCCGAGCAAGCTCCTCGTACCAGAGCGCCATCTTGAGCCCGAAGGAGATCGGCTCGCCATGGATCCCGTGCGACCGGCCGACCATGACCGTCCGTTTGTGCCGGAGGGCCTGCTTCTTCAACGCCCCGCGCAGTCCCTCGACGCCTTTCAGAATCAAATCCAACGCTTCCGTCATCTGGACGGCGAGCGCGGTATCGACAATGTCGGAAGAAGTGAGCCCCATGTGCAGATAGCGATGCGCGGGCCCCACCGAGTCAGCCAGCGACTCAAGAAATGCGATCACGTCGTGTTTGGTCACCTGCTCGATCTCGGCGATCCGCTCGACGTCGATGCGCGCGCGTTTGCGGACGGCCGCCGCCGTCCCCTTGGGCGCCAAACCGGCTTTCTCAAACGCGGCGCACGCCTGGAGCTCCACCTCGAGCCAGATCTCATACTTGTGCTTGAGATCCCAAACGGCCTTCATGGTGGGGCGGCTATACCGGTCGATCATCTGCTTCCTCGCGCGCGATTCCTCGTCGATTCCATTTCATCGTCCCTCATCACGGCCGGCCCACGAGCACGGGCTCCCCGGGGCCGGCTCACGCTTCGCTCTTGACCCGCGATGCTTCGGCGCGTTTGGCGGCGAGCCGCGACTCCGTGACCAACACCTTATCCAAGACGCCGTTGATGAACTTCGACGCTTCCTCATCTCCGAAACTTTTGGCCAGTTTCACCGCCTCATCCAACGTGACCCTTGCCGGCACGTCGTCCAGCCATAAGAGCTCATAGAGCCCGGCGCGGAGGATGTTGCGATCGACGATCGGCATGCGGCTGACCTTCCAATTCGTCGCGTATTGGCCGATCAACCGATCGAGCTCGGCCTTGTGGGTCAAGACTCCCGCCACCAACCGCTCGGTGAACGCCCTCGTTCCCTGGTCGGCCTTAAGGGGTTTCCAAAACTCTTCCATCCACGGCCCCGCTTCCCCATGGACGTCGTACTGAAACAAAATCTGCAAGGCCCATTCACGAGCCTGATGGCGCGATCCCATATGATTATCTCTCAGGTCTCCTCACAGATCTCCTCGCGGATCTCTCGGCGCCCGCCGCGGGAGAACTGTCGAATCACCGCCCTGCGGCGGCATCATCGTGTTCAGTCGCCTCATCACTTTCGCCACCTCGATCGCAGCCCTGGCCGCTTCTCTGCCCCGGTTGAATTTCGAGGGATCCGCTCGTTCCATCGCCTGCGCCACTGTTTCCGTCGTCAGCACGCCGAAGATGATCGGCACGCCGGTCGCCAGCGCCGTTTGACCGATCCCCCTGCTGGTTTCCGCGCAAATGTAGTCGAAATGCGGGGTCTCGCCTCGGATCACGGCGCCGAGACAGATCACGGCGTCAAACCGTCCCGTCATCGCCATCGTGCGGGCAATCAATGGAATTTCAAAGGCCCCCGGCACTTTCTCCACATGGATGTCGGCCGGTTTGATCCCTTGCTCGGCCAACCCGTCGAGGCACGATGCCAACAGTTTGCCCGTCACCGATCGATTGAACTGTGAGACGACGATGCCGAATCGGAATCGGTCCGCGCGGCGACGGTGTTCGGAGACCTTCATCGTACGATCACGTCCACACCACGCTCCGGAACCCGGCATGGTCCTTTCCGACTCGCGCACATCTAAGATCACACCTCGATCACACCTCTTTGAGAAGGTGCCCCAGCTTCTTTTTTTTCGTTCTTAAATACCGCACGTTCGCTTTGCGCGGCGCGATTTCGATCGGCACCCGCTCCACCACCTTGAGCCCATACCCCTCGATCCCGACGATCTTGCGCGGGTTATTCGTGATGAGGCGGATCTCGTGCAACCCCAGATTCGCCAAGATTTGCGCCCCCACACCGTAATCCCTCAGATCGGCCTTGAATCCCAGCTTCAAATTGGCCTCGACCGTGTCGCTGCCCTTGTCCTGGAGCCGATACGCCTTGATCTTGTTGAGCAACCCGATCCCCCGCCCCTCCTGATTCAGATACAGCAACACCCCCCGCCCCGCCCGTTGAATCATCTCCATCGCCGCGTGCAACTGGTCGCGGCAATCGCAGCGAAGGGACCCCAGGGCATCGCCGGTCAGACAGCCGGAATGCACGCGCACGAGCGTCGCCTCTCCGCCGTCCACCTGGCCCTTCACCAATGCAATGTGCGTGATCCCGTCGATTTGATTCTCGAACGCGACCGCCTCGAACTCCCCGAAGGCCGTCGGGAGCTTGGCGCTCGCCATGCGCCGCACGAACGTTTCATTGCGCATGCGATATTCGATCAACGCCTTCACGGTGACCATCGTCAGCCCGTGCGCCTTCGCGAACACGGCCAGCTCGGGCACACGCGCCATCGTTCCGTCTTCGTTCATGATTTCACAGATCACCCCGGCCGGATACAGCCCCGCCAGGCGGGCCAAATCGACGGCTCCTTCCGTCTGGCCGGCCCGTTTCAACACCCCGCCCTGCTGGGCCTTCAAGGGGAAAATATGGCCGGGACGCGCAAGGTCGCTCGGCTTGGTTTTGGGATCAATGGCGACCTGAATCGTTCGCGCGCGGTCGGCGGCGGAAATACCGGTGGTAACGCCTTTGCGCGCGTCAATCGACACCGTGAATGCAGTGCCGAAGGACGCCGTGTTCTCGACCGCCTGCGGGGGAAGTTGCAGCTCCTCGACCCGCTCCGGCGTCAGCGCCAGACAAATGAGCCCACGCGCGTATTTGGCCATAAAATTAATCGCCTGGGGAGTGACCTTCTCCGCCGCAATGACGAGATCTCCCTCGTTCTCTCGATCCTCATCGTCCACCAAGATGACAAACTTGCCGTCTTTGATGTCTTGTACGGCCTGCCCTATGCTGTCGAACGGCGATGCCTTCATCGTACGCTGGAATATAGTGATCGGTCCGGTTTGATCTCGTGATGTGGTCCCCGGCTGGCGTAGGGCACTCTACCATTGAACATTAGCCATTGTCACTGGCCGGCGTTCTGTTATAGTTACCCCCTTGTATGACGACATTCCCCAACACGCACGAGAGCGATTCCCTGGAACCCGACGTGCTGGATCCCTCGGACGAGGAACTGCACGCCGAGCGGCTCCCCATCGAACTGCTCCCCCCCCCGGAACCAGCCACCGAATCTCCCTCGACCGCGCCGGCGAGCGTACCGGCCACGGCGTTGCAACGGTACCTCGCGGAAATTCGCCGATACCCCTATCTCTCTCGAGAAGAAGAACTCCGGCTGTTTCAAGAATATAAAACCCTCGGCAGCCGCGAAGCCGCAGTCAAACTCATTATGGCCAACTTGCGCGTTTCAGTCGCGATCGCGGCGGAATACCTGCACACCGGCGCCGATCACATGGACCTCATTCAAGAAGGCAACGTCGGATTGCTGCACGCGATCAAGAAATTCGACCCGACCAAGAACGTCCGCTTTTACGCCTATGCCGCCTGGTGGTCGCGAGCCTATATCTTGCGGTATCTGCTGAACAACTATCGGCTGATCAAGATCGGCACCACCCAAGACCAGCGCAAACTGTTCTACAACCTCAAAAAGGAAAAAGCAAAACTGGAACGGGAAGGGTTCGCTCCCGACACGAAACTGCTCGCCGACCGGTTGCAGGTCCGCGAGCAGGACGTCATCGAGATGGATCAACGTCTGGGCAATTGGGAAGTGTCGCTGGATCAACCGATCGGCGAAAACCAAGATGCCAGCCTGCTCGACATCCTGCCCTCCCAACAGCAACCCACCGATGATCAGTTGGCCGACCATCAGCTTCGCAAGCTGTTCCGAACCAAGCTCGCCGAGTTCATCAAGACGTTGGAAGAGCGGGACGAAGACATTCTGAGAAACCGCATCTTGTCCGACAACCCCCTGACACTGGACGAACTGGGAGCCAAGTACGGGATCACCAAAGAGCGGACCCGCCAATTGGAAGCCCGCATCATCAAACGACTGCGCGAGTACATCAAGAAAGATGTTAAGGATTTCGACAGCTTGCGCGCCTGATTTCTCGGGAATCTCGCCTGATTTTGCTTCCTTAATCGTTCCAGACCGTCGAACGTGGCCGCCTCCCGTCCGTCCCTGTTGAGGAGCATCCGAGAAAAACAGCAATGAAAAGAAAAATCTATCTCACCCCCTTGACTTGGAGGAACCTCGCGCTATCTCCCGTTTTGTCTTCAGCGGACGTGTTTGTGCGTTGTCGTGCGAGAGCACCGCTGAAGGCGCCATCAAAACCCAGGCTCTCCCGCATCGTTATATTTTTTATAACCATGTTACCTTTCATCAGGAGGAGGTTCTGCTATGAGCGCGACCGCGAAGGACAAGAAGGACATCGCCAAGGGATTCCAGCCCCTGGGTGAACGGGTGTTCGTCACCTATACCGAAGAAATGGAGCGCACCGCCGGCGGCATTTACGTGCCGGATTCCGCGAAGGAAAAGCCCCAGCGAGGCATCGTCCAGGCGATCGGCAAGAAAGTCGAAAGTGTGAAAGTCGGCGATCAGGTGCTGTTCGACAAATATTCCGGCACCAAGTTGCGCATCGACGACGAAGAGTGCTTGATCCTGAAGGAAGAAGACATTCTGGGCGTATTCACCAATGCGTCCTAGCGGCCTCGTCGTCGGCATTCAACGACGAGGCCGGGCCTTGACGTGTTTGCGCCCCGGTTCTCAGTTTTTGTGCACATGTCGCTGACCATCACCCACTATTCATGAACAGACATGGAGGAACAATATGGCAAAGCAATTGATGTACGGTGACGCGGCCCGAGCGGCCATCCTGAAAGGGGTGAACCAACTCGCCGACGCCGTGAAAGCCACCCTCGGCCCCAAGGGCCGCAACGCGATTCTTGACAAGAAGTTCGGCGCGCCGACGATCACGAAGGACGGGGTCACGGTCGCGAAGGAAGTCGAGCTGAAAAATCCCTACGAGAACATGGGCGCCCAATTGGTCCGCGAAGTGGCCAGCAAGACCAGCGACACGGCCGGCGACGGCACCACCACGGCGACCGTGCTGGCGCAGGCCATCTATCGTGAGGGTGTGAAGAACATCACCGCCGGCGCGAACCCGATGGAGATCAAGCGCGGGATCGACAAGGCCGTCGATGCCGTCGTCGCCGAGCTCAAGAAACTCAGCAAGCCCTGTCAGACCAAGACCGAGATTTCCCAAGTCGGAACCATTTCGGCCAACAACGACAAGACCATCGGCGACTTGATCGCGGAAGCGATGGAAAAGGTGGGCAAGGACGGCGTCATCACTGTCGAAGAGGCCAAATCGATGACCACCTCCCTGGACGTCGTCGAGGGTATGCAGTTCGATCGCGGCTACATTTCCCCCTATTTCGTCACCAACGCCGAACGGATGGAAGCGTCTCTCGAAGAACCCTTGATCTTGATCAATGAGAAGAAGATCAGCAGCATGAAGGACCTGCTGCCGATTCTCGAACAAGTGGCCAAGATGGGTAAACCGCTGGTCATCATCGCGGAGGAAGTGGAAGGCGAGGCGCTCGCGACGCTGGTCGTCAACAAGCTCCGCGGCACGCTGAACGTCGCGGCCGTCAAGGCGCCGGGCTTCGGCGACCGCCGCAAGGCCATGCTGGAAGACATCGCGATCCTGACGGGCGGCCAGGTGATCTCGGAAGATCTCGGGATCAAGCTCGAGAACGTCAAGCTGACCGATCTCGGACGCGCCAAACGCGTCACGATCGACAAGGACAACACCACCATCGTTGAAGGGCACGGCGATCCGAAAAAGATCGAAGGCCGCGTCAAGCAGATCAAGACCCAAATCGAGGAAACGACCTCCGATTACGACCGGGAGAAACTGCAAGAACGGCTTGCGAAGATCGTCGGCGGTGTGGCCGTCATCAACGTCGGCGCCGCGACCGAGACCGAGATGAAGGAAAAGAAAGCGCGCGTGGAAGACGCGCTCCACGCGACCAAAGCCGCTGTGGAAGAGGGCATCGTTCCGGGCGGCGGGACCGCCTACCTCCGCTGCATCAAGGCGTTGGACAACCTCAAGGATCTCACGCCCGAGCAGAAAGTGGGGGCGGACATCGTTCGCCGGGCTCTTGAGGAGCCGATCCGACAGATCGTCACTAACGCCGGAGGAGAGGCTTCCGTCGTCGTCGGCAAGGTGAAGGAGGATAAAAACGCCAATGCCGGTTACAACGCGGCAACCGACGAATACGTGGACATGATCAAAGCCGGCATCATTGACCCGACCAAGGTGTCGCGCTGCGCGTTGCAGAACGCAGCCTCCGTGGCCGGTCTGATGCTGACAACCGAGGTCATGATCACCGAGCTGCCGGAAGAGAAGAAAGAACCGGTCGGCGGTCACGGTCACAGCCACGGCATGGAAGGGATGTATTAAGTCGGTGCAGAGTTTCCTGGACTGAGTGCTAACGGGCTATCCGCAGATCGCGGATGGCTCGGAGCGAAGAGAGACGGCCCCGGCGGGAATGCCGCCGGGGCCGTCGTGTTTTGTCGGCTTTAGTCGGCCTGGCCGACTGAATCGGCATCGGAGGCAAACCCGTGTAGAATTCACGCCCACGCCCCAGACGTCTACGCCGTCGCCACGGCGGCTTTTGCCGGCTTTATCTGGGCGTTGCCTCTCCCTGGACGAGGCCTTGCGCCATCCGCGCATCACCCGTATCCTCCGGCTTGAAATTTTGATGAACGACGCTATCGAGTGGTCCAGTCTGGCACACCCATCGGTGCAGCAGGCCTATCAGACCGCCTGCCGCTGGGACACCACCTAGCATACCCTCGCCTCTGGTTGCATCGCTCGCACCCCGCTCCCCGAGGACCACGACCCGATCGATGAGCGGTGGCACCGCCAATTCGCAGAAGCCCTTGAGTTCGTGCGTGCTCACGATTGATCGCTTGCGTACCGTGCTGCGGGAATACGACGATCACCCCGACCATCCCGTCGATCCGCTGCTCATCGGCGGCTTGGCCATGCTCGCCTACGGCCATCCCTCCAGAGCCATGATCAACGTGGATGGCGAGCTATCCAACCATGGGTGGGCTTTGGCAGAATTTCTGAGCCGCCGTCACATTCCCAGCAACTTGGGACAAAGCCTCTCGGGCTAGCCCGTCGTGGCCTGCCGCCCGGCTATCGCGATCGTGCAACGGTGTTGATCGACGAACCGAGGGGCCGGATCAGCCTCTTGGCTCCGGCGGATTTCATCATCGCAAAACTCCGACGCGGCAGGGAAGAGGATTTCGCTGACGCAGCAGGGGGCGCCGTGCGATTCCATATTTCCGCCCCTCTGGTCCGCGCTCCCGCCGATGCGGCCCTGGCGGCCTCCCTGGGAGACACCGCTCTTTTTCGCTTCCAGTGAACCGTTGAGCGATTCTGCGCCATGCTGGACTCATCCGTCTCTGAACCGGTGCTACAGAGCCACGATCACGAGAGCAAAGGAAGAGGCGGAAACCGCTTATCCCTGCGCCTCAATCGCTTGCAGCACCGATTTCAGAATCGGCGAGGCGTCCGGCTCCATGAATAACAATGAGAACAGCCGGCGAACCGCTTCCCGATGATAACTATGGTCCGCGTGAAACCGCTTGACCCCCCGACTCGCGTCATCCGCATCGTATCCCATTCGAATCGCACATCGTTCCAAGGCCTCATCGTCTTCCGGAAGGGTGTGCGTCTGCAAATCATCGACCATCTGAAGCTTGTGCTCGACGTTCCGAAGGAACACATATGCGGCAACCAACTCATTCCGCTGCCGTTTTGAAATCAACCGGTAGTGCGCGCATCGATCCAGCGAGCGAAGGGTATTCCGATCCAGGATGCCCGGAAGCCGCTTGCCCGCAATCACTTGGATCGTCTGCACAAAAAATTCGATCTCACGGATGCCGCCGATGCCGAGTTTCACGTTCCGCCGCTCATGGCCGCGATCGGCGATCTTGGCATCGATCATCTCCTTGACGCTCCGCACGTCGCGCACGATGGCCCGCGCGCGGCGAGCATCCGATTTCTCCTTCGGCCCGCCGACGATGAACGGCTTGACCATTTTAAGAAACGCCCGCCCCACCTCCCACGAGCCAGCGACCGGCCAGGCCTTAAGCAGCGCCAGCCGCTCCCATACCGCACCGCGGTTTCGATAGTACGCGGCATAGTCGTCAAGCGACCGGGCCAACTGCCCGACCGCTCCCTCCGCCCGCAATCGAAGATCCACGCGAAACACGGACCCCTCGTTCGTCTTTTCGGACAAGGCCCTCGTCAGCTCACGGGACAGTATTTCAAAGTATTCTTCGTTGGAGATCCCGACGGCGCAGGGCGCATCCGATGTGCGCCGAGGCATCCGCGTCTCTCCCTTGCGCGACGCATAGACATAGATCAAATCGACGTCGGAACTGTAGTTGAGCTCATGGCCGCCGAGCTTGCCCATTCCGATCACGGTGAATCCCGTCTCCACCCACCTGCCAAACCGATTCTTGTGCATCGGCACACCGTACTGCCGACGTAAATCGGCATCGACGATCTGGTAGGCCGCATGGATCAACACGCTCGCCAAATCGGAGAGGGCGGCGGTCGTTTCCTGAACGTCGGCAAGACGAAGCAGATCGCGCACGCCGATCCGCAACAGTTCCCGCCGTCGATGGCGGCGCAACACGTCCAGCTTCAGCTCGGTGACCGTCAATCTCGCCAACTGTTCATGGAGCGATCGTTCCGTTTCAGCCCGGCTGACCGGTTTCGACAAGACATCTTGTTCACCCAACCAGTAGACCAACAGAGGGTCGCGAAGGATCGTAACGGCGAGCGCGTCGCTGTTGCCGAAGATCACGCAGAGCAGATCGAGCACGTGCGGGGCCCCGGCCAAGTACTCCAGCAAGGCGCCCCGCGTCAGGCCGCTCAGCAGACGTTCCCAATGATTCAACGCCTGATCCGGGTCCGCCGTCCCGGAGATGGAAGCCAAGAGCCTCGGCAGGATTTCGGCCAATTGACGTCGATGGTGCGGTTCTCCGGCCATCGATTGCAGATTGCAGTCGGCCCGCGCAACGTCGCGAAGGCGGTACGCGGAGAGAATCGCCCGCGTCCGATCAAGGTTTCGATCCGACGCCAGCAAGAGCGGCCTGGGATCCGGCTTGCCGGTCTGAAAAAGGGCCGGCTCATTCGACGAGCGAATGGACGACGGTCTGGAGCGGCGAATCATGACGAGGGCATTATACTGTTCCGCGACATTCCGGTATACTGGCGACCATGGTTTCTCTCGCCTTGGAACGCGAACGTCTGTCAAACACGCTGCTTCCCCTCTGCCGAAACATCCCATCCGACGTCCTGCAAGATTTTCTGGATCGCATGGACCCCGACTATTTCCTTCGTTTCGATCCGCCCATGATCGCCCGTCACCTCGGCTTGATCGCTCGACTCGATCCGGACCGCCCGTGCGAAGTCGCGGTGGCCGATCAGGATGGAGAACGGCTCACCGTCACCATCGTCGCCTACGACTACTTCTCCGAGTTCGCCGTCATCTGCGGCTTGCTCGCGGCCTTCGGCCTGAACATCGAAGAGGGCCAAATCTACACGTTCTCGGAACCGCCGACTCCGACGCTCCTTAGAAATCGTGTGAGCAAGGAATCACAAGGTCGTCACAAAGCCAGACCGGGTTTGACCAGAAAGAAGATCGTCGACGTCTTCCTTGTGCGGCCAAGGCCCGGCGTGTCGTTTGGACCGACCGAACGCCGTCGCTTCGCCGTG
>JANDJJ010000044.1 GCA_024330945.1 Nitrospira sp. | reverse complement strand
TTATTCCTGTCATATTGAAACTCAACCTGCTGAAACGAACCAAGGTCGGCGGGTCAGGCTCCTTATGGGCATCCTCGATCAATTCTTCGTGTACTATCCCAAGCCCTGGCAAGATCACGATTGGGTGAGGATCAGCGGGCTGCCGCTCGAAGACGTGTGGTTTCAGTCCGGCGACGGAGTGCGACTCTTCGGCTGGTATATCGAGTCGCGGGCGGATCGGCCGGTCATGCTTTGGTGTCACGGCAACGCGGGCAATATCATCCATCGACTGGATAACGTGGGCCATCTGTATCGTATGGGATTGTCCGTGTTCCTGTTCGATTATCGGGGATACGGAAAGAGCCAACAGTACGATCCCTCCGAAAACGGCTTGTATCAAGACGCGATGGGAGCCTATGACTGGCTCACCCGGATCAGAAAGATTCCGCCAGGCCGTATTTGTCTGTTCGGACGGTCGCTCGGCGCGGCTGTCGCCGGAGAACTGGCTGTGCAACGGCCTGCCTCCTCGTTGATTTTGGAGTCGGCCTTTCCCTCGATCGAAGCGGTCGCGCGGCACCATTACGCGGGACTGCCGGTCCATTGGTTGCTCGATGCTCGGTTTCGGTTGATCGACCGCCTGCCGCACGTCTCGCTCCCCAAGTTGATCATTCACGGCGACCGGGATGACGTCATTCCCCTAGCGCTTGGGCGTCAGGTGTACGAGGCGGCCAAACCACCCAAGAATTGGTACGTCATCGCCGGCGCAGGCCACAACGATACCTATCAGGTGGGAGGGGAAGCCTATTTCCGACGGCTGGGGGAGTTCATCGCCAAAGCCGTTTTGCTGTAACGTCGGCATTGATCCAACCGGCGGCGTCTTGTGGCGATCCTGTGCGGCCTCCCCCTCTCTTCCCGACCGTTTCTCTTCATGCCTCCCGCTCCCATTGACGGGTTCTCCCGCGCGGCGTACCGTACTGGTCCGGCATGGCGCCATGACCTTGATCCGGAACAAGGAGGACCGCATGAGACGAAGGGGGAAACAATGGAAGCCCGTGGGCTGGCTGTTCTTGAGCCTGGCCCTGCTGCTTACCGATTCGGTGGGGGCCGCGAGACCAGAAGCGGCTGTGCCGGATTGCGCCAAGCTCGACAATCCGCAAGCCAACTTCGCCCCGCGGGCCTGGACCCTCACCTCGGTCTATGTGCGGAGCAAGGCGCCGGAGTATTCATTCGTTCGCGGACAGTGGATTCTCGGCGAAGTCCAGGGGATTCTTCCACCCAGAACCTGTCTCCACGTTCTCAAGCGTGAAGAAGTTGGTGTCATCCAGATCTGGTATTGGATCCGGTATCTAGACTCGGCCAAGCAACTGCGTACCGGGTGGGTGTGGGCGGGAACCAAGGACAAGGACGAAGGCACTTACATCGGCGGAGACACGGCGCCCAAAACATCCATGCGCTGGCCGCCTGACGGAGAGAGGCCGTTCCTTCTCACCTCGTTCTTTGTGTCGCCGGCATGGGCTCAGGGGGACACGCTTCCACCGCCGGATTCCGGTTCCGACGACATGGCTCCACCTCTTCCCAGACCTCGAGCGGCTGGGAATCTCGACTATCTTGTCGAGCTGCCGCTGGTCGGCTGGGCGGTGGAGTACTCCACGATTTCGGCTCTCGTGCTCTTCGTCGTCATGTTGTGTGGCATGGTGGCGAAGGCCATCTGGGACGAGACCGGAGGGGACCAGGGACGGTGGCCAACCTGGAACAAACTGTTCAGGCCATTTCTGGTCTCGCCGATCGCCTTTTCCGCCTTCTGGGGGCCGATGTACGTTCAGCAGGACGGAGGAGGGTTGTCGCTCACGATGGCGCTCTACGCCTTTCAGATCGGGTTCATGTGGCAACATGTGCTCGAAAAGAAAGTGGGAGGACATTGAGAAATCGTCGGCAAACACGCCGCTCATCGTATGTTCCCATGCCCAGACGAGCCGATCGTTCTCGCTGGCCGGCGTTGTTCTAGATTCCCCATGCTCCGCTGATCTGAATGTTCGCTCCGTTGACGTATCGCGCCTCGTCGCTCAACAGGTATCGCACGACGGCGACCACGTCATCCACCGTCCCGATATAGCCGGCTGGAATGCGTTTGACCACGGCGGCCAGTTCCGACGGTGGCGCACTGCCGGAGTCGATGAAGCCGGGCGAAATAGCGTTGACGGTGATGCCATATGGCGCCAGCAGTTTGGCCAGGGTGCGGGTCAGGATCAACACACCGGCCTTGGCGATATAGTGGGCGGTTACGTCCGGTTGCGCGACCATCTGGTCTGCGTTGGCCATGCTGAATGTGATGATGCGGCCGCTCTTGCGCGCCTTCATGCCGGGTGTCACGGCCTGGGCTAAATAAAAAATGGGATGGAGGTTGCCGGCGAACATCTCGTTCCATCCCTTCACGGTTTCCTCGAACAGACTGACCCGATGGTACGGACCGGCGCCGTTGATCAGTGCGTCGATTCTCCCCCATGTCTCTTCGACCTGCGCCGCCAGCCGCTTGGCTGCGCTGGGGTCTGAGACATCACAGTGAATCGACCACGCCTGGCCGCCCCGCTCCGTGATCGCCGAGGCGGTAGCTTGGGCCTCGGCTTCGCTGGTGCGATAACAAAACGCGATGCGCCATCCCTTCGCGGCCAAGTCGAGCGCGATGGCTCGGCCGATGCCTTTGGCCCCGCCTGTGATGAGGGCGACGTGCTGGTTCATGATGGTCCTCTCGCTAAGATGATGACGGTTGCCGTGCGGCCCTGGCGCGCAGCCGTTCGGCGATCAATTGCAACGCCCCGGTCGTCCGGCTCGAAAAGACCCGCTCCGGTTTGGGCTTGGCGGCGTCCAGCGTATTGGCATCGATCAAGGCCGTGAGATCGTCGATCGTATCAACGTCTCGCCAGGAAGCCGTCAGGGCCACGGTTAATCCCAACGAACGAGCCCTGTCCTCCGTTGCCTTCAGCACGAGGCCGGTGGACCAAGGGATGTCGACAAACAGCTTGGGCACAGGATGTTTCAGTCCCAGTAGATAATATCCTCCGTCCAGAGCTGGGCCCAACACAAGATCGTGTGATTCCAACAGGTCGAAGGCCCGTCGATATTCTTCGAGCGGCAGCGACGGGACATCGGTGCCGACGAGGAACACCGAGCGGTAGTTTCGCGCGAACAATCGGTCGAACACCTCTGCCATCCGTTCACCCAGATCGTCTCCCGTTTGATCGATCAGCCGCATCCCGTGTCGGGCTTCCAGGACCTTGAAAAAAGGATGAGCTGAAGAGGGGGCACAGGCCAGGAACCGGTCGACTGGCAGGGTAAATCGATCGATGGCAGCCTTCGCGCGTTCCACTGTATCAAGCACGAAGCTTCCATGAATTGTGGCCGCTTCATCCGGTGTCAGGGGAGGGCACAGCCGGGTTTTGACCTGTCCGGGGATCGGCGCCTTGGCGAAAACGACCAAGGCGGCAGTGCGAGAAGATGTGGTGACCTGTTGAGCTGATGAGTTCATCGGATCGCGGCATAAAATTGACTGAGCCACTGGGGACTCACGCCGAGCCAATACAACAGTCGGAGGGTCCACATCAACCCAATGGTTCGGAGCGGGCCCTGTCGTTCCCATCGGCGGAACGAGGTGATGACAGGCTGTCGTAGCACGGCGAGCCGACCGGCTCGTTTGAGCCGTCGGCTGAACTCGATGTCTTCCATCAGTGGAATGTCTGAGAAGCCTCCAAGCTGCTCAAACACCCGGCGGCGCACAAAGATGGCTTGATCGCCAGTGGCGATGCCGGTCCATCGCGAGCGGAGATTCATCAGGAAACTGATGAGCCGACTCCAGGGAGAGGAATTGTCGAACCGGACGTCGAAGCGCCCCCCAACGACACGGGAATCAGCCACGGCCGATGTAACGAGTCCTTTGGCGTCGGCCGGCAAGAGCGTGTCGGCATGCAAAAAGAGCAGAACTTCCCCCCTGCTTGCCTTCGCTCCTTCATTCATTTGGCTGGCTCGTCCGCGGGAGGCCGTGATGACGCGTGCGCCCCTTCGACCGATGCAACAGGCTTCGGCGAGCGCCATGGTTTCATCCGTGCTGCCTCCATCCACGACCAGGATCTCATCAAAGCCCAGCTCCATCGTATGGGCCAGGGCCTTGGCCAGGACGGCCTCTTCGTTCAGCGTGGGGATGATGACGGAAACGATCATGGCGCCATGATGTAAGGATCGCCGGGCCGGTGCCGGCGGCGTGAAGCGTGGTGATCGATCCAATAATCAGTCAAGCTCGTTCGACGGTCAGGCCGGTTTTTTCGGCTCGTTGAACATGAAGTAGAGCACGAGGACGGCGGTGCCCCAAAACACCATCTGCTTATGCCAAAAAAGAATCTCCCCGAATTGCAGAAACCCGACGGCCACGCTGATCGCGCCGGCCGTGACGAGCCATCGAAGCAAAGGCTGTTCGATGACCGCGTTGGCCCAGATGGCCAACCCGCAGAAATACAACAGCATGGCCACGACGCCGCTCAGCTCGAATCCGCCGCTGATCGAGAGAAACACTTGCAGAAATCCCAGAAACATGAAGGCCGTGCCGACCATTTTGCCCACCACTCTCCAATGCTGATCGCCGCCGTCCTGCTCCGATCCGGTTGACTGATGCGGCGGTGCGGGCTCTTTGTCTTGCGGCGGTTGCGGATCGAACGGTGTCATGGGCTAGGCCTTGAAATGTTTGCTCAACGTGAGCGTCTGTTGTTGGTAGGAGGAGCCTAAGCCCACTCCATACAGACGATCCGGCTTGTCGGCCATGCGGTGATAGACCACCTTAAAAAAGGTTTGCCCGTCGTGAATGAGGAAGGGCACGTCGTGGGGCCGGACTTCCAGGACTACCTGGGTCCCTTTGATCTCCCCCCTTCCCCCGTAGCCGAACCCCGGGTCGAAAAATCCCGCATAATGGGTACGCAGTTCGCCGCAGGCCGCTTCGTAGGCGACCATCTCGGCCGCGTAGCCGGCCGGCACGCGGATCCGTTCCTTCGAGGCGAGGATGTAAAACTCTTCCGGCTCCAACAGCAAGCTGCCTTGCCGATGCCGGCGGAGCGGCTCCCAAAAATCCGTCGCCGCGTAATGGCCGACTTTGGCGAGGTCGATGACGTGGCTGTTTTTCTTCGCGCGATATCCGATGATGCGTGCGTCGGGCCGATCTTCACCTTTGAGGTCGATGCGGAGAAACAGGCCGTGGTCGGTTCGAACGTCGTGGGTGTCTATCACGGATCGGGACGCATCGTTGTGATGGAGGAGTGGAGTCCGTCGATGGAGCGAACGCAACGCTCTGTCGGAAACCGTCGCGTCTCCTCGGATGAAGCGAATTTGATTCAGCGACTGGCCCGTCGCCACCTTGATCGCGAACGAACGGGGCACCACTTCCAAAAAGAGCGGGCCTTGATAGCCCGAACGGATTTCGTCGAATCCGGAGGTCAGATCCGTGACGACGCGGGTAAAGACGTCCAACCGGCCGGTCGTGCTTTTGGGGTTGGCCCGGGCACGGACGGTCTTCGGAAGATTCAGATGCTCCAACAACGGCACCAGGTAGATGTGGCCCTTTTCCAAGATGGCGCCCGCCGTCAAATCCATCTCATACATCACCAAGTCGGACTGATAAAAATCGAGCACGTCCAGTCGTGACGAGATGGCCGACAGTTCCGGCAGAAAGCTGCTGATGAGCCGATAAGCCTTGCGGCCCAACCGTAAGTCGAGGCTGGCTGGTTGGATTTGGCGATCCTCAATGGCCGGAGAGGCAGTAACGGCACCGGTGGTAATCAACCGGCGGATGTCCTGAGAGGGAAGAATGCCAGCAGGAGGCACGAGTATGCTCACGGATCGTTTCTCTCTCCACTACAGCCTGTATCCCAGGCTGCAAAGTTGTCCGCATCGGAGAAGCCGTCGCCGCACGGTGTGAAGTAACCATCTGCTCCCCGCCACGAGGATCGGGCGCCGACCATGGGAAGCTCCCGGCCACCGCCGGATTTCGGCTGGGGGTAATGGTAGGTCTTATTTTCGTAATTGCGCAAGACGACTCCGTCTTCGTCGAGATGGACCAAATACTCGCCGGGCAGCAACGGGATTTTACCGCCGCCCCCGGGGGCGTCGATGACGAAGTGGGGGACCGCCATGCCGCTGGTATGGCCTTGGATCGATTTGACGATGTTCAAGCCCGTCTCGACCGTCGTCCGAAAATGGTTGGTGCCTTTCGTCAGATCCGCTTGATAGAGGTAATACGGCTTCACCCGCGCGAGCAGCAGTTGATGCACCAGTCGCTTCATGACCTCTGGGTCGTCATTGACACCTTTGAGGAGGACGGTTTGCGCACCCAGCGGGATTCCTGCGTCGGCCAACATGCCGCAGGCGGCTTTGACCTCGGGCGTCAGCTCATCGGGATGGTTGAAGTGAAGGTTCATGTAGATGGGGTGGTATTTCTTGAGCATCTCACACAGTTTGGGCGTGATCCGTTGTGGCAGGGTGCCGGGGACTCTGGTGCCGATGCGGATCAATTCGAGATGCGGAATCGACCGGAGGGCTTTCAAGATCCGTTCGAGCAAATGATCGGGGAGCAGCAGAGGATCGCCGCCCGACAGGATCACGTCCCGCACTTCCGTGTGCTCGCGCAGGTAGGCGACGGCCCGATCCAATTCTCCCTTCTTGAGGAAGCCCGGCTTTCCGACCAGCCGTTTTCTCGTGCAGAACCGGCAGTAGATGGGACATTGATTCGTGACCATGAGCAACACCCGGTCTGGATACCGGTGGACCAGGTGCGGCACCGGACTCATGAGGTCTTCTTCCAGCGGGTCGGCTTCCGCGTCGAGGTCCGCCAACTCGGCGGGGTCGGGGACGACCTGTTTCCAGATCGGGTCGTCCTTGGCTTTGATCATGTTCAAGACGGTCGGCGTGATCCGCATCGGGTAGGGGCCGACGATGGCTTCGATCTCCTGCGCGTCCAGACCGAAACGGTCTGCGAGATCTTTGGGGTTGACGATGCTCTTTGCCAGGATAGTTCTCCAATCTTCCATGACTTGGCCTTTGGTTGGGTTCAGTTGATTCGGCAAGAGGGGTACTCGTCGCCGGCTTCCGGCGACTCCGGCGTCGTTCTCGTCTGCGATCGGAATTGCTTTGCTTTGTCGTTCGTCCCGGCGGACCCGTACCGTTCGTCCAGGTAAGCCAGGATGTCGGCGGTCTCCGTCAGGACGAGATCTCCGTCTTGGAGGACCGGTACGTAGTATTGGCCCGATACTTGATGGACCTGCGTGCGCAGTCGTCTGATGTCCGGGACGGTGACGGCATGGTAGTCGAGTTCCAAGTCGGCCAGTTTGCGGCGGACGACAAGACAGTCGGGGCACCAGTCTACGTGGTACAGCGTGATGGGCATGCCAAGTTTACGCGCGGCGTTCTTTGTCCGAGGAGCCGGGCCGACCATCCGTCGTCGTGCGTCGCGCGTCTTCGCCGTTCCTAGAAGAAACGTCGTTGACGACGGCGCAGGGCGTCATCACTGCGTCCTGCATTCCGTGGATGATCTTTTTATCGGCCGGACAGATCGTCGCCAGGATACCAGCCAATCGGACCTCTTCGCCAGTCACGAAATAGTAGGGCGACAGCCGCGCCCGCCCGGCCATACGAGCCATTGATCCGGTTCGTTCGTCCAGATAATCCGCTTCGAACAGACGTCCCTTATGGAATTCCTGCAACACATGGGGAGTCGTCGGAAAAGAGGCGAGGGCGCGGCGAAGGGTGCCGGCCCACTCCGTCTGAGGGAGGTCGTGTCCGATCGACACCCCTCGGCTTCCCCACGCCAGTTCCGAAAACCCCGACGGTTTGATGACAAAGTGGCGCTCCTTTTGAGTGGCTGTTTCGAGATCGGTCCAATCGGAAACGGGGCGCTCCCCCACGTAGAGATTCGGAATGACGGCGGTTGGAGGAATCGGGGCCGGGTCAAGGATCCAGGTTCTCGGCATGACGGTCCTCAGGTGGAGAAAACAATCAGCACCAAGCTGCTTGTCCCAATAGGATCTTAGCACGGGGTGATGAAGGAGCGCGAAGGCCGATTTTTCCTCCAGCGCCGGTTTGTAGGGAGGCGTAATCGCCACCCATTCTTTCTTGGCGGCATACTGGACCAGCTCGGCCTTGGGGATGTTGGGCAGATCGAACAGTTCGTAAAACCGATAGATGAGACCGACGCGCCGCTCGCCGTCGTCGGTATGGAGACGAAGTTCCCCTTCTGTAAAGCGAAGGTCGCGCGGCTCGACGCACCAGACAGGCAGCCCCTGTTCTCTCAGTTGGGCAGCCAGCCAGGCCATTTCAGGCCGATAGTCTTTCGCTTCGTCGGACACGACAACGGCGACACAGCCGTCCAGTCGTTGGGCCGCCCCCAACATCGCGGCGAAACCGCGCACCATTCCGTTCCTGCCCCCGATCAGTTCATATCGGGGCGCCGCGTTGAGCGCCGAGCGTTCAAGGTCTTGATCGGCGTAGGCGTGACTCATCGCGGCGGTCAGGCCGATGCCGCCCGGCACCGAATCGAGTTCCGTGATGATCATGCCGTCCTGTGTGGGAATGACGTCGGGCCGAATGACGGTCGGCAACGACTCACGGAACCGTTTCATGCGGCTGTAAGCGACCAAGCCTTCCGGCTTGCCTTGATCCAGATACCGGGCGATCCAGGCCGGTTGGGTTCCCTTGGCGCTTTCGTGATACAAGCGGTTCAACGCCCGATAGAACGAAAACAACTGCGGCCCCAGCGCCGTGAAAAATGTAAGTTGGTCGCGGGACAACAACAAAGGGCAAGGGCTGATGCGCCAGGATGCCGTTCGGGGCGAGACCGGTGGATCACGGTCAAGGAACGACGTGAAGAGCCCGGCATCGTGCAGATATCGGCCAATGGCAAGGCAACGGTTCACCGCCGTCTCGGCTTGGTGTGCTGGATGCGAAGGACAGAAGAATTCGGTTTGAGCCAACGAGAGGTTCCCTTTGACCGTCGGTCTGAAACGTGCCGGAGGCGCGAACCAGTCGAATGCTAACATGGGCCTCAACGTTCGACAAGGGGGCGAGGAGGACGAGGTTCGACAAGTAAGACGGGCAAGGCAGCCACTCTTCTCCGGCGCATAGAAGCCGCTCCTTGCTTGCTACAGAGGGGCGGGCATCGTATGATGATTTTCAATGGGCACGCATACGAGCGAACCTTCTCCCCTCGCGGTGTCACCGAAGGCGCTGCCGCAATTCGTGCCTGATTCGGCGTGTCGTCGGTGCGACGTCTGCTGCCGTTTCCCGGAAGCCGATAGTTTTCTTCGCCCTTATTTTACCCAACAGGAAATCGCGGAGGCCGAAGCGCGCGGCCTCTCTCGCGAATATTTCCCCGATCAATCCGGCTCGCAGATCAATCTCGTCAAAAATCCGCAAGGGGAGGGTTATGTCTGCCCGGCGTTCGATGTCTCGTCCGGTCGATGCACTATCTATGAGGCGCGGCCGTTGGACTGTCGGCTCTATCCCTTGGCGCTGATGTGGAACGAGCCTCATGAGGAAATCGTGCTTGGATGGGATACCAAGTGTCCGTATCTGCGCGATTCCGTTCTGACCGCGATCACGGCCTATGCGGAGCAGATCGCCGGCTGGCTGCAGAAGGCATCGTGGATTGAGATCATCGCGGCCAATCCCCGGTTGGTCGGTCCTTTTCAGGAAGACGTGGTGATTGTGCGATCTCTTCCGACATTGACGACTCGTCTCACACAGACACCGTCCGCGCTTTCTTCGTTGCATCCTCTTACTCCGGCGGATGCGTCGCGGTTCGCGCAGGCGCTGGAGTCGTCCGGCTGCCTCCCTCCTGATGCATTGGCCGCCTATGCCTTCCCCTATCATGATGTCTGGACGACTCTGTTGCCGTACCGATGGATGGAATCGGACGGAACGTTCTTTCTTTTCGCACAATCGCCCGACGGCTGGTTCATGCCGCTACCCCCGTTGGGGCCGAAACCATTGGCAGCAACGGTGGGAGAGGCATTTGCGCTGATGCGCCAATGGAACGGCTCGTCAGCAGCCAGCCGAATCGAAAACCTGATGGCCTCGCAGAAGTGGGCGTTGAGAGGACGGAACCTGTGCTGGCGGCGGAAAGAAGGGGATTACTTGTACCACGCTGAGCATCTCGCCAGGCTGGCGGGAGACCGGTACAAATCCCAACGGGCTCTCTGTAACCGTGTCGAGCGGGAATATCGGGTGATCGCACGACCCTACCGGAGTGACGACCAGCTCGGCTGTCTGGCCCTGCTGGCTCGGTGGGTAGAACAAAAACGAGCCGGATTTCTTGATGAAGTGGCTGCACTGTTTCTTGATGACGCGATGATGGCTCATCGGCTCGTGTTTGCTGAGCATGAGCGGATCGGTCTGTCGGGGACAGTGGCTCTTCAAGGGAGCGAGGTTGTGGCCTATACCTTCGGCTACTGGCTGACACCGCAAACCTGGTGTGTCCTCATAGAGGTTGCAGATCGGGCACTTCCTGGCCTAAGCCAATGGCTGTTCCGCGAGACCTGTCGCGCCGCCGTTGCCCAAGGGGCAACGTTCATCAATGCCATGGACGACGCCGGCTTGCCGGGCTTGCGTGCCGCTAAGCGGCACTATCATCCCCTCGCCGTCATTGAGAATTGGATTGTGACGGAAGGTGAGGCATGACGACCCACTCGACGTCTCCCTCACCGAGAGAGATGCGAAGAAAAAAGCGGATGACCTGCCCCATGATTATGACGACCGTGGTCGTCGCCGGTATGGGGACTCTTCTCCTCGACGCTGTGTTGCGGGGAGTTGCGGCAACCATTTGGGTTCCGTTTCTCGCGTTGCTGATCTGGGCGGCGATTCGCCTGCATACTGAATATCGCCAAGCCCAGCAGGAAAGTGCCTGGGCAAGAACCGCTGAAACGGCGCTGTTACAAAGTCAGGAGCGGAATCAGGCGATCATCGAAACGGCGTTGGATGCGGTGATCATTATTGATTCTGCTGGTATTGTCACCGAGTGGAACGCCCAGGCGACCGCCATTTTCGGCTGGACAAGGGAGGAAGCCGTGGGGCGGCCGCTTGCCGACACGGTCATTCCGCCTGCCGTTCGTGAGGCGCACCGACAGGGGCTGCGCCACTATCTCCAAACCGGCGTCGGGCCGATCTTGAATCGCCGCATCGAGATCATGGCGCAGCATAAGGACGGACGCGAGTTTCCCGTCGAAATGTCGGTGTCACCGGCTCGGATCGGTGAATCGTATGTCTTTAGCGCATTCATTCGCGATATTACGGACCGCCGCAAGGCCGAGCGGCGTCTTGCCGCGCAATATGCCGTCACCCGCGTGTTGAGCGTGGCCACCTCCCTGGAAGAAGCTATTCCCCAGATCATGGAAGCGGTCGGTGGCAGCTTGGAGTGGGACCTGGGGTTCTTTTGGAAGGTGGACGTATCGTCAGGAGTCTTGCGCCCTCTCCACCAGTGGAGGGCCCCGTCGTACGGTCCGGAAGAATTCGTCAAGATGACGGGGGGGAGGGTCTTTCAGCAGGGCGAAGGGGTCCCCGGCCGGATTTGGGAAAGAGGGGTCCCGATTTGGGTCAAAGATATGGCGGTCGATGCCTCCTTGCCTCGATCCGCCGAGGCGGTGCGGGAGGGGCTTCATGGAGTCTTGGGATTTCCGATTCGCGTGTGCGGCGAAGTCGAAGGCGTGATGGAATTTTTTAGCCGGCAGGTCCAGGAGCCTGATGGGGAACTGCTCAAGATGATGGCGGACATCGGTCTCAAAATCGGGCAATTCTGTGAGCGAGAAAAGGCGGAGGAGGCGTTGCGCCAGACCGAGGCACAGTTGCGGCAATCACAGAAGATGGAGGCGATCGGCCGCCTGGCCGGCGGCGTCGCGCACGATTTCAACAACTTGCTTACGGTTATTCGGGGGTACAGCGAATTGATGTTGGCCCGCCTTCCGCAAGGCGAGCCCATGCGCCGCGATATGGAGGAAGTGAAAAAGGCGGCGGATCGGGCCGCCGGCTTGACGAAACAATTGTTGGCGTTCAGCCGTCGCCAAATCGTGTCGGCTAAGGTCGTGGACCTCAACGAGGTCATTCAAAACATGGACGGCATGCTGCGACGTCTGGTCGGCGAGGATATCATCGAGGTCTGGACGGATCTTCAGGAAGAAGTCTGGCCGATCAAAGCCGATCCGGGGCAGATCGAGCAGGTCATCATGAACCTGGCCGTCAACGCGCGGGATGCCATGCCGAACGGAGGGCGTCTGACGATCGAGACTCGAAATGTCACGGTGACCAAAGAGATGCGCCGGGGAAAAGTCATGTTGGAGGAAGGCGCATACGTAATGCTGACGATCAAAGACTCTGGTCACGGCATGAGCGAGGAAGTGCAAGCCCATTTATTTGAGCCGTTTTTCACGACCAAGGAAAGTGGAAAGGGGACAGGGCTCGGTCTCTCGACCGTGTATGGCATCGTGAGGCAGAGCGGGGGGATGATCGGAATAGAGAGTGAACCAGGGCAGGGGACGACCTGTACGATCTTCTTTCCTCGGGCCGCCGCGCCGATGCAGCACGGTGATTCCACTCAACAAGAGGAGACGACTCGGAAACGAGGGCAGGAGACGATCTTATTGGTGGAGGACGATCCGGGGGTCCGGGGGCTCGCGCAGGAGACCTTACGCATGAACGGTTATCACGTGCTGGTGGCTCGACACGGCATCGAGGCGCTGTTGGTCGGAACCAAACATGTGGGGCCGATTCATCTCTTGATCACCGATGTCGTGATGCCGCAAATGAGCGGACCGGAAGTGGCCGATAAACTGATGGAACTGCGGCCGGAAGCCAAGGTGCTGTATATGTCCGGCTATCCCGACCATCCGGTCTTTAAGAAAGGTGAAGTCAACCTGGAGACCAATTTCCTCCAAAAGCCGTTTACTCCGGTCAATCTGGCTCAAAAGGTGAGGGAAGTGCTGGATCGGGCCAACGTTGCGTAACGATCTCTTTCGGCTTGCGCTTGATCTTCCTGCGTCGTTCCGTTTATCGTGAGTCCTCAATCGATCGAGCAAGTGAGCGAAGCCGTCTTTAGGGACCGAAAAGCTTGACGTATGTCACCGGGGCGTGAAATCGATATAGGTCGTTACCGGATCGAGCGGGAACCCTTCTATGTCGAGGTTCGCGGCGAGGTCGGTCTCTTCGGCATCGCGGCGCGCAACAAAATGGCCGTGATGCTCAAGGGACCCACGGGATGTGGCAAGACCAGATTCGTGCAGCACATGGCGTACAAGCTGGGGCGGCCGTTGATCACGGTCGCTTGCCACGAGGATCTCACGGCCTCGGACCTCGTCGGACGCTATCTGCTTCAAGGACAAGAAACCGTGTGGATGGACGGGCCGTTGACGATTGGCGTCAAACATGGCGCGATTGTTTATCTGGATGAAGTGGTGGAAGCTCGCAAGGATACCACTGTTATCATTCACCCGTTGAGCGACGACCGGCGGGTGTTGCCGATCGAGAAAAAAGGCCAGCTTGTCGAAGCCGCCGACGAGTTCATGCTCGTGATTTCCTACAATCCCGGCTATCAGAGCGCGCTCAAGGAGCTCAAGCAAAGCACGAAGCAGCGATTCATGGCGATCGAGTTCGATTATCCTCCGTCGGACATTGAAACCTCGGTGGTCCGACGGGAGACGGGAATCGATCGGGAGATTGCCGAGCGTCTGGTGAAACTCGGCGGCAAGGTCCGCAATCTCAAAAACCATGGACTCGAAGAAGGAGTCAGCACCAGGCTGTTGATCTACGCCGGTCTGTTGATGAAACAGGGCGTGTCGGCGGAACAGGCCTGCGACGCGGCAATCGCCCGTCCGATCACCGACGATCCGGACATGCAGCGCAGCATTCTGGAATTGGCGAAAGCGATCTTTTAACACACCCATGGCCGTCCCTCATGGATATCCGTCGCGCCGTTGCCTCGGAAAGCAAAGACCGGGTGACGCTTCGGGTTTACCTTCAACCCAAGGCGGACCGTACCGAGTGTGTCGGCTTGCACGGTGACGCCGTCAAAATTCGTGTGGCCGCTCCTCCGGTGGATGGCTTAGCCAACGCTGAACTGATCAGATTTTTGGCCGAACGGTGCGACATTCCGCGGAGTCGCGTTTCCATTCAGAGCGGGACAACGAGCAGGCAGAAGCGAGTAGCCCTCGCCGGGGTATCGGCTGAGTGGGTGCTGGCTCGGTTGGCCTCGCCGCAAGGAAAGGACTGATTCCGCTATGACAAGAATGAGCAGGGGGCTCTGCATGGCAACGGGCGTCGTTCTTCTTGCGGCCTGCTCGACGGCAAAACCGGTGCTGTATCCCAATCCTCATCTTCAATCGGTCGGCAGAGAGGCGGCCGAGCGGGATATTGAGGCTTGTCGAAAAGAGGCGGAAGCTGCCGGGGCAGAGGAGGGAAATGGACAAGGCGGGGAAGTGGCCAAACGGACGGCCAGGGGAGCCGCCATGGGAGCCGCCAGTGGCGCTGTTGGAGGAGCCATCTCCGGCTCGGTGGGCAGAGGGTCGATGATCGGGGCGGCAAGCGGCGCGACGTGGGGATTTCTGAGCGGGCTGTTCTCGCTGGGGTCTCGCTCGTCCGAGCCAGCGCCCGCTTACAAAAACTTCGTCAACCGATGTCTCCAAGAGAAGGGATATGAAGTGACCGGATGGCAATGAAGGAAAACCAGCCGGTCTCGTATCGGCTGCGGAACACCGACAGCCCAGGAGCCATGCGACGGGAGGAGAGACGGCCGTTCGTCAAATACGGGAAACAGAGGCGGGATGGAAAATGGAATGTGTTCGGCGTATGTCCCTTTGTCGGGTAAGCTGAATGGGTGAAGAAAAAACCTCCCGCTTTCGTGGTCATTGTTTTTGTGATGTCGTGGCTCGCGGCCTGCGCCGCGCCGGAACCGGTGTTGCGCCCGACCAAGCGACTGCTGTTTTACGGGAAACAACAGGCGCAGGAAGATGTAGCCGCCTGCCGAAGGCAAGTCGAGCAGGAAGGACTTCGTCCTGGCGCGTATCAAGGCGCCAATGCCGCGACCGGCGCCGTGCTTGGTGTGACGCTCGGCGGCGCCATGGGAGCGTCGGCCGGTGTGATCGGCGGTCTTGCCGGGGTGGCGATCGGCGCGGCGTCCGGCGCCGGGTTGGGATTGGCTGTCGGTCTAGCCGGCGGCGCCTATAAGCCCCTCGTGCCGGACCCTCCGTATGCCGACGCCATGACACATTGTCTCAGGGAAAAGGGTCACGAAGTCGGAGGGTGGCAGTAGAAAAGAACTTCGACCATATCGTTCAAATTCCAAAGATTCTGCCGGCCACGCATTGGTTTTCCCTTTCCGTCAAGTCGTCATCAGATCGCCGTTCGGTCATCTTTTCTCTCGATAGAGTTCTAGTTGGAATCATTATGCGTGACCTCACGTGGTTGGTCTGCCGTCTGATGAAGGTGTAGCATGACCCAGCATGGTTCCCTTTGATGAGGCACGGTCGGCGCGAAGCCGGCCGAATCGCCGGCGCAGAAAGGAGGTCGCACGATGTTCGTCGTTGTTGGAGCAACGGGTCATACCGGTTCGACCGTCGCGGAGACATTGTTGAGGCACGGTCGGCCGGTTCGAGTGGTGGTGCGGTCGGCCGACAAGGGCGTTGCCTGGAAGGCCAAGAGAGCGGATGTGGCGGTGGCGACCTACCAGGACGTCAAGGCCATGGCCAAGGCTTTTGAAGGGGCCAGGGGTGTGTACCTGTTGGTGCCTCCGAGCTACCAGGTGCCAGCATGGCTTGATGAGCAGCGGCGCACGATGGATCTGGCGGCGGAGGCGCTGGCGGCAAGCGACAAGCCTCACGTCGTCTTTCTTTCGTCCATTGGCGCTCACATTGCCGAGGGGACCGGCCCCATTCGTGCGGTCCGTTACGGAGAACAACGATTAAGCGCCGTGGTGCAGAACATGACGATCTTGCGGCCCTGCTATTTCATGGACAACTGGGTGCCCGGTATTGGCCTTGCCAAGGCTCATGGCGTGTTGCCGACATTCATTGAGCCATCCGCCAAGATTCCCATGATTTCGACTCAAGACATCGGCCGCGTCGCGGCGGAACAGCTCCTGGCTGGTGGAGCTGGCAAGAAGGTGCTCGAACTGGCCGGGCCGGAAGACTATAGTCCCGATCAGGTCGCAGAGCTCTTGGGCGAACTCCTAGGGAAGACCGTGACGGCGAGGCTCGAACCCTTCAGTGCGGTAGTGCCCACGTTCACGTCGTTTGGGTTTTCAAACGAGGCGGCACGGCTGTTTGAAGAAATGTATACATCCTTTGCGAAGGGCGCCATCGGCTACGAGAGGCCTCGTGAAGTGGTGCGGGGCAGTGTGACATTGCGAGAGGCGTTGCGGAACATGATGTGAGCCCCGTGTACTCCTCATGTGGGAAAGGAGGCGACAATGGCCATCGGAACGACAACGTACAAAACCGTGGTGGGGTTGTACCGCCCGGGGTCGACGCACATGGTCGGTGATGGATTTCCCGTGCGCAATCTTTTCCCGAGCCATGACTTGGATCGGATCGTTGATCCCTTCCTCCTGCTGGATTACGTCGGCCCTTACGACGTTCCGCCTACTGAGCAGCCTCGCGGCGTGGGCGAACATCCTCACCGGGGGTTCGAGACGGTGACCATCCTGTACGAGGGAGTCGTGGCGCACCGAGATTCGGCAGGACATGTGGGAGTGATCGGGCCTGGTGACGTGCAGTGGATGACAGCCGGTTCGGGAGTCGTCCATGAAGAAATGCACGAGCGAAGTTGGGCGAAACAGGGTGGGACTTTGCACGCGATTCAACTGTGGGTGAATGTGCCGCGAGTCCACAAGATGACGGCACCCAGCTATCAAACGATTCGCAAAAACGACATTCCGACCGTTGAATTGGATCGAGGCTTCGGATACGTCCGTGTGATTGCCGGATCATATGAAGGACGCCGGGGTCCGGCCCGCACCTTTACGCCCATCGCATTGTACGATGCCCGGCTTGCCGCCGGTTCTCGATGGGACCTGACGTTGCCGGAGGAACATGGTGTCGGTGTGTTTGTTCTGCATGGTGGTGTATCGGTCAACGGATCAGACCAAGCGGGCGAGGCCGAATTGCTGGTCTGCGATCGAAGCGGTTGGCGGCTTCTCGTGGAAAGTCGTGCATCCAGC
>JANDJJ010000043.1 GCA_024330945.1 Nitrospira sp. | reverse complement strand
GGGTCTGGTCGTTCCATAGGCGATCAACTGATCGGTCGGCGCGAGACTCACGCCGGGCGCCTAGGCCAGTTCCTGGGGAGGGGCGATGGCATAGCGGTTGACGCCGGGGATGACGGTATAGAGCGCGAGGAGGAAGACGGCGGCGACCGTTCCTCCCGCGACCCCGAGCGTTCCCCAACGGTTTTCACGATACAACCCGAAATAACCGACCAATCCCATGCCGATCAACACCGCCGCCGAGGCCAGATAGGGGCCGATTCCCAGTTCGAATTCTGTGGCGAGGGGAAACTCATTGAGCAGTTTGCCGGAAAACGTTTCGTACAGGATGGGCAAGCAGGCCAATCCGATCGCCAGGAGATAGCCGACGATCGTCGTGGCGCGGAGAGACAGGCGAACCCCTTTCACAAGCGGTTCCCCGCTCGCGCGGAACCAGTAAGATGCCGCCAGTAACGACGCAGCGGGGAAAAGCGGGCCGATATAATGTGGCAAGCGAGTCGAAGAGAGGGTGAAGAAGACAAAGGTTCCGATGAACCACAGGGCGGCGAACCATTCCAGCTCTCCTCCCTCCAACGCTCCGTCGGCGGTCGCCGATCGGGCCGTGTCTGGCGATGAGGGCTTGGCGGGCTCTGTGTGCGGTCGGCTCCGCCAATCGACATAGGTCTGATACAGCGCGGCGGGCAGGAAGGGACTCCAGGGGAAAAAGCCGAAGAACAGCACCGGGATGTAGAACCACAGCCCGGCCCCGTGTCCTTCCATCGGGCTGAGAAAGCGGCCGACGGTGTGAAGCTTGGCCTGCGAGCTGTAGGCATCGCCGTGGATGATGACCATGGCGGCATACCAGGGAATCGTCAGTGCCGCAAAGAGGAGAGTGCCGGCAAGGGGAAAGCCGTGCCGCCAGAACTGAGTCCATCGCCGCGCCGCCGTCAGGTAGAGTCCCACCGTCATCAGTGGAACCAGGAATCCGACCGGTCCTTTCGTGAGGGTCGCAACGGCCATGCCGACATAGAAACTCCATATCCAATGGCGCTCCGTCCCTGTCCCGTGCAGCCCGACCCAAAACCCATAGAGCGAGAGGGTGGTAAAGAAGATGAGGACGCTGTCGGTGATGGCCATGCGCCCAAGCGCCAGCATTTCGACATTCAGCAGCAACATAAACGCGCCGGCGAACCCAACGGCGGTTCCCCGCAATCGAGAGAGAAAAACGAATTGCAGGAGGACCAACGCCACACCGAAGACGGCCGAAGGAGCGCGTGCCGCGAACTCATTGACACCGAAGGCCTGATAAGACAGCGTCATCAGCCAATAGATGAACACCGGCTTGGCCACGCGCAGTTCTCCGTTGAATGTGGGAGTGACCAAATCTCCGGAGGCGAACATCTCGCGGCCGGCCTCCGCGTTCCGCCCTTCATCGCGGTCGGTAAGGCCCATGTCTCCGAGTCCCGCAAACAAGAGAAGGCCCGAGAGGATCAAGAGAATGGCCGCCATGATCAGCCTTGGGGGGTGCCGATCAGAGATCATGCCGCGATCCTTTCAAAGGCGTGGTCCCGTGCGCGGCGGAATCGTTGAACGGACGAACGATCATGTCTGCCGAGGCGGATCGTCGGCGGAGCCTTGGGCCTCGCCGGCGCGGCGGTTGGCTCGGTGAATGAGCATGAGATTGCGAACATAGACTACCGCCCCAAGACCTTGCCCGGCGATAAAGACGGGGTCCTCTCGGTAAAGCGCATAGGCCAGCGTGATGAGTCCGCCGAACAGGCTCATATACCAGAATGAGATGGGAACCTCGCTCCGGGCGCGTTTCTCCGACAGGATCCATTGAACCACCCAGCGACCGAAAAACAGACCTTGGCCCAAAAACCCGATGCCGATCCAAATGGTTTCCGTCGTCAGCATCAGGGGAAGAGGGTCAACGGTGAGGGGAACGATCCACCGTCTTCCCGAACGGGTTTGCAGAGGGAGCCTTCGCGCGGCGGAGACAGGAACTGGTACGTCACGCCGGTTCCCTGAATTTGTACCGTAAGACGCGATGCTGCATCCACCGCACGGCGATCAGATCATAGAGGGATTTGAACAATCGATTGCCCATGCCGTATTTCGAGTGGCCGTGGATGCGGGGGTAATGTCTGACCGGCACCTCCGCGACCGTGAAGCCGTGCATCAACGCCAGGGCGGGGAAAAATCGATGCATGCCTTCATACAGGCAAATACGCTCCAACACGGGACGTCGGAAAACCTTGAGCGGGCAGCCCGTATCGTGGACGCCGTCGTGCGTGACCATGTTGCGGATCCGATTGGCGATCCGGGACGACAGTTTTTTGACCAAGCCGTCCTGCCGCTGTTGTCGCCATCCGCAAACGAGGTCATAGGAGGATGTGAAGGGGAGAAGCTTCAAAATATCCTCGCTGTCCTGCTGGAGGTCTCCGTCGATCTGAACGATGAGGTCGCCGGACGACCGGCGGAACCCCGCGTCGAGCGCGCAGGTCTTGCCGTAGTTGCGGTCGAAGTGAAACACCTTCATCTGAGGATGGGATGTCGCGAGGCGATCGAGTTCCTCGGCGCTGCCGTCGGTGCTGCCGTCGTCGACGAAGATCAGTTCAAACGGTCGCGACCGCGAATGTTCATGCGAATCCATCACCTTCAAAAGCCCGGCGACCAGGGGCGAGAGGTTGTCCCGTTCGTCTTTGATGGGGATGATGACGGAGGCCCAGGGGGTGAGAGGCGGTTTCATGACGCGCGAATGCTCCGACAGCGGATTGCGAGCAGCCGTTTCACAGGCGCATTCTAACGAAAGGCCGAGGGAGCGTCAAACGGACGTCCGCGCCGCCCAGCGGGACGCTACGGAGTCCTGTCCGCGATCGTGAATCGCATGGTTCCCATCAAGCTCAATTCGTTGACTTGCTCGCCGACGTGGATCTCGACCTTGTAGCGACCGGGCCGCCATCCTCCCGGAGGACGACGGAACGAGAGGTATCCGCTGTTGTCTTCCAGCGCCACGTAGACCACGTCCTCGCTGACGAGCGTGTCCGGCGTGAGGCCGGGCACGGATTCCGGAAAACAGCGGCCGAAGACATTGAATCCCTGGTAGTGCTGATGGAGAGAAAATACGACAAAGACCGTGGGAGCGTCCATGGAAAACCGATCCGTCGGGCGGATCGGCACGATCTCATGGGTTCGCAGATGGCCGATCTCCTCTTCAAAGTTCTCCGCCGTCGTGATGGAGAGGAACAGCCCTGCCGGCGGGGCGTCAAAATCGTACCCCTTGACGTCCTCGGCGCGGTTTTGAAACTCCGAGATCGGAACGTTCTCGGTGAGGGGCGGCTCTTCGGCCCGGCTTGCAGACGGCATCGGAAGGAGCGCTCCGGCCAACGCCGCGGCGAGGGCGACGCCAAGAATGCCGTTTGTCCGGGGTGCCGCCATATCGTGCTACCTATCGCGGCAGGCGGAGGCCTGTCAAGAACAAGGCGGGAGTTTCATGGTGGGATGCCGGGAAACCGATTTCTCAAAACCGGCGGTCGTCGAACGAGCGGTCGGGACTTCCCGTTGCGACTTGTTTGATCCATTTGTTACGATTCCGCCGCTTCAGGACGATCATCTCTTACGTGCATGGGCGGCGAATGTTACAGACCATCGACGACCTTCCGCAGCCGATCGGAGAATTCAAACCGCTCGATCAATGGCAGGCCCATCTGAACCGGATTTTCTACGGGCTTCGAGGCAACAAGGTGCGGTCGTATTACCAAACGTTCGCGTCCGCCGATTATCGACTCGCCCACGCGCTCGCTGTCGATTACTATGAAAAAGTCGTGAAGCGAGAAAAGGCCGCCAATCGTCAATCGTCGACCGTCGGTCCTACGGCAAACGACGAATCACGTTTGACGGTGATGGAACTGGGGCCCGGCAACGGCAACCTGGCCGCCTGTTTTCTTTGCCATCTCAAAGCCCTGGATCGAGAAGGCAGGGTGTATCCCCGCGTCCGGTATGTCATGGTCGATTGGGACGAGGCTGTTTTGAAAAGGGCGTTGGCCCATCCGGACTTGGCGGCGCATCGGGATCACGTGGAGGTTCAATGCGGCTCGACTGAACAGGTGACCGGGGTGGGCGATGGGACGGTCGATCGGATCATCTGCAACGAGTTGTGGAACGATCTGCCGACCAAGCTGATGGCCAAGAACGCGGGGGACCTCGAAGAGGAGTACGTCCGGCCGAACGTGAGCGGAGCGCTGCATGCCGGGACTCGCGACTGGTCCGCTTTCCTACGCGCCTTTGACGCGAAGGATATCGACCATCTGAGGAGCTGCCCTCCCTTTCTTGATGACCTGGTCTGGGAAAAAGAGCATCGCGCCGTCGAATGGAAGCAGGTCCCTTATCGGAAAACCATCGTAGAGTTCTTCAAAGACATCGATCAACGCGTGTTGGTGCCGGTGAACCTTGGCGCCTTCGCTACCTTAAAAGAGGCAAAACGGCTGTTGGCTCCGAACGCAGTCGGCTTCAGCGCCTTCGACGCCGGCACGGCGGATCTGAAGGTCTTAAACGATCCGGACAAGCCCTGTTACGGCGTGTTCGGCGGACAGTACAGTTTCATGGTCAATTTTGCGTTGGTCGAAGCGGTGGCCCGACGCCTGGGGTTCACACATGCGGCGCTCGAGCCACAGCGCGAATTCGTCGGCCGATCGTTGAACACCAACGTCATTACGCTCATGGACCTGCTGGCCGTACATCCGTCCGCCGGCCCGAAGCTTCGATCGTGGGAGCAGGACCGGCTCGCGCTGAAGACGATCAAGGCGTTGAACGAGACGTACGAGAGTCCCTACCGACGGCGGATTGATTTTCCGCTGTCCAAGGACGCCCCGCCGGACGAGCGTGAAACATTGAACGCCCTTCTTCTTTCGTTGAAAGACGACGGAATTCCCGACACCGTCGCCTACGTCACGGAAGAAGAACTCGCCCGCGCGCAGAAAGATCTGGAGGAGATCGGGTACGACCCGGACGCCATCGGCATGGTGTTGCATGCTCCTCCAAGCCCCGTCGAGTATTGCCACTTCACCTGTCGGTGACGTGACCGGCTGCGAACCGAGGTCTATCCTGCGCATCCGGTCGCCGGTGATGAGCCGGACGCTCCGCGTCAGTTTTATCCGGACGGGGCAAGGGGAGTGAGCAGAAGAGAACTCAAGGGACTTGCCAACAGAGGAGCCAACATCAGACCGAATTGAGGAACGTGATCGTGCAACGACAGAAACAGACCGTGCTGTTTGAGCCACGCTTCCTGAGCCGAGGGAGACCGGGTATCGGGGTCGGCTTGTAAGAGGGCGTGTGCTCGTTTCGCCAGGATGAAGGCGGCGGGAAGATAGGTGGATACCAACATCAAGGTGAAGGTGACGCCCCAAAAAAGCGTGACGGCCATGGCCGCCCCGAGCACCGCTTCGTGCGCGGCCTTGTCGGAGATCAACGCCGCCGGCCATCGAAGCCAGGCCCCCATATGGAGGACTCCCGCCACGAGGACCGCCGAGGATGCGCCCAGGACTTCCTTCAGCCGTTTCATCTGCGTCGCACAAAAATCAGGGTCGGCCTGATCGCCCGTGAGCGGAGGAGCGAGCGTGCTGCAAGCGGCCAGGATCGCCACCACCGGCACCACGACGGCCTCCACATTGATGAGGGAAACCACGGTCTTGGCATAGCGCAGGAGTTCCGGGCTGATTCGCTCGGGGCCGGCTTGGCGCAGGTTCTCGTAACTGAAGGCGAACACCGCCCGATAAAGCGTATGGGTTTCATCCAGCGCCAAGAGAGAGAAGAGTCCCGTTGCGGCGAGGATGATGCCGATCCCCCCGACCACGGCCATCCGTGGTCGCGGATGCGATTGACACACGATCATCCCGCAGAGGATCGAGGCATAGAGTCCGGCGACCAGCATGATGACGACGGTGGTGAGCCAGAGGTACCGTGATTTGACCTCCACCAGAAAGTGGGCGGGATTGAAAGAATGGGTCGAGCGTTCTGAATCAGGGTGCATCAGCCGGTTCGTCAGATAGTGAAAATGGTCCACCGTGATGTTCGAGCTGAATTCAAATAAACCGATCGCGAGCAACAGGACGCACAGTGACGGGATTATGAGGAACAGGAACCGATAGTCGGAAGCGGAGGCGGAAGAGGGCGAAGTCATGATCGTCGGCCTTGACGCAACGGTCTTCACGCGCGAGACGCAAGAGAGAGGGGGCATGCTAGCACAATTGCTTGATGCGGGCGAGCCGGCACGTCGGGGAAAAAGTCGTTCTTACAAATCTCCGGAAACGTCCAAGGCTGGAAGTCTTGACTTTGCTGGGCTTGACTCTGCTGGGACGAACCAATAGGATGCTGTAAAAAATCCAAAAGGAAAACTAGGGTTCCGGCTTTCTCGCAAAAGAAAGTGTCTGGGCCAAGAGTTTTCGGCCTCACATAACGAGGCTCCACGGAGGGATAAAAGCCCGGGAGATCATGTACGACGGTACATGGCCTTTTGGGAGTGAGTCCTTCGAGCGGGAGGCCCTCGTTATGGAAACCCACCCTACCGATTCTCTTCAGGACGGTTCATCGGCCATCGAGCCGGGAAAGGCGGTCGTCTTCGCCGAAGAAAACGCGGGGCACGTTTGTTCCGCGCGCGCGGCGAGTGTCCCTCCGATGCTCCATCGGAGTCTCAGTCTCTGGAACAGCTTGACCATCGGGTTCGCGACGGTTTCCCCGGTCGCGGGGCTCTACGCCATTATCGGCGTGCAGACGGTCGTCGCCGGAGGCGGATGGTTCCCCGCCCTGGCTTTGTGTCTGGCGATGCAGTTGCTGGTCGCGACGGTCTATGCGGAACTGTCCTCGCAGATTCCGATCGCGGGGGGGGCGTACAAATGGGCGAGGCAACTCGGGGGCGAAATCACGGGCACGTACGCCGGCGCCATTTACATCAGCTCCACGATCGCGATGCTGACCACGACCGCCTATACGGGCGGCATCTGGCTGGCGATTTTTTTCGGATCCAGCAGTGAAACGGGAGTGAACCTGGTCCTCTGGGGAGCGGCGTTCATGCTGGTCTGCACCGTGCTGAATCTTGTCCACGTCTCGGTCTTCAAGCTGCTCATCTCCCTCGGCGTCTACGCGGAAATCGTCGGTTCATTTGGTGTCGCGCTTCTGTTGTTCTTCTTTTTCCGGCAGCATGAATTCTCGGAACTGTTCGCGCATCTTGGGACCGGGACCGCTCCCAGCCGGACCGCCGCGTTTTTGGCGGCGCTCGCCATATCGGGTTGGGCCTTCATCGGCTTCGACGCCTGCTCGACCATCGCCGAAGAAACCCACGATCCCAAACGGATGGTGCCGCACGCGATCTTTTTCTCGCTCTGCATGGTGGGCAGCGTGGTGCTTTTCAATTCCGCCGCCCTGACCCTGAGTGTTCACCGCGATACCCTGCAGCAGACCAGCGCCGCCTCCGACCCCGTCACGCCCGTGATCGTCGACAATTTCGGAGTCTGGGCGGAAACCCCGTTCCTGGCCATCGTTCTGGTTGCGTTCCTGGCTTGTGGTTCGTCGATGGTCCGGTACACCTCCCGGATCGTGTTTTCCATGGCCCGAGAAGGAAGTCTGCCGGACGCTCTCAGTCGGGTTACCGCCGCGGGCGCGCCGCGCCGCGCCGTTCTATTCACGGTCGCCCTAGCCACGCTTGGATTGTTGTTCGGACTCAATGATGAAGCGGTCGCCACGGTGTTGGCGTTCGGCACGGGTGGGTTGTACGCCATGTTCGCGATGACGACGGGTGTCGGGCTCTACACTCGTCTGACCGGCCGGTGGGACCCCTCGTTGGGTCACCTCAAGTTGGGCTCCTGGGGGCTTCTGATCAATACGGCCGCGTTTCTCTGGTCGGTGTTTGAATTTGTCAACATCGCGTGGCCGCGCCCCTACGCCGTCGCCCCGGATGCGCCCTGGTGGCAACTCTGGGCCGTCCCGCTGGTGCTCGGCGGCATTCTCGCTTCGACGACGCTGTTCGTCATCGTCGGCAGAAACGAGTCGCCGATCCATCCGGGAGAGGCCGAGCCCAGTCAAGAATGAAGATCAGTTCTTCACCGTGTCGTGCGTCGTCAGAGGGGTCGGACAGGGGGGAGCAGCCATTCATCATCTTGTAGAAAGGAGCCATCATGGCGAAAAAGAGAACGTACCAAGGTAAGGTTCCGCTGCACGACAAGTACGGGCCGGAGGCGAAGTACGCTGTTGAAGCAGAAGCGCTGCTGCCGACGACGAAATTCGAAGAAGAGATCGCCCGCGGCCTTGAATTGGGCCTGCCCGGGGCCGATTCCATTAAGGATCGCCGAATTCCCACCTTCAGCCGGGGAGAGCTACCCCATTTCGCCGGTATCAACACGTTTATCAAGGCACCGTATGTGGAAGATGTACGCAAATGCGGTCAGTACGACGTGGCGATTCTTGGCGCGCCGTTCGACGGGGGGACGACGTATCGTGCCGGCACCAGGTTCGGGCCCCAGGGGATTCGCAAAATTTCGGCGTTATACGGGACATATAGTTTTGAACTCGGCGTGGATCTGCGGGAATCAGTCTCCATCTGCGATGTCGGGGACATCTTTACGATTCCCGGCAACATCGAGAAAACCTTCGACCAAGTCAGCAAGGGCGTGGGGCATGTCTTTGCCAGCGGCGCGTTTCCCGTGGTGCTCGGCGGAGACCATTCGCTCGGCTATGCCACGGTGCGCGGCGTCGCACAGCACTTAAACGGTAAGAAGCTCGGAATCCTTCACTTCGACCGGCACGTGGATACGCAGGACACCGATCTTGACGAGCGTATGCACACGACGCCGTGGTTTCACGCGACGAACATTCCCAACGTACCGGCCAAGAATCTGGTGCAGATCGGCATCGGCGGCTGGCAGGCACCCAGACCCGGCGTGAAAGCAGGGCGGGAGCGTCAAACGACCATCATGACCGTGACTGATTGCGTGGAAATGGGCATCGAAAACGCCGCCAAGCAGGCGCTTGAAGTGGCGTTCGACGGCGTGGACGCCGTGTGGTTGAGTTTCGACGTCGATTGCCTGGACGCCGCGTTCGTGCCGGGCACCGGTTGGCCGGAGCCTGGCGGGTTTCTCCCACGCGAGGTGCTCAAGTTTCTCCAGATCATCGCCGACACCAAGCCGCTGGCCGGTATGGAAATCGTCGAATGCGCACCGCCCTACGATGCGGCGGAGATCACCAGCCTCATGGCCACGCGGGTCATCTGCGACGTGCTGGCCTGTCAGGTGCGATCCGGGCATCTGGGCAATCGAAAGAAACGCTGAGGCGCATCAATCGCCGAACGGCGGCGCAGTGTATCGAGGGGCTTGCCTCCGAGCAGGCCCCTCAACTCCATGAGGCTTTGCCCGACTCTCCGGTTGCGTGATTCATCGGCCCCCGTTTCATTATAGAGTGATCGATGCTGCGGAGGAGGTGCACACGATGAAAGTCGCGATGGGCGTGTTGACTCTGGTCGCAGCGGTCGTCGGGTTTGCGCTGGCCTTGCCCTTTCTGATCGACCTCAACAAGTATAAAGACCAATACAAGCCGTTCGTCGAAAATGCGCTCAACCGAACGATGGAGATTCAGGACGTCCGCTTGACCTTGTGGCCTCCAATCGGCGCGCGGGTGACCGGTCTGTCCATTCTGGATGATCCGGCGTTCGGCTCGGGGCCTTCGCCTCGGTGGCTTCATTGGACGTAGGGGTGAAACTGCTCCCGTTGCTGAGCGGCAAGGTCGCAGTGGAAGGGATCAGGCTGCGCGACCCTGTCGTGAGGATCGTCAAAAATACGAGCGGCGTCTTGAACGTGGTGACTCTCGGCAGAGCGGGGAAGGCGGCGCCGACTGTGCCGTCGCGTGCGCTGATTCCCTCGATAGAGGGGCCGCTCAAGATCTTAGGCATGTTGGTGACCGATCGGGTGTCGATTGCAGGGGGTACGCTGACGTATCAAGATTTCTCGGCAGCGAAGCCCACCGAGTATGTCTTGCAAGATCTTGAGCTGCGGCTTCGATCGGTCGGGCTGGGCTGGTTTTGAGCGAGATCCTTGGGCGATCGAGGCCGTGAGAGCACGATGCGATCGACAAGATATACGTACATATATGTAGCTAGTCAAACTCTTGCGGGTTGGGGTAAGATCGCCTCTCCGAAGAACGTGTCCGGGTATCGTCATCGATCTCATTCTCAGGCTCCATGACGGAACGCATCTCCCCACAGTCCTCCGAAACGAGCAGCCGATTCCCTCGTGTGCCGCCCGCCGACCAACAGATGGAACTGATGTTGGACATCGATCGGGAGGATTATCGGTTTGCGCTCGAACAGGCCTCCGATATCATCTGCCGCACCAACCTGTCCGGCCGCATTACCTTTGCCAATCCCGCCGTGACCAGAATTCTGGGGTACGCGATGGTGGAGGTGCTCGGCCATCACATCACGGAATTCATTCACGAGGACTACCGCGCGAAGGTGTGGTGGTTTCACGTGCGGCAGTTCCTGCGCGGCCGCCCGTCGAGCTATCTGGAACTTCCGCTGGTCGCCCGAACGGGCAAAGAAATTTGGGTCGGCCAAAATGTCCAGCTGCTGCAGCGCGACGAGGAAGTCATCGGCTTTCAAGCCGTGGTCCGCGATATTTCCGCGCTCAAGCAGGCCGAGCAGGCGCGTCGTGCCAGTGAAGAGAAACTGCAAAGTTTTTTTCATGACGCCCCGATCATGTATTTCACGCTGGACAAGGAGGGAACGATTTTGTCTGTCAACCGATCGGGGGCCGAGCAGCTTGGCTATACCGTGAGTGAATTGGTCGGGCGGTCCATCTTGGATGTGTTTGTGCCGGAGGATCGCACAAGCGTGAAGAATCAGATGGAGGCCTGTCTGGCCAGCCCGGGTGTGGAATACGAATGGGAGCTGCGAAAAGTTCGGAAAGACGGAACTCTGCTCCAGGTCCATGGGCGCACGCGCGCCGTTCCTGGCAGCGATGGCCAGCCCGTCATGCTGGTGGTTGGTCAGGACATCTCTGAACGGGTTCGGCACGAGCAGGCGCTCAAAGAAATCTATCAACAGCTCGAACAACGGGTGATGGAACGGACGAGCGAGTTGCTGGCGGCCAACGAGGCGCTTCGCCAGACGACGTCGCAGCTCCAAACCCTGATCGAAGAATCGCCCTTTGCGATCATCGAACTGGATGAAAGCGCCAAGGTCGTCAGTTGGAATACCGCCGCCACCAGCATCTTCGGGTGGACGGAGCAAGAAGTGGTGGGTAGGGAATTGCCGTATGTGCCGTGCAACGAAAAAGACGAGGAGCAATCACTCCAGCTTTGGCAATCGATCATGCAGGGGGTTTCGGTCAGAAACGTCGAGCTGCGTCGGCACCGGAAGGACGGCTCGACGGCCGAAATCAGTTTTTGGGGCGTGGCGCGCCGCAATGCCGAGGGGCGGGTGACGGGGGCATTGGCGTTTTGCATCGACATCACCCAACAAAAACGACTGGAGCAACAGTTCCGGCAGGCTCAAAAGATGGAGGCGGTGGGACGGCTGGGGGGAGGCATCGCGCACGATTTCAACAATCTCCTGACCGTCATCAACGGCTGCAGCGCCTTGTTGCTTGATCGGGTGCGGCGCGAAGATCCGATCCATCATCTGCTCGACGAGATATCCAAGGCGGGAGCTCGAGCCGCCGACCTGACGAGACAACTCCTGGCGTTCAGCCGGCAGCAAGTGCTCAAGCCGCAGCGCGTCGATCTGAATGAGTCCCTCAAGGGGATCACCTCCATGCTCGAGAGACTGATGGGCGAGGACATCGAAGTGGTGCTTGATCTTGACCCAGGTCTCTGGCCCATCCAGGTGGACAAGGGGCAAATCGACCAAGTGGTGATGAATCTGGCGGTCAACGCGAGAGACGCGATGCCGGACGGCGGCAAGCTGACGCTTTCCACGGCCAATTTCGTCCTGCAGCCGTGGACGCCGGTGTCCAATCCGCTGTTTACGCCGGGCGACTATGTGCAGTTGACCGTCCGCGACACCGGCCTCGGCATGGATCAAGACGTGCGCGCGCATCTCTTCGAACCGTTCTTTACGACCAAGGAAGAGGGCAAGGGCACGGGGCTCGGGCTCGCGACGGTGTATGGGATCGTCAAGCAAAGCCGCGGCGTCATCTTCGTCGACAGCGCACCGGGCGAGGGCACGACGTTTGATCTTTACTTCCCGCGCTTCGTTGAGCAGGACGACGAGGTGGCGATCCCCAAGTCGTCGCGTCCTGTCCGGGGAGGCGAGCGGGTCATGCTCGTCGAAGATCAAGAGTCGGTGCGGGATCTTGTCTGCCTCGCCCTTGAGGAGTACGGCTATCAGGTGTTTAAAGCGGCGAACGGAGACGAGGCGTTTCGCCTGGCAGCCGTGATATCGGAGCCGATCGACGTCCTGGTGACGGACGTGGTGATGCCGCGCTTCACGGGACCGGTGGTCGCGGAACGGCTCAGGCAACGGTGGCCGGGCCTCAGGGTGCTCTTCATGTCAGGGTATACGGAACGAGTCAAACCGATGTTTCTCAATTCGCCGGGCACCCTGTTCATCCAAAAACCGTTTTTGCCGACCGAGTTGGCCGCGCAGTTGCGTCGGCTGCTTGACGATACCTTCTGATCGTCACAGACGCCGTTCATCTTTCCTCTTCTGCAAGGCGTCTTCGCGCCTCGCACCGGCCGGGACTTGACCCGCGGCGTTAACTGTATTGATCCCATGTGTCGCATTGTTTGATCGCCCAAAACACGGCTTCTTTCAGTTTTTTCAACACGACGTTGTCGGGGTCGCGGATGGCTTGGAGTTTTTTGTCAAGATCGTACAGCGGTTGGATCGACCGTTTGTCAGGAATTTTCCCCAAGGCCCAAGCGACCTCTGTTAGGACGGTCCAGTCCGTGTCGGGGTCTTGAAGTTTGGCCAACAGTGGAAGAACGACGGAGGCGTCGCCGGCAATGCCCCCGATCTGTCCGAGTCCCTTGGCCGCTGCCGCTTGAATTTCTATCTGAGGAGAAGAGTTCAAAATGTTTATGAGCAACGGGATGCTTTCTCTGCCCAGATTCCCCATGGCGACGATCGCCTGCGTGGCCAAGTCACGGTCTTTCAAGATTTCTTTGAGTTTGGGCAAGGCTTCGTCGGCTTGCATCTCGCCCAAAAGAGAAATGATCTGGATTTTCCTGGCTTGACTCGTGTTGGGTGAATCAAGCAGGGCAAGTAGGCGTTCCGGATGCCCCCACTCGGCTGCCAAAAACAGGGGGAACTCATGCCGTTCAAGTTCCTCCGTCAGCTTGTCGATCGCGTAGGCGCCGGGGTCGGTGGCCTGCGCAGCCTGCGCGGCGGCTGCGGCGTCGTCAAACTCCGTCCGCACTTCCTTTTGCCACTTGATCTTCATGCCGCTCAACAGATAGGTCAATTGACAGGCCGGACCTTTCCATAATCGGGATGGTGCGTCCGGAAGATCGGCATCGCCGCCGGCCGCGGTCGTGCCTTCCCACGTTTTGCGTTGCTCGCATTTGACGCGAAAGACGACATCATGGGGCTCTTCTCGATTCAAGACGATGGTGTACCCGACTTCGCGAAGCCGGCGTGACACGGTTTGTGCGATGGGGCCGGCGTCCATCGCGCCTTTGTCCGTCAGGGCGAGGGCTTCCACGAAGACGACGCGAATCTTTTCCAACTGAGATTTTTGTTCGGGCGTGAAATAATCCCGATAGGCCCACAAGGGATCGGTGATGAGTGAGAGAACCAGCAAGAGCAAAAAAACCTTCGCTGGAGAGGGTGATATCATGCGCATTTGATCCCCCTTTCATCGATGGAGTCGGGGTGGCGGTATCGCATGGCGCAATTTCGAGAATAGCATGGAAAACAGTGACGATAGAGGCAGTTCACGTCTTCATTATATACCGGGCGCATTTCGAGTCTCAGGGGTGTGTCGGGAGTGAAAGTCGAGCAGGTGGTTCGCTTGAGTAGGGCCTGCTCGGCTCGCTTAGCGCTCGATCGGCTCGATCGGATTGACAGCAGACATTCTTCAATGGTAGTGTGCCAAGTCAATTGTCGTGCGTTTCGCGCGAACGATTTTGTTTGTCCCACGATTCGGCAAGTGGATCACCGACAGTGATTAAAACGGTAGTTGCGCGGCGTTACGCACGGGCGCTCTTCGAGCTCCTCGACCCAGCCGATATCGAAGCCACTCGAGAGACCCTGAACGGCCTCGGACAGGCTATAAAAGAGCCGGGGGATCTCCGCTACGTTACCGCGTCGCCGGCGTTCAGCGCCGAGGAGAAAATCTCCGTGCTGACGGAATTGAGCGATCGCTTTCATTGTCCTTCGGAAGGGAAGGCTTTTCTCGGGCAATTGGTCAGGAAAAATCGCATCGGGTTTTTGCCGGACATTGCCGAGGCGTTCGGGAAGCTGGTCGATCAATCGAAGGGTGTGCAACAAGTCTCGGTATCGTCGGCTACGGAACTCTCCCAGGCCGAGCGGGATCGGACTCAAGCACGACTGCGCGACGCTCTGAAGCGAGAAGTCGCGGTCACGTTTCATACCGATGCGAACCTCTTGGCCGGCGTCCGGATCCAGGTCGGAAACATGGTGGTCGACGGCACGGTCCGGGGCCGCTTGAACGATATCCAGTCATTGCTGACGAGAGAGTAGGTCGGCGGAGGCGGGATGGCTATCCGGTGTCTCGCCGTCCTGCGGATGAAGGAGTAGTCATGCAGATCAAAGCCGATGAAATCAGCGCGATCATCAAAGAAAAGATTCGGGGATTCGACAAACAAGTCGATGTGAAAGAGACCGGCTCCGTCATCCAAGTCGGAGACGGCATCGCCAAGGTGTACGGGCTCGACGGAGCCATGGCGGGCGAGATGCTCGAGTTTCCCGGCGGGCTCTATGGAATCGCGCTGAATCTTGAGGAAGACAACGTCGGCGCCGTGCTCATGGGCGACGACGTCGGTATCAAGGAAGGCGATCCGGTCAGGCGTACGGGCCGCATTGCGGAGGTTCCCGTGGGCGAGGCGCTGGTCGGCCGGGTGGTTAACGCGATCGGTCAGCCGATCGACGGAAAAGGGCCGATCAAGTCGCAGCATTTTTCCCGTATCGAGGTGGTGGCTCCGGGTGTGAACACCCGCCAATCGGTGCGGGAGCCGCTGCAGACCGGCATCAAGGCTATCGACGCGATGATTCCAATCGGCCGCGGACAACGTGAGCTGATCATCGGAGATCGGCAGACCGGCAAGACGGCCATCGCCGTCGATACCATCATCAATCAGCGAGGTCTGGGAGTCTTCTGTATCTACGTGGCCATCGGCCAGAAACGATCGACCGTGGCGCGGGTCGTCAAAACCCTTGAGGAACACCACGCGATGGACTACAGCATGGTCGTCTCCGCGACGGCCAGCGAACCTGCTCCCATGCAGTTCCTGGCTCCGTTTGCCGGGGCGGCCATGGGCGAATATTTCCGCGACAACGCCAAGCATGCCTTGATCGTATACGATGATTTATCGAAACACGCCGTGGCCTATCGACAGTTGTCGCTGTTGCTCCGTCGACCGCCGGGCCGGGAGGCGTATCCGGGCGATGTGTTCTATCTTCACTCCCGCCTCCTCGAGCGAGCGGCGAAGTTGAGTGATGCGCTCGGGGGAGGCAGTTTGACCGCCTTGCCGATCATCGAAACGCAGGCCGGCGACGTGTCGGCGTATATTCCGACCAACGTGATTTCGATCACCGACGGGCAGATTTATCTGGGCAGCGATCTTTTTTATTCGGGCATTCGCCCGGCCATCAACGTCGGTCTCTCCGTCTCCCGCGTCGGAGGATCGGCGCAAATTAAGGCCATGAAGCAAGTGGCCGGCACGCTTCGGCTTGACCTGGCTCAATACCGGGAGATGGCCGCCTTCGCGCAGTTCGGAAGCGAGCTGGACAAGGCGACGCAGATGCAGTTGGCGCGAGGGGTTCGCATGGTCGAGCTGCTCAAGCAAGGCCAGTATAAGCCCATGCCGGTCGCCGACCAGGTGCTGTCGATCTTTGCGGGCGTGAACGGGTTTCTCGACGACGTGGCGGTTGATAAAGTGCAGCAGTTTGAAGCGGATTTGCTGCACTACATTCAGCAGCATCATCCGGAATTGAGGAAGGAAGTGACGTCCATCAGCAAGATCGACGACAAGGTCGGGGGTCGTCTGAGAGAAATTATCACAACCTTTAAGCAGAAGATGGGGTATGGAGCCAAAGCCTGAGCAAAGGTACGGTAGAGAAGGGTCCTCCTGAGCGGATCTTTACAGGTCGTGGGGAACTCCCGCTGCTCGCTTGATACTTCAAAATAAAGCACCATGCCGAGTCTCCAATCGCTCCGCCGCAAGATCGCGGCGTTCAAGAACACTCAGAAGATCACGAAGGCCATGAAAATGGTGGCCGCCGCGAAGCTGAAACGCTCCCAGGATCGTATCTTGGCGGCTCGTCCCTACGCGCATAAAATGCGGAGCGTCTTGAGCAATTTAAGCCAACGGGTGAATCGCTCCTCCCATCCGCTCTTGCAGAAGCGTGAGGGCAAAAAAGTCGAAGTGTTAGTGGTGACGAGCGATCGCGGCTTGTGCGGAGGGTTCAACGGCAACATCGTGCGGCGGAGCTCGGAGTTTATCAGGCAGTGTGAGGCACGCGGGGTGTCGGTGCACCTGAGCATCGTCGGGCGAAAGGGGCGGGATTATTTTCGCCGCCGCGCATGGCCGATTCGCCAAGAATGGACGGGGATTTTCGATAAGTTGAGTTTTGAGCACGCCATCGATATCGGTGGCGTGCTCACCGACCAGTTCATCCATGGCACGTTCGATGAACTCTACGTCGTGTACAATGAATTCAAGTCAGCGATCCAGCAACGTGTGGTCGTCGAGAAACTTTTTCCCGTTGACGCGGTCTCCGAGTTCGGTGTGGCGCCGGTCGAAGGTGCGGCGGGAGGCGGCTATCTCTACGAGCCGGGCGAAGCGGAACTGTTGGATGTCCTGGTACCCAAGCATTTTCAAGTTCAAACCTATAGAATTCTCCTGGAATCGGCCGCGGCCGAACACGGGGCCCGCATGGCCGCCATGGACGGAGCGACGCGCAATGCCGGGCAACTCATCAAAAAAGTCACATTGTACTACAACAAGACTCGGCAAGCGGCGATCACCAAGGAATTGATGGATATCGTCGGAGGCGCGGAAGCCCTGAAGTAGGGATCGTTACAAGCGCGTTTCGCGACACGCGAGCGAAAGAAGCGGGTAAGCCCCAGGGGATCGATTCGCCGGTCAAGGGGCGTGGAAACCAGACATCGCTTTGGAAAGGTGAAGCATGAGCATAGGTAAGGTGATCCAAGTCATCGGTCCGGTGGTGGACGTGGAATTTCC
>JANDJJ010000042.1 GCA_024330945.1 Nitrospira sp. | reverse complement strand
GCTGCATGCTGATCTTTTCCGCTCTTTCTCACTGGAAGGGAACGTTTCATATTCTCTCGAGCACGATCTTTTACCGACTTTGTTGAGGAACGGCAGGCGGTTTTATGGAGTCGAAGGTTCAGGAGCCTTTATCGACATTGGATTGCCAGCCGATTATGAGCGGGCGGCATCGGTATTAAATTGATAACCTGAATGGTCCTGTTTGCGGTCGTTCGTTAAGGAGATCCAAAATGGAGAAACGTCGAATTTTGGTTACAGGCGGAGCCGGATATCTAGGGTCCACGTTGGTGCCAGAGTTGCTTCAAGCGGGGTACCGTGTCACGGTTGTCGACAATTTTATGTACAAGCAATCCAGCTTGAATCATGTCTGCCACGATCCTCGTTTTTCGGTGGTCAAAGGCGATATACGAGACAAGGAAGTCATTGCTCCTCTTTTGAAAGAAGCGGATATCATTATTCCGTTAGCGGCTCTCGTAGGGGCTCCTCTTTGTAAGCAAGATCCCGTGGGCGCTACGACAATCAATCGAGATGCCGTGTTTCTGATGCTCAGCATGTTGTCGAAAGATCAGTGGGTATTGATGCCGACCACGAACAGTGCCTATGGCAGCGGAGATGCCAATCATTTTTGTACGGAGGAATCACCGCTCAATCCGATTTCACAATATGCGAAGGAGAAGGTCGAAGTCGAGCGACGGCTGATGGAACACCCAAACGCCGTAAGTTTTCGATTGGCCACCGTATTCGGGATGTCACCGCGCATGCGCATTGATTTGCTGGTCAACGATTTTACCTACAGAGCGGTGCATGATCGATTCGTCGTGTTGTTCGAGAGTTCATTTAAGCGAAACTATATTCATGTTCGTGATGTCTCACGTGCGTTTCAGCATGCCATCGTTAACTTCGATCGTATGAAAGGTCAAATTTATAATGTCGGACTTTCGGATGCCAATGTATCCAAAAAGGAACTCTGCGAGCGCATTCAAAAGCAAGTCTCGGATTTTGTTTTTCTCGAAGCTCCCTTTGCGAAAGATCCGGACCAGCGGAATTACATCGTCTCGAACGCGAAAATAGAATCGACAGGGTATCGACCGACTTACTCGCTCGATATGGGCATCGCCGAGCTCGTGAAAGGATATACCATGATCAAAAACACCAGGTATGGGAATGCGTAAAGTGCACCGGCAACCAAGGACAAGCCGTTTTCGTACCCGGCTGTTTGGCCATATCGATGCAGAGACGGAGCTCAAGGTGATCAAAGATCAAGAAGCAGCCGGCTCAAGGAGGCGTTCCTTTTCGCAGGAACCATAGGGTTTTGAACCGGCATCCTCAAAACCGATCTGGTTTGCAGGGGTATTGGCACAATAAAGGCCAGACTTTTGAGATGGCGTGGCCAAGGTAGCCAGGTGGATAGGTTTCCTCCCAACCGCTGAAAGAAAAGTGTCCACGATGTCTGGTGAATTTTATGGATATGCTGCTGAGTGTTTTCCGCAGTCGATTTTTGATCGCGGCTCTGACGCGTCGGGATCTGCAAAGTCGCTATATCGGAACATTGGGAGGAAGCTTATGGACCTTTGTCCACCCTCTCCTTTTGATCGGGGTTTTTTACGTGGTGTTCAGCTTTGGATTTAAAGCCAAGGGACCCGGTGGATCACCATTTGCGCTATGGTTTGTGTGCGGCATGGTGCCGTGGCTATTTTTTTCGGAGGCCCTACAGGCAGCGACGGGCTCGATAACTCGGAGCGCTTCCCTGATCAAAAAAACGACGCTACCCCCAGAGATTTTACCCATCGTTCCGATTGTCTCAGGTCTGGTTAACCATGGCATCTTCTTGGTCATCTTCCTCGGGATGTTAGTGTGGTTTCGCGTAGATCTTGGGCTTGCTCGGTTATCGTTAGTGTGGTTTCTGTTCAGCCTCTGCAGTCTCCTGATTGGGTTGAGCTGGTTGCTGGCCGCTCTTCAAGTGTTTTACCGGGACATCTCACATGTTGTGACCGCGGTGCTTAACCTTTGGTTTTGGGCGACGCCGATTGTCTGGTCTTCGGACATGATTGCGTCTCAGTATCGCGGCCTGCTCCTGTTAAATCCAATGTATTATGTTGTCGAAGGATATAGAGGATCGTTGATTGACTCTCAAATCAGGTGGCCGGAATCGACTCAAGCGATTACGTTCTGGTGCGTCGTGTTCATAGTGTTGGCCGTGGGGATGACCGTATTTAAACGTCTCAAGCCGGAATTCGTGGATGCGCTGTAGTCCCGGGTATGAACGCGAAAGTGGCCATCGTCGTTGAGCGCTTATCTAAGCAATTTAAGCTGTTTACCTCACCGAAAGAACGTCTGCTTGAAGCGTTGCATCCATGGCGAAACAAACGACTTAATGACTTTTGGGCATTGAAAGATGTGTCGTTCGAGATTCGGCAAGGAGAGACGGTCGGGATCATTGGGAGAAACGGATCCGGTAAATCCACGTTGCTCCAGATTATCGCGGGAGTGATGCAACCTACGCAAGGAACGATACGAGTGAACGGGAGGCTGGGCACTATATTAGAACTTGGCGCTGGTTTTGACCCTGAGTTCACTGGACGACAAAATGCCGAACTCAACGGCGCGATTGCCGGCCTATCTCGAACAGAGGTGCTGAACACAATTCCACACATTGAAGCATTTGCTGATATTGGGCCGTTTTTTGACCAACCGGTTAAGGTCTATTCGACCGGCATGTACGCGCGCCTCGCATTTGCTTGTTCAATTCATATAAATCCTGACGTTTTGATTATTGACGAAGCGTTGTCGGTCGGCGATGCAAAATTTCAGAATAAATGCCATATGCACTTTAAGCGATTGCAAGCCGAAGGAAGAGCCATTCTGGTGGTGAGTCATAGCACCGAGATGATTTTGCGGCAGTGTACAAGAGCCATCCTCATCGATGAAGGCCGTCTTGTTGCCGATGGTGAACCGCAAAGAGTCGTTGACCGTTATTATGAAATGCTCTTTCCCTCAAGCAGAAGAGAAGAAAGCGCTCTCGATCGATTGGCGGGGAAAACAGTCGCTGATCCGGCTCTTTCTTATGAAGTTGCTTCAGATATGACACGATCAGTAAGGGAGTTGGTTTACCCCAACGGCCGTTGCGAAGAACGCAATACTTATAACAAGGGAGAGTTTCGATTCGGCGATCGTGAGGTAGAAATCGCCGATTACATTCTTTTTGCGGACGGCAAGATGTATCCGGTTGAAATTGAATCTGGTGCGCGCGTGACCTTGTATGTGCGGTTGCGATCTCATGGATTCGAGGGATGCTTAAGCGCCGGATTTGCCATTAAAACAGTGGAGGGGGTCAAGCTGTTCGGGACAAACACGATTGTCAATGGTGTACGGCTTCCCCAACTGGTTCCAGGCAGCGATCTTTGGATTAGATTCGACTTCCAGATGAATGTAGGGCCGGGAGATATTTTCATCGATGTGGGGTGTGGGGATTGGACGGCTCCTCCGGCGCGCCCATTGGATCGGCGGCATAGCGTAATTCACGTTGTCGTCACAGGCGATGGCAAAAGCGACGGCGTGTGCAATTGTTTTGCAACCGTGTCGGTTGCAGTCCATGACCAGGAAACGGACTCCCTCCCGCCCCCCTACGAAGTCTTTCGATCGGACTCATGATGCATGCTGTGGGCGTGCGCGGCGAAGGGCCGTGTTTTTCTCTTGACGAATACATCGGGCGCATAACCGCCGATCTCTCGATGGTTGCATCAGGAGATCTGCCCGATTTTTTCATTTTGTCACCGCCGCGGACGGGGACGACGTGGCTTGCGAACGCGTTAAAGAAGCATCGGGATGTTTATATTCCTCCGGAAAAGGAGTTGCGATACTTCGATGTCGGCTGGCGATTCGGTTCCATTCACTACTACACGGGGAGGTATGCACGATCAAATGGCCGTCTCAAGGGTGATGCCTCCCCGACCTATGTCCTGTTACCGCAAGGAATCATCAGGCTTCTGCGCCAGACAAAGCCCGATCTTAAATGCATTGTCATATTGCGGGATTTGGATGATCGGGCGTGGTCGAATTTTCGGCATAGCTGTGAGATCGGTGAGTTCGGTTTCCGCTTGAGTGAGTCGCATCCTCAACAGAGCCTGGACGAAGCGGCCTGCCGTTATCTCATGAGCGACTATTGCACGTCCGTCGGGGACTACAAAGAGTACCTCACGAGGTGGACCAGGCATTATCCGCTCAATCAGTTTTTGATACTCCGGCTCCAGGATATCGCCAGCGATCCCAAAGGGGTGATTGCGCGGGCCTGTGCATTTCTCGGAGTTTCGACGTATGGATGTGTCACGGACGGACTATCAGAAAAAATCAACATGGGTGTGAGGATCCCCGCAAGCAAGCTGGTAAACGGATTACTCAGAGTTCTTTATCAGGCGAGGCACGCCGAACAGCGGTCGTTCTTCCATGAAACATTCGGGATGGAAGTGCCCGATCATTTTCCCGTTCCTGACCCTGTAGAGACTCCGTTCGAGCTTGTGAATCGAGCCGATGGATACAAAACCATCATTTGGAATGGCTGCTTCGTCTCCTGTTGGCAAGAAGAATTTCCGGAGCTGCTTAGAATGGTACGGGAACAAAAGGACGTGAGGGCGACATGCCTCACGTCCCGCCATTTGTCGGAGCTGGAGAGGCAGATTGAAGACCAAAAATGGGGGCGCAGTGACCCACGGGCAGATCAACAACTCGAAGATGAGCGTCTGACAAGGGTACTGAACCTCCTAGCCCAGGACTATCCGCGCTCATGCGAAATAAAGGTACATGGCAGCAAGCCGACAATTGTACGTGAGCACAAAGGGTTTAATCTTGTGCTGGTGGAGAATCTCGTTGTTGGGCTTCGGCAGTCGAGGGGGTCGGTTGATCTGAGAGATGGCCCCGAACATCTTCTTGCCAAGTACGGAGCTCGAGACGTCATCGTGGCCGGTTCGGTTGCCGAAGCCATCTATGCCATTGATGTGATCGAGGACCGTGAGACATGTATAGAAGAATGCAGAGAGGCTCAGTTACGATTGGGAGCGGCCTTGCAATCGGTGCAGGAGCAGGTGGAGCGCTTGACGGTACGGCACGAGTCGGTTGTTGTTCACGGGGCGGAACTCGACCGGCGAATGGCCGAACTCCGGGCACAGAGCGATGAGGCTCAGTTACGATTGGGAGCGGCCTTGCAATCGGTGCAGGAGCAGGTGGAGCAGATTGTTAATAACCCATTCGCAAGAATAGGGCGTTTGGTGTATCGCTCACTGCGCTCGATATATCGTTTTGTTTTCGGGATAAAGCGCTCATGAGCGCGAACACACGTGACTGCTCCGACGCAAGGGATGAGATGGGTTCAACTGCCTGCCTGAATCAGGTGAAGCCGAAAGCGAAATCGATGCTGCAGGGAGGATCTGGATGGCTGAGCCCAAGGGCGTCTTCAAGTGCGGCATGGTCAGCTACGCGGCGAAACACTCACCGGCCGAGCCTGCCGTCTTCTATGACTTCCCGATCGGGTCGCGCTTCGCAACAATCCGCCACCGCACCGAGCGTATCTAGGGCGGCGTCTCTCGTGCGACGTTGCTCGCGGCTCGTGTTCAAGCTCGTGATGAACGCGGAGAAAAACCGGCGCTGGATGTGTGGCTTCAAGCGTCTGGCCGACATCGTGTGCGGTGTGAAATTCGTCGATGGTGTCAAAGATGGTGTCAGACGGGAGAATCCGAATCAAATCAAGATCAGACCCCGATAGATTGCCGCTCGATCAATTCGCATGCATCATGCTTGTGACAATAGCGTAAGGTTCTTTTCATGAGCAAGAGCAGTCTATCCACTCTTAAAATAGCGGTTCCATGGAGTTTGAGCCACTACATCCCGCTCAACGGATTTCATCCTTTGTATCGCGCCTTATTCGACTTTGCTCCCGAAGGATTTCGTCTCAATGCTTGGGATAATGTCAAACTGCATCGTCGATTCACCTCAGATGCTTCCCCAAAGGCCAGCGTGCTCGCTTTGGCCACAAGACAGCCCCTGCATAATCAGGATGGTACTGTCTCGAAAACCCGCCAGGAATACCAGGAATATTGGGGGCGGACAAATTGCCTCCTGACCGCAATTCTGCCGGGGGACATGGAATTCCTTCATACGGCGCCGTTTCCATCGCTCACAAGGCCCTTCGTTTTTCATTGTGAAATGTTCCACCCAGTTTTCTTTCCTTTTGCACACCAGGGAACCGGGTGGAGGCGGGACATTCAGAATCTGCGTGAATACTACCGGTCGCTGTTCGCTCATCCGTTGTGTCTAGGAATCTGGTCACATATTCCTGAAACCCTCGATTCGTTCAGGACTTTTTTCTCGGATCCGATCATAAACCGGAAGTTATTCCTCTCCCGCATTGGGCTGAGCCCTCATGCCGTTGTCTCCGTAGGGACGATCCAGAAACCCCCTCTCTCGACGCCGAGGTTCCTCTTCATGAATTCGGCTCACCAACATCCAGATAACTTTTTTAAGCGTGGCGGGCATCTCGTCCTTCGCTTTTGGGAGGCGTTTCTTGCATCGGGACGAAAGGGGCAACTCATTCTACGATGCACGAAGCCGGATCGGGAGAAACTAGTCGACCATGGCGTAGACACGTCGCTCCTCGTGAGAGAGGAAGGGAAAAGCGTGATATGGGTGGAGGAATATTTGGACCAGCCTATGTTGAATGAGTTGCTGGCGTGGGTCCATTTTTTCTTGCTTCCGAGTTTTTCGCTCCACTCGGCGTCCATTTTGCACGCATTAGCTTTAGGGGCCGTTCCGGTCGTAACTGATACGGTGGGGACGAATGTCTATGTGAAGGATGGAGAGCGGGGGATTGTCTTAGAAGGGATGCGTGCAGCAATTTGGCGGAGAGAGCCAGTCACCGGAGTACTGGTTGACCAGTACAACTGGATGCCCGAGCTAGAGGAGTTGCTTGTCACACAAATGGTTTGCCGAATCGGGAAGCTTCTGGATGATGAAGGCGCATACAAGACCATGAGTGATGCCGCTCTTGCGTCGGTGAGCGGAGAATTCAGCGGGCAGTCATTTAGCGCCTCGTTTTGGCGGCAGGTAGCCGATCTGTATCACGAACACACTGGCGCGAATCACCGCGAACCTAAGGAAGGAAAAGGAGTGGGGGTCGAAGATTGCCTTTTGGATAGGAGACCGGCGGAGTGGGGCAAGATCTTCGAAAGGTCCCCGCAACCCGTACCGTGGATTAAGGCGGGGCGATCTGTGGTATGGGAGTTAGGTGGAAGGTTCGTGCAGACGGCTGAGGCGCCAGCCAACGTCGTCCAGGGATTTTCGGCTCTCAATGACTATGGAGAATCTGTTCGTTTCGCTTACTCACTGGAAGAGTTGAGCGGGCAATATCTTCACGGAGCGATTCAATGCGATCCGAGTCGGCGACGGGCGAAGATCATGGAACTGAGCAATCGGCTCAAGGAGGGCGTTGCTCGTCTCCTTCGACCGTATCCTCTTCTTTATCGCCTAACGTCGCGGGGGTGGCGATGGTTTCGCCGCGTGGCGGAGATATATTGGAGAAGAGACGAATTACCCACGAGTAATATTGAGCTTGTGCGAGAAGGTGTGGGCGGATATAACGTGATTCGGTGTGACGATCGTTATTATGCCATTTTGCAGAGCGAGGGCGAATTCTTTCTGAGCAAAGTGGAGGATGGTGGCTATTCCAAGTGTTTTATTGCCGATTCTGCGGAGAAGGTGATCGCGGAAATTATTGCTGATCAACACTCACACATGATTCATGCGGGCGAAAGCTAGTTTCATCTAAAACCTCGAAAGCGAAGGTTCGGGGTGAGTGGATTGGAGGATCGTCATGTTGATGATAGCGCCCCCCCGACGTTTTCGGCTGGCTCTGCGATGAAGCGACCCTCTGTTCATTTATGGGTGTATAATCACCCCTTTGCAGGAATCAGTGATCAGGTCGCCTTTACTGTTTCCTGCTTACGGCAGCACGACTACACGGTGACAGTGGGACGACGCCCGTCTTCCGTCTCCTTGAACGTCGTCATCGAAAATTTTTCGGCTGAGACACGCGCCATTCTCGGTGAATTTTGTACGGTGTCTCGCAGGCAGGTGGCAGTCATCATGACCGAACACATTAATTGGGCACATGGTCGGGTTTGGTTCCATGGCATCCCGCTTGGGGAAGAGAATGACTACATTCATCCCCAGACCATGGTGACGCGAATACAATTTCTGCTGGAATGCCTCCCCTATGTCAGGTGCTTCATGGTGTTGGGGGATTTACCGGAATTACAAGGGCTCGATCAGTTGTTGCCTGGGATACGAGTCCGTACTCTCCCGTTTCCTCATGTAATGCCTTCACCGTCGCGGTCGAATCGCCGAACCGGCGGTGCCTATGACTGTGTCTTCACTGGTAATATAACGAAGTTTCGAACGTCCATTCTGGATGCGTTACAGGAGCATGGTTTTACCGTCTGGCGTCCTTCTGAGCTTATGTCCAGAAAAAGACGGAATGATCTAAATGGTGCGGCCAAGGTCGTTCTCAACATTCCCCAGCGTGCCGGTTGGAAGTGGCTGTCTTCCATGCGCGTCATCGCCGGTTTGGTGACAGGACGGCCGACGATCTCGCTAGGAACGCAAGATACCTCTCGCGTTTCATGCTGTTGCACACAGCTTGCTGTTTCCAAGCCTGATTGGGTGAGAGAATTCCGCGAGTTGGTCGCTGATGCTCCATCACTCTATCGGCGGAATCTTGAGTGCTATAACGCGATGGCTGAAAGGTTTGAGATAGAACATCCGTTTCCCCACGACTTGTTTGGGATGTGGGCTGTCACGGAAGGTCTGTGGCGCCAAGGGGGCTATGCATAACTGCGAGGAATCTGAAATCTTCCCCTCGTTGTCACATACTCGCCAGTAGTCTCAAAAACAACGTGTCTGTATATCTATGAGGCTGAACGTCGTTTCATTTCTTGATCCGCGCGTCTATTTCGGTGGAGGAGAAATGATTACTCGGCGTCTCCTCGAAGTTGGGAAACGACGGGGGTATAACATCAGAATCTCGTCGGTGCGTCCCGGACGGCGAGAGAGTCATGAGTCACCGGACCTCAGCCTTTTTATCGATGTGTTTAATCATGCGCACAGCCTCAAGTCGTTGGGAGCCTGGAGAACATTCGGGGATCGGTTTTTAAATGAATTGATGGAGCGAGGTCCCTTTGTGCATCTGATGACGGCGTATGCGGACGTGTGCAATTTGCCCTATTTGCCATGTTCGGGCCAGCGGCTGAACGGCTGCCCCATGAAACCGGCATTGCCTCTTTGGAAGAAAGGGCTCTTTCGCGATTGGAGTGATGACTGTTTTGCCAAGAGAACGCTTGTCAGTCGCTTGTTTGAACAAGCCGCGCTGGCGGTGTATTTGTCTCCTTTGCATCGCCGGATCACCGAGTCTTTGCTCAGCGGGGTGAAGCACCCGCCAACCTTTATTTTGAGGCCGTTGATCGATACACGCCGGTTCTATAATGAAGGTCTGGAACGAGACATCGACTATCTCTTCGTCGGGGTCATCGGGGAAGCCAAGGGGCTGGCAGCCATGCGGGAGCGGTTCGGCCATACCGATATTCATCTCATCGGCCGATGTGCTCCCGGGGTGAAGCTGGATTTCGGACGATATCTGGGGCCTTTGCCTTATGAGGAGATTCCCCGCTATATGAACCGAGCCAAGCATTTTGTCTTTCTTCCTCGATGGCCCGAGCCGCAAGGTCGCGTCGTAGCCGAGGCGGCTCTGTGCGGGTGTGAGATCACCGGGAACGACAATATCGGGGCCTTATCATTCGAGGCTGACTTGTCGGATCCAAGTTTTTATGCCGGCGCTGAAGAGGAATTCTGGATAACTCTGGAAAAATTGGTCCGATGAGTTTCCAAGAACCTGTCCCGCTGATCAGTGTCATTATTCCCGTGCTGCACCTGTCTCGGCCTGTCAATCCCAGACGATTTTTTTCTCCCCGATATACGATTCGAGATGTCCTCCGCGATGTGTGGGAACATATCACCATTCCATTCGAAGTCATTATTGTCTGTAACGGCGACGATCCTGCCTTGATAGATTTTGTGAGAACTGATCGCCGGATTGACAAGTACTGTTTGAACAGTGTGAATGCTGGGGTCGCTCGCTCATGGAACATGGGGGCTCAGTTGGCGGAGGGATCGGTGTTGTGCTTTCTGAATGATGACGTCTCCATCGGTCCAGGAGCTCTGGAAGCACTCTATGAGACACTCCATTCGTCCCCAGACATCGGGCAAGTGGGGCCGGTAGGTGCTCGTTGGAGGGGAGCGGAACATGAACGATTTGTCGGTGAAGAACACATCGAGGATGCCGACGCAATCGCGGGGTTTTGCTTCCTCGTGTGGGCCGATCTCTACCGGCGCATCGGTGGATTTGACGTGGCATATTCTCCGGCCGGATTTGAGGAAATAGACTTTAGCTTTGCGGTGCGCCATGCAGGGTTTCGGTGCGTGGTGGTCCCCAAGCTTGCCGTGCGTCATTATCACCATCATGGGGTCAGCGCGTACAAAACAGAGATTCGGTATCTTTCTCATAGCATTGATACAGTCGCGCTTCACGAACGAAACAAGGCGTACTTCATGGCGAAGTGGGGCATCGGCCATGTGGCATAGATTAATGCAGTCGATGCTGGCGCTGCGTCCGGTCTCCTATGACGAGTCGTTTTTTGGAGACGCATGGTTTCACGAGTGGGATGCGCTGCGTCAGGTCCTGGGACAATTGGTGATGGAGGCTGGGACATGGAGGCACATTCTGGATTTCGGTTGTGGCCCCGGCATTATGATTGATTACATGGCTGCCAGAGGCTTTGACTATGTTGGTTATGACATGTCGAACGAGGCGCGGCGTCTTTATTTGGAACGGTTTGGCGGTTATCCGGAACGATATGTGACGGATCTGCGAGAGCTGGAAATGAAGAATTTCGATGTACTGATCGCTTTTGATGTTTTTGAGCACCTGCGCGACGGCGAAATCGCTCACTTACTGGAACGCTGTCGGCCAATCCCTGAACTGTTTGTAAATATCAGTCGAAATTGGCGTATTGCCGGTCATATCAATCTGCGGACCGATCAAAGTTGGATCAGATTTTTTGCCGGATACGGGTTTCGGTTGAAAGAACAACTCACGGCCACGCTGCGCGCTCGTTATCGAGAACTGCGGCCCGGCTGTCCAGATCAGTGGGACCGCAACATGTTCGTTTTTAGTCGAGATTGATCCCGACATTTATGATGTGTTTCTCGAACGACGACCACGGTATCGGCTATTTTGAGCAGAAGCGCGAAGATGTCGCTGCTCTGGTGCCGCAAGAGTGTCGCACCATATTGGATGTGGGTTGTGGATACGGAGCGCTGGGACGAACACTGATGGCCAGGCAGCCCTGCGAAGTGGACGGAATTGAACTCAATCCTGACGCGGAGATTCATCTGAAGCACCAGTACCGGCGCGTCTGGATCGGCAATGTCGAGGAGCCGACGCTGGTTGAAGAAGGTTGTCGGTATGACGGTCTTTTATTGCCGGATGTTCTCGAACATCTTGTGGATCCATGGTCTACCTTCCGGCGGCTTTGCTGTCTATTGAAATCCGGAGGGGTTGTTGTGGCCAGTATTCCGAACGTTCAAAACTTGGCGCTTCTTTACAACCTCGTTGTACGAGGAGAATGGAAATACAAATCGTCAGGCTTACTGGACCACGGCCACTTGCGATTTTTTACAAGACGATCCATCGTGGAGTTGTTCTCTGCCAATGGGTTACGGATTGAAATCTGGCGGTGTAACCGAGACCGCTATCAAGGCGCCCGACGGCTGCTCGTCTGGCCCCTTCTTCAGGTGATGCCCGATCTCGGTGTGTGCCAGTACCTCGTTCGTGCCAGGAAGCCATGAGGTCGTCCGAGATTGATGAAGATATTCGTCGTGACATCGTTAAGCCGGTTCCATACCGCCGGCTACCTTATTCAAGGACTGAGGGAAGTGGGGTGTACGGTTAAGGTCTGTTCCGATATCCCTCATGACCTAGCTGACGTGATCAAACACGGGGCGGTCCACGTTCCCGACATTCTCTCCAATATCAATTTCAATCCTGACGCAATACTCTTTATCGAAGGGGGGACGATGCAGGTCTTCCCCGTCGCTCTCGAACAGGTAAACTGCCTTACGGCTTGGTATGGGATTGACACGCACATGGATTACCGAAAGCACCTGTCCATCGGGCGGTTGTTCGATATCACGTTCGTCGCCCAAAAGGAATATGTGGCACGTCTGAAAGCCGATGGACTCTTGCAAGTAGAATGGCTGCCGTTGGGGTTCCCAACCGAACTTCTTCCGGCTTCCCCTCCTGATCGTACTTTTGACATTGCGTATGTGGGATCGGATCAAGCTGCTGTGCATCCAGAACGGCACGCGCTGTTGCAGGCCCTACGCCGAGAACGGTTCACGTCGTGGTTCGGGCGGGCCTCTCCTCGTGAGATGGGCCGTATTTATTCGAGCGCCAAGGTGGTATTTAACAAAAGCATCCACAACGACGTGAACATGAGAGTCTTTGAAGCGGCCGGGTGTGGGGCCGTGCTGGTGACGGATCGGATTTCCGATAACGGCATCGAAGAGCTTTTTGATGAGGGGGTCCACTATGTGACGTACTCCGATGAGTCGTCGCTCGTTGCGATCGTGAAGGAACTGCTTAGCGATTCTGTTCGTTGTGCGTTGATGGGGGACAGTGCCAGACGACACGTGCTGGAGCGACATACCTATCGTCATCGGGCCCAGCGAGTGCTGGAAGTTATCAAGCAGGGTGTGAAAAGAGCAAGACCGGAGCCGGAAGAGTATATTGCGGTCTTGCTTGCTTTGAATCTTCTCAGTGATGCGATACAAGTGCTGGCCAGGTCCCTTTCTTGTGCCTCGAAAGGGCGATACCGCCGCTATGCTGGTTGGATTGTTGGCGGACTGTTATGTGGCGTAGCCGGTATGCTCGGAGTGATCGAGCATATGCGGCGGTGGCGGATGGCCAGATCGTTTGGGAACTGACGGTCTCTTCTTTTTCCTTGCTCGTCTTTAAAGAATCGAATGATACTCGAATACAGTCATGAGCAGGCTGAGCTTTTAAGAGTCTGTCGTGGAATTCCTTTGGATGCATCGATCGTCGATGTGGGGTGCGGCAAAGGACGCAATCTGGCTCTTTTGAGGGGGGCGAGATTCCTAAATTTGATGGGCGTGGATGTCAATCCGATGTTGGTTCACTATGTCAAAGAAAAGGGAGAGGTGGCTCTCACAAATGAAGAATTTGTCCGAGAAGTTCCACCCTGCTCGGTAGATGTCCTTCTTATGTCCCATATTGTCGAGCATTTTGATCATCGGGCGTTGCTCGAGTTCCTGGCGACGTGTCTTGATAAGCTCAAGGTAGGAGGAACCCTGATCGTGGTGACTCCCTTGATGAGCGGGACGTTTTACAACGATTTCGATCATATCAGGCCCTATCTTCCGATCGGATTTACCATGGTATTTGGCCGGACAACGGAACAGGTCCAGTATCAATCGGATCATGTGTTGGCGCTCGAAGACCTTCGATTCTATCGTGCCCCCTTCCGAATCCAATGGCATCGGGCCTTGTATGTGCCCGGCCAGGCAACCTGGCCGATCTGGATCAACAGAGTATTTCGATTATTGTTTTTGCTTTCACGGGGAAGTATTGGAGTCCAAGCCGGTTGGATCGGCAAGTTTCGGTACGAGGGGCGCAGACAGAAACAATACATCGAGAAAAGGATTGATTCTCCGGCGTTGACATGAAAGGCGAGGAGAAAAGAGGATGAAAGAAATCCTCAAATTATATGGGTATTTGCCGGCTTCGAAGAAATTGGAGGCGATCGGTGCCGTATTTTTGATTTTCATCGGGGCAATCTTGGAGATCGGCGGAGTGATTTCCATCATGCCGTTCCTTGTTCTCTTGGGAAGTCCCGACCTTGCCACTCAGTACCCCGCGGTGAATTGGCTGTACGAGCATCTTGGTCGACCCCCGCAAGTGACATTTGCCGTCTATCTGGGAGTGCTCTGCTTCGTGATGGTTGCCATTGGCGCACTGGTAAAAATCTGTGTTCACTATTTCGTGCAAGCCTGCTCTCAAGATGTCAGCAGTTGGATCAAGACCACATTGTTCGATGCGTATCTTCACCAGCCCTATCCATTCTTTCTTCTCCGCCACACCGCCGATATGAGTCGGAACATTTTATCGGAAAGCGGGAATGCCGTAGCTCATGTGGTCTTGCCCGCGTACATGATTTGCTCGTATGTTCTTGTCATTATCCTGTTGGTGTTGGTGCTGATGATTGTTCATCCCTGGGCATCGGGGACGGTGCTGCTCTTTTTGGGCGGACTGTATAGCCTTTTGTCTTATGCGGTTAACCCGATGGCTCGCAGTTTAGGGACAAAGGTGCTTGACAGCAATAGACGTTGCTATTCTGTGTGTTCAGAGGCATTTGGCGGCATCAAAACCGTGAAGTCACAGGGGTTGGAGTTCGCCTATAATTTCCGATTTCGATCGCCTGCGCTCGACCATACCAAAGCACAAGCGATGTTGAATATCTTGGCCTATGCTCCACGACATCTCGTCGAGACGTTGGGAATAGGTGCGGTCATCGCGATCGCTATGTACTTGCTGTTGGCCGGAGAACCATTGGGGAACATGCTGTCGCTTTTAGGCCTGTATGTGCTGGCAGGCAATCGATTGTTGCCTGCTGCACAACAACTCTATCAGAGTTTTGCTCAGATTCGATTTGGTATGCCCTCATTGCGGTCTGTATTAGGGGATTTGGCTTTGGTTATCACCAAAGAGCATAAAAGATCGGAGGACAGCAGGGTATCTCGTCTTGAACCCAAAAAAATCGAGCTGGTGGAGGTCGGTTATCGCTATCCGAATAGCAACACCGATGCGCTGAGGAAGGTTTCTTTCTCGATCATCGCGAATACGACTGTCGGGATCGTTGGGACCAGCGGATCCGGGAAAACGACTCTGGGAGATATTTTGCTCGGTCTCCTCCGGCCGAGCCAGGGCGCTCTCCTTCTTGATGGAGTCCAACACGATCTCGTCTCCTCACTGGCTTGGAAGCGGTCTGTGGGATATGTCTCTCAAGATATTTTCTTGGTGGACGGCTCTTTTGCAGACAACATCGCCTTTGGGGTGCCGGCGTCAGACATTGATATGGAGGCGGTGATGCGCGCCGCCACGCTCGCAGATATCTATGAATTTATCATGCGAAATTGTCCGGAGGGGTTTGCAACGCAGATCGGAGAGAAAGGCGTAAGACTGTCGGGCGGCCAACGTCAGCGGGTGGCCATCGCCAGGGCTCTCTATCATGATCCTCCCATTTTGATTTTCGATGAGGCCACCAGTGCGCTTGACTCGGCGACCGAGCGAACCATCATTGAATCGATCGAGGCACTGAGCCACAAAAAAACCATTATCATGATCGCGCATCGGATGCAAACGATCCGCCATGCCGATCAGATTATTGTACTCAGCCATGGAAGGGTGGTCGGGACCGGGACTTTCGATGAGCTTTTAACCAAGGTGGCGGAATTCAGAGCAATCGCCGCGATGCCGTAGCCTTGCGAAATCAGTTCCCCCAGCTCTTACATGTGTAGTTCTCTAACCTCCTTGCAGCCTCGATCTGCGGCATTATTTATCTCCAAGTTCCCTCAGCGGTGGCATGAATTGTTCTTGAATAAGTTTGCCGGAGAGTTTTCGATTGAGACTGTTTACATCCATGACATCGTTCGGAGAAACGGCTATGAAGGAGTTGCGGATCGACTCAACGGGATGGTTCGTCAGCAAGATATTTGGTTGATGTTTCTGGACGTGGAATTTTATTTTGCATTTGGCATTGATCTTATTCAGACCATTCCGCGGCATGTGCGTCTTGTCCTTACCGCATTCGATGACATCGTTCTCCATCATGTCAATTATGTGAACGCCTTGGCTTGCGATTTGGTGCTATGCGCCGATCCTATCGCCGTGATGAAATATCGTGAGACCGGTGTTGCCGCGGAGGTGTGCTTTTTAGAGAATTCGCGTCTCCCTTTTGAGCCGCATGCCGGAGCCATTAAAGACATCGATGTGTTGTTCTTCGGAGATTTGACAAAAGGAGGAAGAAAAGAGTTTCTCTCCAAGATCGCGGCTCAGGGAATCGCGATAACCATCCATGCGCCAGAATTGCAAGGCGTGTTGGCCTACACGGATTTGGCCCGGCTCATGGCGCGGGCCAAAATCGTTTTGAATTTTTCTCAGACCCATGACTGTACCGATCGGCCGGAAACCTTCCTCCCGATCGAGCGGGCTTTTCAGTTGAAAGGGCGAGTACTGGAGGCCGGACTCGCAAAGGCTGCGTGCGTCAGCGAATATGCGCCATCGATTGAGTACCTGTTTGGGACAGAGGCCGTCCCCATGTTCAGGACGGCGGAGGAGTGCGGACAGATGCTGGTCAGCTTGTTGACTGACGAGGATCGACGAATTGAGCTGGCAGAGCGATTACATGCCGAGACCATCCGCCGTTTCGAAGAGGCCGTACAAGTTCCTTTCTTGATTAAAACAATCCAGGGATTGCCGATTCGGAATTGCCGGCGCCCCAAACGAGTGCCGTATTACTATGTGTCGCTGGTGGCAAAGACTCGGTTTCTGCAAGGGCGCCGCCCTCTGAGAGCCTGGATAAAGGATTTGCTCGCGTTCCTGTTTCGGGCAAACGTGTATGCGTGGGGTCAGCGGTGGCTGGCGATTTTGCAGGCTTGTGTGAGTGCTCTTGCCCGAGCGTCGAGACTCACAGCCAGGGGGAACTAACCCGCATAAATTGTTTCTGCAGGAGCAGAATGCTGAGTCTGAGAGAGGCTCTGTGGTGAGCTGGGGAGGCCGCAGGCCGCTGGTTGCGGTTGACACCAAAAATTTTGCTTTGTACGCCGGTGGCATTGCGGCGTTGTTCAGGCCGTTGTTGGAAGCCTGGGTTCAGTCTCGTCCAAGCCTTCAGTTTGTCTTGATGGGCCCCCTCTATGATTGGAGTGCTTTGGCATCCCTTCCCCATTGCCATCATCACGTCATTCAGTGGCCTACAACGGTGCCGAGAGTATTGCGACATCTATTCTATGATAACGTGCTTTTCCCTCTGGCTGTGCGACGCGTAAAACCGGATTTTCTTTTTTCTCCCTACCATGATGTAAGGTTGCCAACGGCCATTCCTTCCACCATGACGGTTCATGATACCTGTCTACACGATGTGAGCCCTTGTTATTCGAGAGGTGTCAGGAATTATCTCGAAGCCATGTTAAAACGGAACTTAGGGTGTGCCGACTACATTATTACAGTCTCTGAAACGAGCCGGCAAAACATCATCAGGTGCTATCAGGTGTC
>JANDJJ010000041.1 GCA_024330945.1 Nitrospira sp. | reverse complement strand
TGTTCATCTGCGGCGCGTGGTGCCGCCTGCCTTGAGACCTAGCAGGATCAATGCCGCTTGATGACGAGAGGGGCTTGTGCAGACAATCGGCAGAAAATCAATGAGTTGGACCTTCACCTGTCCGAAGGGCCATAGAAAGGTTGCGCGCAGCGGTTTCAGATTCTGTGAGCCGGTGACAAAAAACGGCGCCTGCTCACCTCTCCCGTTCTCTTGCGGGGTTATGTGCGGAGCCTGTCAGGGCACAAACGAACGGCAACGGGCACGTGTGGCCCGTTCCCATCTCCACCGGCTCTGGGGTGGAGCAGGCCATGAAGTCCTGGCTCGTATCTTCTCTGATACGGGGAGGAGAGTCTGTCGGATACGGACCCGTGAAAAGAGAGGGTATGCCGATTGCCGCCAGGGAAGCAGAACACCGATCAAGAACGTTCATGTCCAATTGCTCGACATCCCCTTCAAACAGGCCTTCGTTCATGCGGCGGCCGTTCGTGCCCACACAGAAAGTGTGCTGGTGACGGTGACCAACGATGACGGTGTAAAAGGAATTGGGGAAGGATGTCCCCGCCGCTATGTTACGGGGGAGACCGTTGACTCCGTCCAGAGCTTTATTGAAACGTATCGAGAGCAATGGATGGCCTTCGAATCGGTTCAGGACTGCATGCGATGGGCGGCCGAGCATACTTCCGTCATCGATCAGAATCCAGCCGGCTGGTGCGCCGTTGAAACGGCTTGTCTTGATCTCTTTGGCAAAGAGGCAGGACGACCCATTGAGGCTTTGCTCGGTCTTCCCGTTCTGAGCGGACGGTTTCAGTATTCAGCCGTTTTAGGAACCGACAATCTTTCATCGTTCGAAAAGCAGCTCCAATGGTATCGCTCGGTAGGCTGTACTGATTTCAAAGTCAAAGTGACGGGACAATGGCAGGATGACCATGACAAATTGGCGCGATTGGCTTCGGTGGACGATCCAACGATGCGGGTGAGGCTCGACGCCAACAATCTGTGGAGGGACGCCGAAGACGCCTTGGCATACCTCAGGCAACTTCCTGGACATGTCACAGCCATTGAAGAGCCGCTCGGAGTGGGAGATTACAATGGTTGTCGGCGATTGGCGCGCGAGCTGAACATTCCCATCATTCTGGATGAGAGCTTTTTGAGGGTAGAGCAGTTTGCATTGATTCAGAATGATCCCCCGTCAACCTGGATCATCAATATTCGTGTGTCGAAAATGGGCGGCATCCTCCGTTCATTGGCAGTTGCCAAACGGGCCGGAGAAGTCGGTCTTGCCATCATCATCGGCGCCCACGTGGGAGAAACGAGTGTGTTGACTCGATCCGCCCTGGCCGTCGCACATCGCTATAGAGACCTCGTGGTGGCGCAGGAGGGTGCCTTTGGGACACTGCTTCTGGAGCGGGATCTCTGCGATCCAACGCTGATGTTCGGATCTGGTGGGCAGTTGGATGCCACCACGGTCGGTCACTTTGCCGGCTTAGGGCTGACGCTGCGCGAGGAAAAGTGATCGGCGGCGATGGCGGCTGATGATCTGTGTCGGATGCTCGCACCGAGGCTCAACAGGAGAGGTGGCCAAGACCGAGCGGCTCGCTGTCCCGATCTCCGCGCAGTTCGCCGACGCCATTCATCCTCCACGCCGTCTTGTGGCAGATGAGCAGACGCCGCTCTTGACCGCGCTGGTCGCCCATCGACGCCGGTTACTCCATATGCTCACGGGGAAAACAATCGCCTGCGCTTGGCGGCCAAATTGAAAAACGAGTGGAGGCCATTGACCTTTACGGCATGGCTTGTTGAGTCTGTGTCTTCTCTGCGACGCGGCGCTTGGCCCGTTGGATACGATCTTCTTGTGCCGGATCACCGAACCCCTCCTCACGAAACCGTTGCAGCAGTTTTTCGTTGGAGGGATCGATCTCCAGGGAATGGAGCCAGGCTTCCCTGGCCTCGCCCCTCTTGTGCTGATGCAGGTAAATTTCGCCTACGTGTTCGTACAGCACAGGGTCGTCTTTGACGAGCGTGATGGCCCGTTCGATTTCCTTCAACGCGTCCTCGACCATCCCCGCCTTGTACAGGGCCCATCCCAAACTGTCCACGTAGTAGCCATTGTCCGGCTTGAGCGCCACGGCCCGTTTGGTCAGTGAGAGGGCTTGATCGAGCTTGATATTGCGCTCTGCGTAACTGTAACCGAGATAATTCAACGCATCGGCATGGTGCGGGTCGAGCGCAATCGCCGTCTCCATCGCACGCACGACGTCATCAAACCGGTTGAGCTTGTCATAGGCAGTGCCGAGGTTGAAGTGCAAGTCGGCGTTCTTGGGATGATGTTTGATCCCTTCTTCAAAAGCCTTACAAGCCTCCTCGAACTTGTCGGACTGTAAATACGACAACCCCAGTATGATGTGCGGTTCAGGCAGTTTGGGATTCAAATGGACTGCCTCGCTTAAGTGGTTGATGGCTTCAGGAAAATTCTTGAGGCGATACTGCAACACGCCCAGGTGGAGACGGCTCTCCAAAAATCGCGGGTCGAGATGAATGTTGTGTCGATAGGTCTCGATGGCCTTGGGGAAGTCTTTGGTTTCTTCGTAGAGGTAGCCTAAATAGTCCCTGATCCGCAATTCCTCCGGTCTTGCCTGCAAAATGGCCGTCACTCGCTCGATGGCTTTGGCATAGTCCTTTTGCTCGCCATGGATGAGCGCCATTCTGAGCTGCGCGTCGAGATCGCCGGGGTCTTCCTCCAGCATCTTTTCAAGTTCCGACGCCCCCGCCACGTAATCTTTCGCGGTGATATGCAACTGAACGAGATGCCGTCTGACTTCTTTGTTATGCGGATTGACCTGACGCAGATACTGTTGAAGCAAGCCGATCGCCTTGTCCCGTTCCTTCCGGGTTTCATAAATCGACGCAAGAGCCAGGTAGGGGGGCTCGAACGACGGATTCACCGTCAGCGACTGGTGAAACCCGGAGACGGCCTGTTCGATATTGCCCATTTCAACCGAGATGCGGCCCAAATAATAGTGGCCGACGTGAGAATCAGGCGCATATCGCAAGCCTTGTTTGATCGCCTGCTCCGCCTCGGTTGTTCTTTTCAGATTCAAGAGAATGAGACCTTTTGAAAAGTATGATTCCGCTCGTTCCGGAGCATGCCCGATCGCCTTATCCAGCAACTCGACCGCCCGCTCCGGCTTCCCGGCGCCGGCCAAAATGCCCGCCATCTGTGTCAAAATCTGAGCGGTTTGTCCGTCCCCCTCTCCCGCCTGCTCCGCATAGTGGGCCGCGTTGGAGAGATCGCCCAATCCGAAATAGAGAGCGGCCAACCGGGCCTTCGCGTCGCGCGAAGTCGGGTCCGCTTCGATCGTCGCCCGATATTCTCGCAAGGCCGTTTCGATATCGTGGGCCAGCTCGGCTTGGTAGCCCAACATGAAATGATAGGTGGCGGCCGAATCGGGCGGGGACGCGGCGACTTGTCGCGGGGGCAATTCTTCTGAAAGGAGTTGCGATTCCTGCGCCCGTGGCGACGCGGCGCAGGCCATGACGACGCACGCGATCGCCAGAGAGCCGACGACGGATCGGACGGCCCGCCGTCTCATGCAGCCGATCCGCAGGGAGCACGCCATCGGTCTTGCCATCTTTTGAATTGTCGCCATGGAGCCTGGGGGATGATCACGCATGTATGAACAGTATACCGAGCGGCTGGGCGGCACGCAAACGACCTCAGGCCTCGCGAAGGTCGAGGCTTTCGAACTTGGCGTAGCGGTCGTGGAAAAAGAGCTCTTTTTTCCCGGTCGGTCCGTTGCGATGTTTGCTCACGATGATGTCGGCGATGCCTTTGCGTTCAGAATTGGGATCGTAGACGTCTTCCCGATAGATGAACATCACGACATCGGCGTCCTGTTCGATGGCGCCGGAGTTGTGACTGACTATCCCATCGGCAAGCCACGATGCCGGACCGGGAACCGTCAGATCGAAAACCTCTTCCACCCCAGCCTGTTCTATGCTCACGACACGATCCCAAAAGAGGTCATTCGTGGCCTGTGCAGCAAGGTCGTCGTCTTCCAAAATGGCGGCATACTCGGCCACCATGCTGCGTGAGGGGGCGAATCGGAAATGCGATGCGCCGCCGTACGATGTCCCTCTCTTGACCGCCATCCGGCGCTGCGAGATGCCGCGGGCGCGCATCGCCTGTTTCACCTGCGAGAACACCTCAATGGGAACCGTATCCACGTTGGTGTTGCGTTCCCTTCCTGTGATCGTCCTGGCCAGTTTACTGGCCCCCGCCTTCTTCGGCCCGAATGCGCCGACACGATCCAGGAACCGTTGCTGATCCACGCCGCCGGAGACGCGCACGATATGCACGGGGCGATACGTCCCTTGCTGCACCTGTTGGAGGCGAGCCACGATGCCGAGCCTAAGCAGCAACGCGGCTACATCTTGTGCAAGACCTGGACTGTTCGTACTGAAAAATACCGCATGATCTCCTCGCCCCTTCGCTCTGGGCGTGATCGTGCCGTCGGTGGCCCACAAGTGCCGAAGCAATAGACTGATTTGCGCATTGCTCAGGCGGAAAGCGGACCGAGGGATCCGTTTTTCATGCGACCGCTGTCCGAATACGCCTAGCTCGCGAAGCCACTGATTGACCCCGGCGGGATGCCAGCGATTCCCGTTGCCGCTGATGAGCAGCTGATGCCACGATCCTCGGCCCGCGTAGCGGGTCACCTTGGCTCCGAATTCTTTTTGTGCAGCCTCGGCTACAATCGCGCTGTTCTCCTCGGAACTAGTCGTATACCGTATGGGTTGATGATTGAGATAACTGCCGTCACCGATGAGCTGCCCCAACAGAGCCACGCGAAGATCAGGCCATGTTTCCGTGGCCGACGGTTCCGGAATCTCACGGGCTATCGCCAGCCGGTCGCCGACCGCTAATTCGACGACCCGTGTCCACCCCTTGGCTCCCAGAAATCGGTGCTGCGCCGTCGCGCGAACCGTCCTTCCACTGGCCAGACGAACCTGGAACACCGGCCGAGTTCCCACGCACCAGACTTTGTCGCTTTGTGCCGTCAGGATGTGTCCTTCTTCGGACACAGCAAGCACCTCGGGAGCAGCGCCGACAAGATCCCGCACCGGTACCCGCCGCCCGTCGCTCAGGTTGACCAGAGTGTCGCCCGTCACGCACTCCCGCAGATCGGCCAACATCGGGATCGGCGGTTTTCGGGATTCGACCGCGCGGCTCAATTGGGACAGAGCCACGACGGGAACGTTCAGCTCTTTCGCCAAGGCTTTCAACGAGCGGGAGATGTCGGAAATTTCTTGTTGGCGCGACTCCGCGTCGCCGCGTCCCTGCATCAACTGAAGATAATCCACGATGAGCAGATCGAGCCCCTTCTCGGCCTTGAGCCGGCGGGCTTTCCCTCTCATTTGCTGCACGGTCAGGTTGCCGGCGTCGTCGATATAGATCGACGCCTGCTCCAACCGACCGGCTGCCTCCGCCAACCGCCACCAATCTTCTTTTTGCAGTTTGCCCGTCCGTAACGCATGGGAGTCCACGCGCGCCTCGGAGCTTAGCATCCGGAGCACGATCTGCGGTTTGGACATTTCCAGACTGAAGATGCCGACGACCGCATTCGCCTGAAGGGCCGCATGGGTGGCGAAGCCGAGCGCCAAACTGGTCTTGCCCATGCTCGGCCGACCGGCCACGACGACCAAGTCGGACGGTTGAAGCCCGGCGGTCAAGTCATCAAGATCGTAGTACCCCGTCGGCACGCCGGTGACGTGCTCCTTTCTTTTCGACAGCTTATCAACCAGATCGAGACTTTCTTTAATAATTTGGTTGATCGGAGTGAACGGCCGTTCCAACTTGCCCTGGGCGATGCTGAAGACGGATCGCTCTGCAAAATCGAGGAGTTCATCGATCGACGCGGTTCCTTCGTAGCCTCTGGTCAAGACTTCCGTGGACGTCGCGAGCAGTTGCCGCGCGACGGCCTTGTCGCGAACGATTTTGCAGTGATAGCGGACGTTGGCGGCACTGGGAACGATCTGAACCAGTTCGGCCAGATATGCGGCCCCGCCGACGGTTTCCAGCTCTCCCATCCGTGCCAGACGTTCCGTCAGGGTGATTTGATCGATCACTTCGCCGGTATCGGCGAGATCAAGCATGGCTCGATATACCTTGCGATGGGCCGTGCGGTAGAAATCTTCTTCGGTGATCAGCTCCATCGCCTTGGGCATGGCGGCGTTGTCCAACAAAATCGCGCCCAAGACCGATTGTTCCGCCTCGATGTTTTGCGGAGGAAGCTTCGGTTGCGACAAATCAACGACGGCGGGTTTCATGGAGATTTCTTCGAGGATGAGACGGATTGTATGGTCATCGGACCGAGTCCTTGAAACAAGCGATCGACAATCAAGGCGAAGCCGGTCGAAGGCAGGTTTTTCCCGAACCGGCCGATCAAGTGGTTATAGCGTCCACCGCCGCCGAGCTCCACTCCGACCCCCTCCGCAAAAACATCGAAGACGATCCCGTCGTAATAATCAAACCCGCGAAATTCTCCCAAGTCAAGAAACAGCGCCGTACGGTGCCCCGCGCGACACAGCGCATGATAGACCTGGGACAACCGATCGAGCGATCGGTGAAGGGCCGCGTCTTTTCCGGCCAAGGCTCGACCTTCGGCGATAACTTCGGCCGTCCCGGAGAGTTCCAAGGCGTTCAGTATACGCCGTCCGGCTCGTGGCGGAATGCGCTCGACGGAGAAAATTTCTTCGAGCTTGGGAACGTCCTTGCGCGCCGCCGCCTGCTCCGCCTGTTTCTTTCCCACATCCGAGAGCCCCGCCTGAACGAGCAACCTTTTGAAAAATCCGACGTGCCCCAAGGAAACCTTCAACGACCGTAAGCCGATGTTCCGCAAACAATCGATCAGGCATGACACGATTTCTTGGTCCGAGGCGGAATCGTCGGTTCCGATGAGTTCGGCCCCCACTTGAAAAATTTCCCGGTCCCGACCGGCGTGTTCCGGTTCATAGCGGAACACCGTCGTTCGGTACGAGAGCCTCAGCGGCGTCCGGTCTCCCATCATCCCCATCGCGACGGTCCGAGCTATTTGCGCCGTGGCGTCAGGACGAAGAAGCAGGATGCGACCCGTCGTCCGGTCGGGAATTTTATAGCATTTCTCGACCAGCTCAGGTTCGAGCCCCGGCATCAGTACGTCGAGGTATTCGAAGGTGGGCAGGATGATTTCTTCGAAGCCGCGACCGGCCAGCGTCTCGATCAATTGCGACTCGATTTTCCGAAAACGGCGCGCCGCTTCCGGAAGAATCGTCGACATTCCGGCGGGAATCAGCGATCGCTCTCTCAACGGTTGGATCTCCTCCAGAGGGAGGCCGGACGAAGGAGGAGCAAAGCCCATGATATCCTGACAGAATCGGCCGAGCCGTCAGCCAAGATTTGCGACGTTGACCGACAGTATGTTGGAACTCGATTTGATCTCGTCCAACACGGCGGTCGGAAACTCGGTATCGGCCGCGATGATCAGCAAGGCGTCCCCTCCCCGTTTCTCAAGGGCGCATTGCATCCGCACGATGTTGATGCCGTTGTCGCCCAGCACTTTGCCCACCATGCCGATCACACCGGGCCGGTCCATATTGTGAATGAACAGCATGTGGCCTTCCGGAACCATTTCCACTTTGAACTGATCGATCTCCACCACCCGCGCCTCTTTTTTATGGTAGAGAGTGCCGGCCACCTGGTGCCAGACCCTGCCGGACTCGACCCGAACCCGAATCAGACTGGTGAAGTCTCCGGCGTCGGAGATCCGCACTTCTTTGACCTCGATCCCTCGTTCCTTCGCCACAAGCGGCGCGTTCACATAGTTAACAGGGTGCTCCAAGATGGGACCGAGCACCCCCTTGAGAACGGCGATGGTCAGGGGCGCCACCGACAACGAAGCGACCTCTCCACTGTATTCGACCGTCACCCGTTCGATCGCGCCGTGCGACAATTGCGTTTGAAGCGAGCCCAGCCGTTCCGCCAGAATCAAAAACGGTTGGAGGCGAGGCAGCAGCTCAGGCGCGACTGAGGGAATGTTGACTGCGCCCTTCGCGACGCCTTTTGTGAAATAATCGACGATCTGTTCTGCGATGGCCACGGCGACGTTTTCCTGCGCTTCGGTGGTCTGGGCGCCGATATGCGGCGTGCAAATGAAGTTATCCAATGCCAGCAGCGGATTGTCGGGTTTGACCGGCTCTTCCTCGAACACGTCGAAGGCGGCGGCCGCCACTCGTTTCGTCTTCAAGGCCTCACAGAGGTCCGCCTCATTGATGATGCCGCCGCGCGCGCAGTTGATCAGCACGACGCCCGGTTTCATCGTCTCGATGACCTTGGCATTGATCAACGACCTGGTCTCCGGCGTGAGCGGCGTGTGGACGGAGATGATGTCGGATCGGCGAAACAGCTCAGCCAGCTCAACCAAGGCCACGCCCATCTTTTCGGCACGGTCCGGCGCGAGGTAGGGGTCATAGGCGATGACGTTCATGGACGCTCCCTGAGCGAGTTTGGCCAAGTAGCCGCCGATCTGGCCGATTCCCACGATGCCGAGCGTCTTGTTGTAAAGCTCGATGCCCATGAACTTGTCTTTTTCCCATTTGCCCTGTTTGACCGAGGCCGTCGCCTGGGGAATTTTTCGGCAGGCCGCAAAGAGCAACGCCATCGTATGTTCGGCCGTCGTGACCGTATTGCCGCCCGGCGTGTTCATCACGACAATGCCTCGGCGCGTGGCGGCTGGAATATCCACATTGTCCAGCCCGGAGCCGGCCCGCCCCACCACCTTCAGCTTGTCGGCGGCGGCGATCAGGTCTGCCGTCACCTTGGTACCGGACCTGACGATCAATCCGTCGGCGTCTTTGATCTCCTCGTAGAGCTCCTCTTTTGGCATCTTGGATCTCACCGTCACGGCGAATCCGGCCTTTTCCAGTAACTCGACGCCCTGCTTCGACAGGCTGTCACTCACCAAAATTTTCATGGCCGCCGCTCCCGCTCCGTTCTTACCCATGACTTCTACTTCGCCATCAGGATTTCTTGCGCCCGTCCGACTCCGCTTCCCAACTTCACCGGATGGCCAAGCCCTTTTAAGACCATCTCGGTCGCGGCCAGCGCCGCGATCACGTCAAACGTGTCGGCGTATCCCATGTGCGACAGTCGGAAAATTTTCCCCTTCAGATGGTCTTGCCCCCCCGCCGCCGTCATTCCATATTGCACACGCAAGTTTTTGTAGATGGCCTGGCCGTCGATGCCCTCCGGCGCGCACACAGCAGTCAAGGCATCGCTCGGCGACTCCTTGGGGAAGAGGGTCAAGCCCGCCGCCTGAATGCCTTCGCGCATGGCGCGCGCCAACCGTCCCTGTCTCGCGAAAATGTTGTCGAGCCCTTCGGCTTTCAGCATTTTAAAGACTTCCTGAAGGCCGATGATCAAAGAAACGGTGGGAGTAAACGCTGTTTGATTTTTGACCTGATTCTCCCGCTCTTTCTTGAAGTTAAAGTAGAAGGCGGCGTTCTTGGCTTTATCGGCCAAGGCCCAGGCCTTGTCGCTCACGCTCACAAAGGCCATGCCGGGCGGAAGCATCAAGGCCTTTTGTGAACCGGTCACCACGACGTCCAGTCCCCAGGCATCGGTCTTGATGTCGAACACGCCCAAGGCCGTGATGGCGTCAACGACGAGAATGGTTCCATCATGGGACTTCAGAATTTCTCCCAGGGTTTTGACGTCGTGTGACACCCCCGTCGATGTTTCACTGGCTTGAACGTAGACGGCTTTAATGGCCGGGTCTTTTTTGAGGGCGTCGGCGACTTGTTGGGGATCAACCGCACGGCCCCACTCGACTTTGAGTTCGGTCGCCTGGACCCCGAAGGTTTTGCAGATCTTGCCCCAACGCTCTCCGAACTTGCCGCCGTTAACAAACAGGGCCTTGTCGCCGGGCGACAAAAAATTCGAGACGGCTCCCTCCATGCCGCCCGTGCCCGATGCCGCCAGCATCAACACGTCGTTCCGTGTTTGAAACAGCCACTGCAGCCCGGCACGCACCTCGGCGAAAATCGGGTCAAACTCCGGCGCTCGGTGATGGATGATCGGCCGCGCCATGGCGAGCAACACTTCCGGTGGCACGGGCGTCGGACCTGGCGCCAAAAGATACCGTTTCAACATGAATCAATCCTCCTTACACCAAACGAATTGCGGTGGGCGTCCACGAGAAAGAAGAGGGGGTACGCTACCATTAGCGCCGGGAAACTGTCAAGAAATGGGCCGCCGCAACCGGAGATGTTTCCGGAGTTTTTCACAATGAATCCGGACGGCGCAGCAAAAACATCGTTGAAGCGTATCAAGCGCATCAAGGGATGGCGATCATGATCACCTCTCTCATCCTCCGAAAGAGGGGGCTCCCATCCCTTTCATTTCTTGACAACCATCAGACCGCCCGATAGTCTAGGCGCACCGAGACCGGTACGAGGCTCCTATTCGACTCAGGAGGGAGAGGCTTATCGTCATGTCGTTGCGATCTCGACATACTATGATGCCCACGGGCCTGATGGTGCCTTTATGTGCGTTGTTGCTCCTGTTGCCCGTCAAAACGGGTGCAACGGGTGCGACCGATGATCGTCCGCAGAATGTCTCTGATTCTGTCTGGCCCGTCGGTGACCGTGGAGATGAAGACTTTGACTCCAACCTCGTTCCCTTGGACTCGGAACTTGCTCTCCCCCCGCAGACGTCAACCGACATTCAACCGGCAAATGAAACCGACGGAGCCACGGCTGAATCGTCCACCGCCTCCGAGTCGGACGATCAAACCGCCCGGTCCTCTGATCCCGAAGGAGCCATGGAGAGCGATGCCTACAACATTCCCGTGGTGATTGACCCGGTGGTCGAGAGCCACTTGCGATTCTTTCATACTTCCATCAGAGATCGCTTCGAGCAATGGCTGCTGAGGCTCAGCCGATACCGCCCGCTTATCGAATCCATTTTTGCGGAGTTCGATCTTCCAAGCGACCTGATCTATTTATCGTTGGTAGAAAGCGGCTTCAACCCCTATGCGTATTCACGGGCGAAAGCGACCGGCCCTTGGCAGTTCATGAAGGCGACCGGAAAAACTTACGGCCTCCGCATTGATCATTATGTCGATGAACGCCGAGATCCGATCAAATCGACCGTTGCCGCCGCCCGATATCTCCGGGATCTCTACGACCTCTTTGGAACGTGGCCCTTGGCCATGGCGGCCTACAACGCCGGAGAAGGCAAGGTGCTGCGCGCGCTGCAAAAGACCCGGGGAGAAACGTTCTGGGATATTTCAAAAACCAAACTCATTCGACCAGAAACCAAGCACTACGTCCCTCGCATCATGGCCGCCACCATTATCGGCCGCAACCCGGACCGTTACGGGTTCAATCAGAATACGGTGCCGCCCCATCAATTTGAAGAGGTGGTCGTCGACAGACCGCTGCATTTCCGGGCCATCGCCAATCTTTCCGGCATTCCGTACGAAGAGCTTCGGCTTTTGAATCCGGAGCTTCGGCGCGATGCCACGCCTCCGGATGATTCCGCGTATCATCTGAAAGTTCCGGTCGGAACGGCTGAACAACTCAGACAGGTGCTGGACCGAATCCCCACCTATAAATTCCCTCCCCTTCCGCCGCAAACGAAACGGGTGAAGGCGGAACCATCGCGATGGTATCGTGTGCGAGCCGGTGACACGTTGGAGAAAATCTCCAAACGATTCCGGGTTCCGGTCAAAACATTGAAGACACAAAACAATCTGTCCCGCCCCTTCCTCAAAGCAGGCGAGATGCTTCTCATTCGTTGAGAAGCACGCCTCTTCTCGCTACGAAGAGGCGTGCTTGGTGATGAAGACGGCCTGGCGATGAAATGAACGCCGGGTAAAAGCTACGGCTTTTTGTCTGACGAGGAGGCGGCCTCGTAGGATTTTTTGGCTTCGAGAATTTTTTCCCGAAGAACGGCTTCGTTGGCCAACGGAGAGTTGGGATAGGACTTGATAAGTTCCTGATACCGCTTCGACGCTTCATCAAACCGCGCTTGGTTTTCATCCAGTCGAGCCAACTCGAACAACGCCTGATCACGGTTCAGTGCTTCGGGGTTATCGAGAACCGCCGAATAGGACCGCGTCGCTTGATCGACGTCTCCCTTCAAGAGATAGGCGTAGGCGAGTTTTTGACGTGCGAGATCGACCAACGCTTTGTTCGAGCCATAGGTGGAAATCAACCGCGTATAGGCGTCGATCGCGGCATCAAGCTGATTGGTTTCGAGCAGGGCATTGCCCAGACCGAACAGCGCCAGAGGAGCCGACGGCGTGTTGGGATACTCAACGGTGATTTTCTTATACAGGGCGATCGCTTCCTGCATGTTTGATTCGACTTTTTTCGGATCATTCAGCGGGCGCATCAGGTAATGAAGTGTCGCCTCCCGTTCCAGGTCTTGCGCCTTGCGGGCGGCTTCCGCGTTCTGCCACAAAACCGCCGCAAGAATCCCCCCTGCCACGACCAACACCCCTACCCCTCCCAACAGCGACCATCGATACTTTTTCATGTCCATGAGCCATTGTTCCAATGACCCGACTAATTTGGCCTCATCGACGGGCAATTGACGGGGGGGAACTTTGATGCGATAGGTCATGCTCGAATGGTCCTCTAAAAAATGCCCTTGGAACGTTCCATTGAAAGAAACCTTGGTCTTATACTAAGGGGCGATTTGCTTTGTCAATGTACGAGCCGTCCGAGAATGGAAAGCGAACGCCTTCGACATGTCCCCAAACCGGTTCGGCACAAACTATCGGCATCGACTCGATGAAGCCCTGACCCGCCGGTTGAATACGGTGGAGTCTTCCACGGGTCCCGTCGTTCAGTATGGCGGACGGCCGGTCATCCTCCTGTCTTCCAACGACTACCTTGGATTGGCAGCCCATCCTTCGGTCATCCAAGCCGCCGTTCACGCAACGGAACAATATGGGAGCGGCGCCGGCGCATCTCGGCTGATTTGCGGGACACTTCCTCCCCACTCCGAGTTGGAATCGGCCTTGGCTTCGTTCAAAGGAACGGAAGCCGCGCTTTTGTTCGGCTCGGGATACCTTGCAAATCTTGGCGTCATCCCCGCCTTGATCGGACGCAACGATCTCATCCTGGCGGATCGACTGTGTCACGCCAGCCTCATCGACGGCTGTCGATTGAGCGGAGCCGATTTCCGGATCTTTCGGCATCGCGACGCCGATCACCTCGAGTCATTGCTGAAGCGGAGGCGGTCCCATCGCCGAACTCTGATCGTCACCGACGGATTATTCAGCATGGATGGCGATCTTGCGCCCCTTGCGGAATTGGCGTCTCTCGCCAAACGTTATGATGCCATCCTCTACATCGACGATGCGCACGGAACCGGCGTCATGGGGACCACCGGAAGAGGAACGCTTGAAGCCTTGGGGGTGGAAGATGTTATTCCCTTTCACATGGGCACATTGGGCAAAGCATTGGGCAGCAGCGGCGCATACGTGGTCGGCTCCAATGAGATCATCGACTATTTGCTCAACACAGCCCGCTCGTTCATGTTCACGACCGCTCCTCCCCCCGCCACGGCGGCGGCGGCGCGCGCCGCTTTAACCATTATTCGGCAAGAGCCGGAGCGGCGGGCCAGATTGTGGGAGAACCAAGTGCGGATGTTGCACGGATTACGTCGTCTTGGCTTTCGCTTGACGGAGACCGTGAGTCCCATCTTGCCCGTCCTGATCGGCGATGCCGCCACCGCCCTCGCTTTCGCCGAACAACTGCTGGCTCATGGCGTCTATGCGCCGGCCATCAGACCGCCGACCGTCCCCCACGGGACCAGCCGCATCAGGGTCACCGTCACCTCCGAACACACGGCAAGTCACCTCGAAGAGACGTTGCAAGCGTTCGAGTTGGCCGGTCGCGCCCTGCGTCTTATTTGATCCGCATCTGATCCGCGTCGATCATCTCGACACATTTCAGCCGTTTTCTTGCTTTTCGCCGTCCCTATGGCATCATTCCACATATTTCGCGCCGTCATCATTGGCCCGCTTTGGGAGAACACTCAAATGGATATTTCCAAATTGCTGACGTTCGCCGTCAAAGAAGGGGCTTCGGATTGCCATCTCAGCGCCGGCGAGCCGCCGATGGTCCGCATTCACGGCGACATGAAAAAACTTGATCATCCTGCTCTGACACCGGAGGAAACCCATGCGCTGATCTACGACATGATGAACGACGTGCAAAGAAAACACTTTGAAGAGCATCGCGAATGCGATTTCTCTTTCGAGTTGGGCGACATCGCGCGGTTCCGCGTGAACGTCTTCGTGCAGCAACGGGGACTCGGTGCGGTGTTCCGAAACATTCCCACCATCATCGTTCCGCTGGACAAGCTCGGCATGCCGCCGGTCATTCGGCAGTTGTGCGACAAAGAAAAGGGGTTGATCCTGGTCACCGGTCCCACCGGCTCGGGAAAATCCACCACGCTCGCGGCGATGGTCGATTATCTGAACACGACGTTCGAGGGCCATATCATCACGATCGAAGATCCGATCGAGTTCGTGCATAAATCCAAAAAATGTCTCGTCAATCAACGCGAGCTCGGCGTGCACACCTTGTCCTTCGCCAATGCGCTTCGATCGGCCCTGCGCGAAGACCCGGACATCATCCTCGTCGGCGAAATGCGGGATCTCGAAACGATTCAACTGGCCTTGACCGCCGCGGAAACCGGCCACCTGGTTTTTGGCACGCTGCATACGTCCAGCGCCCCCAAGACCATCGACCGCATCATCGATGCGTTTCCGCCGGCGCAACAGGCACAAATCCGGACGCAATTGTCCGAGGCGTTGGAAGCCGTCATCACGCAGACCCTGCTCAAGAAAAAAACCGGCGGCCGAGTCGCCGCGCTCGAAATCATGGTGGCGACCACGGCCGTACGCAATCTCATCCGCGAAGCCAAACTCCATCAAATTCCCGGCATCATGCAGGCCAGCCAAAAAGACGGCATGCAAACGATGGACATGGCGTTGATCGATCTCGCGATGCGCGGCGTTGTGACGAAGGCGGAAGCGCAATCCCGCAGCATGACGCCCAATCTCTTCGGCGCGCCCATGAGCGGGGCAGCCTGAGAACCGAGCCGAGAAAGGATGGCCGCGCCTATGGACGTTCGCAGCATGCTCAAGGTCATGGTGGACCATGAAGCGTCCGACCTGTATTTGACCGTGGATGCGCCGCCGATTTATCGCGTGCACGGTTCGACGCAACCGGCCGACGCGCCTCCGTTCACCAACGACCAATTGGAAGCGCTGGCCTTGGCGCTGATGCGAGGCCCGCAACGCACCGAGTTCGAAGAAAAAATGGAGATGAACCTGGCGCTCTACTATAAGGAACTCGGCCGGTTTCGGGTCAACGTTTTTCGCCAGCGGGGCAATGTCGGCCTGGTGTTTCGCCACATCAAGGCGGAGATTCAAACGGTCGAAGAGCTTCAACTCCCGCCGATCATTAAAGACATCGCCATGACCAAACGCGGGCTGGTGCTCGTCGTCGGAGCCACCGGCTCCGGTAAATCCACGACCCTGGCCGCCATGATCGACCATCGCAATACCGTCCAAGCCGGCCACATCGTGACGGTCGAAGATCCCATCGAGTTTGTGCATCAACACAAAAGATCCATCGTGACGCAACGCGAGGTGGGCTTCGATACCCTGAACTTCCAAAACGCGCTGAAGAACGCCCTGCGTCAAGCTCCCGACGTCATTCTGATCGGCGAGGTGCGCGATACTGAGACGATGGAAGCCGCCATCACCTTCGCCGAAACCGGCCACTTGTGCCTGGCCACCCTGCACTCCAACAATGCGAATCAGGCGATCGAGCGCATCATGAATTTTTTCCCGCAGGAGCGACACGCGCAGATCTATCTGCAACTGTCTCTCAACCTCCGCGCCATTATCTCCCAACGGTTGATTCCATCGCTCGACGGACGGCGCGTGCCGGCGTTGGAAATCATGTTGGATACGCCGCGCGTGAAGGATCTGATCAAGAAGGCCGAGGTCGACACGCTGAAAGAGGCGATGGAACAGGGGCACGAAGAAGGGTGCCAGACGTTCGATCGCGTGTTGTTCCAGTTGTACAAGGACAATCGCATCAGCCTGGAACAGGCCTTGATCAACGCCGACAGCGCCAACAATCTCAGGCTGAAGATCAAACTGGAAGGTTTGAAGGGAGACGATGCCGTCAACGCCTTGCTGGACAGACAAACCGGTGGCGGAACGGGCGACGCGTTCAGGATTCAAGGAGGTCGAACCGACAGGGTCACTCCCCTGCGGAAACGCTGAGGGCGACAACTGGGGAGCCCACGACACGGCAGCCGAGCGGCCTATCCGTCATCCCCCGTTTGTTGTTCCAAATACCTGGCGATTTTTTCCAACGCGAGCGCGCTGAGTTTCGATCCATACCAAGGCGGCATCGTTCGGCTCGGATAGCCTGGCACGACAAACCGATCCGGCTCCAACACCGATTCAATTACATATTCATGAACAGTCTTGGCCTTTCCCCGATAAGCCGGATCGCCGAGCCGCCGTTTTCCCGTACTCCCCAACACCAAGGGGGGGCCCACCCGACCTTTCGCTTCCGGAATGCCTGGGATTTCATGACACACGACGCAGCCTGCTCGGATAAAAATTTCATGAATCGGTTCGTCTCCCGTCACTAACGGCACCTTTTCTTCCGGCAAGACGACGGTCAAGCCAGAAGATCCGTCGCTCGACGGCGAAGTCCGCGGCAGGCGATCTTCCGTTCGAAGGGCCCAGAGCGCGGAAGACAGCACGAGGCCGATGACGACGAGACTCACAACCCGCTCCCTTCCGGTTGCAGCAGAGCGGGGTTCTTGCGAGGAAGTATCGGAAGGACCAGAAGGCTTGCCGTTCATGGCGTCTCAAAATATCATCGGAAGTGTATCTGGCGGAAGGCGGCGACTCAAGGAGAGACGCAAAAAACTTCCATATGGCTACGTCTCCGTTCATGGGAGACCCGGTCATGTCTCGCGACTGCTCCACGATAAGGGGAGAGAACAGCCGCCTCCTTCCTTTGTCGCCATGCGCCGACTTCTTCGCGGCAAACCCTCCGCCGGCCGGCTGTTCTCTTCCCTATCCTCCTGGTATCATGGGACATCAACGCGCGCTTTGCACAAAAGCAAATGGCTCGGACCATGAAATCCTTCGTCATCGGAGGCATTTTCTTTTTCGGCGTAGGAACAGGAATCTGTTTCCTGCCGACTTCCGCGCCAGCGGAATCCTACGTGGCAGGAGTCGCCGGTATCAACTTCGCCGATCGTCTCACGGACGTGGAAGGAACCGGCGGTTTACTTTTTCAAGATCTGGATCTTCAGAACTCCGTCGCCCTGGGCGGCAGGATCGGGCATTTTTTTAGACACGGGTGGTTCGGCGTCGAGGGTGAATTTCTCCACTCCACTCCTCACGTCAAAGGTACGGTCGATGCTCCGGGAATCCATTTGCGAGTGATGTCGGTCACCGTCAACCTTGTCGCACGCTATCCTGGACGAACATTTCAGCCCTACGTCGGTATCGGGGGCGGCCCGGTCATTGCGCATCTGCGCGATTCCGGCGGCGTGCAACGGGATTCCGACGTCGCCGGAGGATTCAATGCCTTCGCCGGCCTGCGCGCCTTCGTGACCTCCCACGTCGCGGTCTTCGGCGAATACAAATACACGAGCGCCACGTTCGTTTTCGACAAGGCCTTCGGCCCGGCCGGAGGGTTTGAAAGCGGGTATCGGGCGCAGCACCTTTTGTTCGGCGTCTCGCTGCATTTCTAAAAACGGAGCACCTTCATGGCTCGCGTGGTTTCGATCGTCGTCCTTTTCGGCTGGCTCCTTCTCCTGTCCGCCTGCGCGGAATCGCTGCACCAAGTTCAGCGTGAGACCGGCCCGCTTGGGATCCCGCTGGAACTACAAAAGGAGATCGACACCGGCGTGACGTTCGCCGATCTCCGGGCCGACACCGATTCCTATCTTGGACGAACCGTCAGTCTGGGCGGCATCGTCTTAGCGGCCAAGCGAACGTCGGAACGGACGGAGATTGAAATCCTACAACTGCCGAGAAAAGAGGGCCGGATTTCGACCAAAGATCGTCTCCGGTCGGAAGGACGGTTTCTCG
>JANDJJ010000040.1 GCA_024330945.1 Nitrospira sp. | reverse complement strand
GCTTCTGTGGGCCAAGGGCGTGGGCGAGTTCGTCGCCGCAGCGCGGGTCTTGCGTGGACGTGCCCGCTTCGTGCTTGTCGGGGCGCCAGACCCCGACAACCCGGCTAGCGTGGCCGAGGCGGACCTGCAGGGCTGGCTGAGGGAAGGTGTCATCGAATGGTGGGGGCCGCGGGACGACATGCCCGCGACCCTGAACCAGGCGCACATTGTTTGTCTGCCCTCTTACCGGGAAGGGCTGCCGAAGGTGCTTTTAGAGGCCATGGCCTGCGGGCGGGCGTGCATCACCACCGATGCGCCGGGCTGTCGGGAAGCCGTGCGCCATGAGGACAACGGCCTGCTGGTGCCGGTCAAGGATGCCGCGGCGCTGGTGGCGGCCATTGAGCGGCTGCTCAAGGATGATGAACTGCGGCGCCGCATGGGCGCACGGGGGCGTGAGCGGGCCGTGACGGAATTCAGCGAGGCACGGGTGATCGAGGCGACGCTGGCGGTGTATCGCGAGGCGATGGCATGACCGTGCTGATCACCGGCGCTACCGGTTTCATCGGATCGGCGGCTCATCCAGCCGGGCGAACGGGCATTGGTGCGGCGACCGGCAGGACTGGTGGGTGAGGCGGTAGGCGATCTGCTTGATCCCGCATCCCTTGCCGCGCCTGCGAGGGTGTCGACCCTATCTTTCACTGTGTCTTCCACTGTGCCGGCTACGCGCATGCGTTTGCCTTTTCCGATCCCGGTGTTCATTGGCGCATCAATGCTGAGGGCATGCGCAATCTCGTCGAGGCCGCGGGCGAAGCAGGTGAGAAACGCTTCGTTTTCCCCTCTCGTGTCAAAGCCATAGCCGAGCCGGGCGACGAGTGCGTCGATGAAGATTGGCCCGGCGGGCCGGCTACGGTTTACGGTAGGTCCAAGCGTGCAGTAGAGGCCGTGGTGCTGGAAGCGGGCGCGAAATACGGCATGCACGTGGTGAATCTTCGCTTGGCGATGGCCTATGGCCACGGCAGGCGCGGAAATCTGGAGCGCATGGCAAAGGCGATTCGCTCCGGCTGGTTTCCACGCTTGCCGGAGACGGGCAACCGGCGCTCGCTCGTGCCTGTCCAGGACGTGGCGGCTGGTGGCGGCGCGGCCCGAGGCGGCGGGGCGGACGTATCTCGTGGGCGATTCCCGCACCTATTCCAGCCGGGAGATTCATGGCGCGCTCCGTGCGGTGTTGCATGAGAGGGGTGCCGTGCCGCCAGCGCCAATTTTTACCGTGCTCGCCTGGGCTTGGCGAGCGGGAGGCCGGCTGCACCAGCGGCTTGCGGAAATCATCGACCGGCTGATTGGTTCGGCTTGCTACTTGCCGGCCCGTATTGAGCGGGAACTGGGTTGGTTGGCGCGCATTAGGTTGGCCGATGGGCCATGGGAAATGCTGGGCGGAGGAGCGGGCTCGAAGAGTGTTGCGAGTTTTGCCTCGACGAATGATTTTCGGTTGTAATCGTCTATAATGCAATGATGCTGAATAACGGACGGCTATCATGCCGAACTTGCTGCCACGCACATTGGAAGGTGTCATCGAAAAGGCCAATAGCCAGTTTTCTGTGCTGATCCTGACGGGGCCGCGTCAGGTGGGAAAAACCACGTTGTTGCGGATGATGGCCGAACGCATGGGGCCGCGTTCCTATGTCTCGCTGGACGATCCCCTCCTGTTGCGCCTTGCCCGGGAAGAGCCTGCCTTGTTCCTGCAGCGGTGGCCGCCCCCGGTGCTGATCGATGAAATCCAGTATGCACCTGGATTGTTTCCTCTCATCAAGGAAAGCGTGGATGAACGAAAGGGGAAAGGGCTTTTCTGGCTGACCGGCTCACAGTCCTTTCATTTGATGAAGCATGTTTCGGAGTCCTTGGCCGGGCGCGCGGCCGTGCTGCAATTACAGGGTTTGTCGCTTCGTGAGACACTCGGACAGAGCAGAAGCGTCATACCCTTTCTGCCGGATAGTCTTCCAGCCGGCGACATCTCGCTGGGAGGGCCTGCGTTGAGCTGGGTTTATGAGCGGATCTGGCGGGGCAGTTTCCCGGCCATGTATGGGGAAGAATCCCCCGACCGCGATCTTTACTATGGCTCGTATGTGCAAACCTATTTGCAGCGTGATCTGCGTGATCTCACCCAGGTAGGGGATCTGACGGTATTCATGCGTTTTCTGCGCAGCGCGGCGGCACGCACCGGCCAATTGCTCAACATGGCTGACATGGCGCGGGATGTGGGGGTGGCGCCCAATACGGTCAAGCATTGGTTGTCGATGCTTCAGGCCACGGGGTTGATTTGGTTGATGGAGCCCTATCATACGAACCTGAGCAAACGACTCGTGAAAACGCCCAAGCTGTATTTTCTGGATACTGGCCTGGCGGCCTATCTGACCGAATGGAGTAGCCCCGCCACTCTGGAAGCGGGGGCGATGTCCGGCGAATTTTTCGAAACCTGGGTCGTCGCCGAGATGCTCAAGAGCTATTGGCACAATGGCAGGCAAGCTCCTTTTTACTTCTTTCGCAACAAGGATCAGAAGGAAATCGACGTGTTGATCGTCCGGGATGGCAAAATCCACCCGATCGAGATCAAGAAGACGGCGCAGCCTAGCCGCGATACCGTTCGACACTTCCTGGCTGTCGCGAACCTTCGTCTGCCTGTGCGACAAGGTCATGCCTTTGACGTCCTCAGTCGATGTCATCCCGGCCTGGCGGGTGGCCTGAGCGAATCAGGGGGTTAGCGTGAAACTACGGGGTGTTTGGGCCATGTCCGTTGATCGCCTTGCCGATTTTCATCACGTCCGGCCTTTACCACGCCATCTTTCGCTATGCCGGCTGGCAGGCTTCACTCACTGTCGCGCAGGCGATGGCCAGTTATACGATGCTCTATGCGGCTGTCTTCATTTTGGTCGGCGTGCCGGGTGTGCCGCGCTTGGTGGGGCTGATCCAGCCGATGCCGCTGTTCCTGGTAGTGGCGGGGTCTCGGCTGCTGTTGTGCTTCTGGCTCGGCGACCTGTATCGCGTCATCCTTGTCCGCGCGGCCTTGCCCAAGGCGCTGATCTACGGCGCCGGCCAAGCGGGACAGCACTTGCCACGGCGCTGGTGGCGGCTATTGAGCGGCTGCTCAAGGATGATGAACTGCGGCGTCGCATGGGCGCTCGAGGGCGTGAGCGGGCTGTGGAGGAATTCAGCGAAGCACAGGTGATCGGGGCGACGCTGGCGGTGTATCGCGAGGTGATGGCATGACCGTGCTGATCACCGGCGCTACCGGTTTCATCGGATCGGCCTTGTGCCGACGGCTTCAGAACGAAGGCCTTGCAGTGCGAGCGGCAGTTCGAGACCGATCCAAGATTGCTTTGCCGACCGATTCTGAGAGTTCAGACCGGGAATGGGTCGTGTTGTATGATCAATCGACGGACGAGGAGACACGACAGGCGCTCAAGGGGGCTCAGGTGGTCGTTCATCTGGCGGCGAGGGTCCATGTAATGAGGGACCAAGCCGCCGATCCGCTCGGCGAGTTCCGTCGAATCAATCGGGATTGGACTGAGCGGCTGGCGCGGGCAGCGGCAGCGCAAGGTGTCCGCCGCTTCGTTTATCTCAGTTCGATCAAAGTCAACGGTGAGGAAAGTGTGACACCCTTTACGGAGCAGGATGCTCCGAGTCCGCAAGACTCCTATGGTATCTCCAAATGGGAAGCCGAAGAGGCGCTCGCCGCTGTTGCGTCGGAGACAGGCTTAGAAACGGCGGTCATCCGTTCACCGCTCGTGTACGGGCCTGGAGTGGGAGGGAATTTTCTTTCTCTTCTGAAGCTGGTTCGCTCAGGCATCCCGTTGCCGCTGGGCGCGGTGCGCAACAAGCGGAGCCTGGTCTACCGTGACAACCTGGTGGACGCCTTGGTCGCCTGTGCGCGGGACCCCCGCGCCTCGGGACAGACTTATCTCGTGAGCGACGGAGAGGATGTGTCCACGCCGGAGCTGATTCGGCGGATCGCTCGTGCGATGGGCGTGCCCGTTCGACTCTGGCCGGTGCCGGTTTCCCTTCTCCGTCTGGGAGGACGTCTTGTGGGCCAAGAGGGGGCGCTCGCCAGACTGACGACGAGTTTGCAAGTCGATGCCTCCAAGATCCGTCGTGTGCTGGGGTGGTCGCCTCCCTGGTCGGTTGATCGAGGGATTGAGGAAACTGCCGCGTGGTTTATGAAGCAGCAGTCGAAGACCGTTGGTGGATGATCCGGTCGCTCTTTCCCCTCTCCCTTTAGGGGGAGAGGGGTAGGGTGAGGGTGGCGGGAGAGCCGTTTGTTGACAGTCAGACGAGGATTTCACATAATGCGGTTGTTCCAGTTAGCCAGAGCCACGCGAGAGGACTCTCATGAATACTGATATGAGCGGTGGTCTTGCTTCGATGTGCCGCCGGTATGGCATCGATGCGCTCTATGTTTTCGGAAGCCGAGCTCCGGAGATCGCCGGCCTGGTCAGATGCGGACATGCGCTCACCGATAAGACAACCGCTGACGTCGATATCGGGATTCTGCCCAAGCCCGGTCGTTCGCTCGATCCGCTCGCCAAAGTCCGGTTGATGGCCGAGCTGGAAGATCTGCTTGGCGTCGGTCGGGTCGATCTCGTCAGTTTGCCTGAAGCCCCTCCGTTCTTGGCCGTGGAGATCATCCGAGGCGAACTGCTGTACGAAGCCGATCCGGATCGTTGCGCGGAGTATGAACTGTTCGTACTGCGCCGGGCAGGAGATTTGGCCCCCTTTGAACGGGATAGGGTCCGAGACGTGCTAGCTGGGTTGACGATGTGACACGCTCACAGGTGCACGCGGCCATCGTCGCGGACCGGGCCTCGTGGGTCCGGCGGATGCTGGAGGGCCTCCGCTCTCTTCCCGCCGACAACATGGAATCATTCGTCAGCGACCCACGTACCGTCGCGGCGGCTGAGTCGTATCTGCGGAGAGGACTTGAAGCGCTGCTCGACCTAGGCCGGCATCTCCTCGCGAAAGGTTTCGGCCGTGCGGTCGTCGAATATAAGGATATTCCCCTTCAGCTTCGAGAAATCGGGGTGTTAGAAGAACGGGATGCCGGTCTGCTTCGGGATATGCCGGGTATCGGAACCGGCTGGTGCACTTCTACAGCGAAGTCACCCCTCAAGAACTGTTTCATATCCGCTCGTCTCGCCTGACCGATATCGAGCTCGTTCTTTTGGCTCTGCTGCAATGGCTACAAGCGCATCCGGAACTCATGGATCATCCACCTTAGCTCTCGTGAGGTACGCGCGCCGTGCGCGTGTCTCGTGATCGGCTCTTCCAGTTCCGCTAGCGGCAATTCATGACGGCCTGGGTTTCCTCGTTTCCGCAGTGGCTTGCTCCGGTGTTGTCTTTCGTCGTGACGTTGATCGTGCTCGCCGTGTTGCTCCGCCGGCTGTCTCATCACGTGCTGGATCATCCCAACGAACGGTCGCTTCATCAACGACCTGTTCCAAGAACCGGCGGTCTTGGTGTGGCTGCCGGCATGGCCGCGGGTGTGTTGTTTGTGTCGCCGATCGAATGGTGGCCGCTGTGGATGGGGGCGGCTGTTCTGGTCGCAGTCTCCTTTGTGGATGATCTGGTCGGCCTGCCGGTGCTCGTTCGGCTGGTCGGTCATCTGCTCGTGGCGGGGGGGCTGGTTGGTGGGTTCTTGGTCGAAGATCTGGGATGGGGATGGGCGGCTATGGCAACTATCGCTGTGGCCTGGATGGTCAACCTCTACAATTTCATGGACGGCATGGATGGCCTGGCCGGAGGGATGGCGCTGATCGGGTTCGGGTTTTTGGCGATTGCGGCTTGGCCGGCCGGCGATAGCTCTCTGACACTCGTGAGTCTGTCGATCGCGGCGGCGGCGGGAGCCTTTTTGTGGTTTAATTTTCATCCCGCTCGCATTTTTCTGGGCGATGCCGGTTCGACGACACTGGGCTTTCTTGCGGCTGGTCTCGGGCTGATCGGGTGGAAAAACGGGACCTGGTCGCTGGGCGTTCCGTTGCTGGCGTTTTCTCCGTTCATTGTCGATGCGTCGGTGACACTGGCCAGGCGACTCCTGCGGGGCGAGAAAGTCTGGCAAGCGCACCGGTCACATTATTATCAGCGGTTGGTGTTGGCCGGATGGGGGCATCGCAAGACGGCCTATGTTGCGTATGGACTGATGATGCTGTGCGGGCTATCTGCCCTGATGTTTCAATGGTCGTCCGGTCCGGTTCGTTTCGTCATCATCGGAGGAGTGGCGCTGCTGTTTCTGGCTGCGGGATGGCTGGTTGTGATGGTCGAACACAAGGCGGCTCGCCGTGGGGCTGTGGTTGGTTGGAGTTGAAACGGCCAAGCTCAAGTCGAGCGGATATGTGCAACGATGACTGGTGACAATCTCGGCCTTGACGGAATTCTGGTCATTAATGTCAAGAGTTTTGTCGAGCGCCGCCGCCACATCGAACGGCAGTTGGACCCATTGGGGCTTCGATACGAATTTATTCATGACTACGATGTGGCAGACTGGCACGAGGAAGCCGTCCAGCAATATGTGCGTCACTCTGGTTTGAGCCTTGCCCAACAGTCGTGTGCGATGAAACATGTTCACGCGCACCGATTGCTGATCGAGCGGCAGTGGCAGCGGGCCTTGATCTTGGAAGACGATGTGATCCTGCTGCGCGGCTTTGTGCAAGGTGTGCGGGACGCCTTGTCGGAATCGTCCGGTTTTGAAGAGCCGTTCGTTTTGTTCATTGGAAGTGGGGGCAATCTGTACACGCCGCGCAGCAGGCTGGTGCCGGGACAGCGGTTGTATCGATCCTCGCGAGGGCGATTGGCCGAAGCCTATATCGTGGGCAGGAAGGCCGCGGAACTGCGGGTGTCATGGATCGAACGGTACGGGATTGTCTTGCCGGCGGATAATCTGTTTGAACGGATTGATCGCGAACAAGGTGTGGCGTTGTATTGGCTGGAAGAGCCGGTGGTGGTGCAGGGGAGCAAGAACGGCAGGTTTCGTTCCGCACTGGAGCCCGCTCCTCCCAAGGTCGTGCAACGGCTCAAGTTTGCGCTCCAGAAGCTGAGGAGGAAATATCTTTATCGTGCCTAGGCAAGACACCGTGTCTTCCCCTCCTCCTCTCGACGCCGTGGCGGGTCGCTCCGGTGCCACTCGTCTCAATTTAATAGAGGTGGCAAGGGGCTCCGCTATCCTTGCGGTGGTCGGCCTCTTGTATTCTCCCACGGTGGCAAGCATCGGTCTGGTTGCAACCTATCTTGCATTTGTGGTCAGTGGTGAGGCGTTTGCGAGAATCAAGCGAGCGGCTGCCTCTCCTCCCGTCTATTGGGGGTTGGCATTTCTCGGGCTCGTCATCATGGGGACAGCTTACGGACAAGCTTCTTGGCAGGAGCGGTGGACCGATGTGTTGAAATGGCGGACGGTCCTTTGGTTCATCATCCTGTTTGCCCTCTTTGACGACGAGCGATGGAAACGGCGGCTCATCTCCAGTTTTTTGATGGCGACGGGTGTGGGTGTCACGGCTTCGTTTGCCAGTCTGTTGACCGGAATCAGCCTGTGGAAATCACCCGACGCTCTTTTGCGAAACAACGTGACGCAGGCTATGAGTTTCACCATCGCAACCTTGCTCTGTCTCTGGTTGGCGCGGCATTATCGATGGGAGGAGCGAGGGCGATGGGGGATGCTCCTCGCGGCTGCTTTTTTTGGGGCCAATATCGTTTTTGTGGCAGGAGCCCGTAGCGGCTATGTGGCGCTGTTGACGGGACTGGCCGCATTCGGCCTGTGGTCTGGCACGTACAAACAAAGACTCGCTCTCGGCTTGCTGCTGCCGATCGGTACAGTGCTGCTCGTCGTGGTTTCGCCCGGCATGCACATGCGATTGACTCAAGCGGTGCAGGAATGGAACGGTGGAGAAGAAGCGGCGTATGAAACCTCAATGGGAGCGCGAAAACTGTTTCTCAGACACACGATGGAGATTGCGGCGCGTCATTGGGTCATAGGGGTTGGGACGGGGGGGTTCAAGAGAGCGTATGCCGAGCAGATTGCTGGCAAGTACGATCAGAACGACTGGCGGTCGCAGGTAACCGGTGATCCGCACAATCAGTACCTGGCAATCGTGGTTCAGCACGGTCTGCCGGGCCTCGCGGTCTTTCTTGTCTGGCTTGTTGCGATGGCGGCCGCACCGGCTGGTCCTTATCGAGGAGTGGCAATGGCTATCTTGTGCGGCTGGTGCTTGACCAGTCTGTTTAGCTCCCACTTTCGCACCTTTGCTGAGGGCCACCTGGTGACGACATTTCTGGGAATATTGTTGGCGCCGGAGCGGCGGTCTGATGGCGGTCTCGCGGGGGCTGCTTTCCCTGTTTTCGAGGAGCCCATGTCGTGAAAGTGTCGGTCTACATCATTGCTTACAATTCGGCTGACCGGATTGCCGACACAGTCAACAGTGTCTCATGGGCGGATGAAATTATCGTGGCCGACTCGCACAGTACGGACGGTACCGATCGTATTGCCCAAGAACTAGGGGCTAAGGTCGTTCAAATTCCTTTTCAAGGATTTGGCCATTTGCGCAATCAAGCGGTGGAAGCCTGCCGGCATGAATGGATCTTCAGCCTCGACACGGACGAGCTCTGCACGCCCGAGGTGCGCGATGAAATCCTGGATCTCATGGCCGGGACCCCGGCTCACGATGCCTATCTTGTGCCACGCCGGAATTATTTTATGGGCCGCTGGATCAAACATTCTGGTTGGTATCCCAATTTTCGGCAGCCGCAGTTGTTTCGCAAAGGCGCCATGCGATATATGGAGCTGCCGGTGCATGAAGGCTACGAACTGTTGACGGAGAAGCCAGTTGGCCGCCTGCGCCATGCCATTTGGCAGATTCCCTTTCGAAACTTTGAAGAAGTGGTCAAGAAGGCCAATCGATATTCCACGCTCGGCGCTCAGAAGCTCAATGGCAAACGAGTGTCGATGGGGGCGGCCCTTTGGCATGCGAGCTGGTCGTTTCTCAAGCATTACATTGCCAAGCGTGGATTTTTGGACGGCTGGCCCGGCTTCGTCATTGCCTTCGGCAACTTTGAAGGGACGTTCTACCGCTACGCCAAGCGATTTGAACAACAAGAACAATGGGCCATCCCCATGCAGCCGCCGCTTAGGCGACCGGACCCCCCTCGTCAGAATGAAAACCGAGGATGAAAACGGCGGTCATCGTCACGACGTACAATCGTCCTGATGCGCTGGCCTGTGTGCTGGAGGGGTATTGCCATCAAAGTGATCGAGAGTTTGTGCTGGTGGTGGCGGATGACGGTTCAACGGAAGAGACAGCAGCGGTCATTCAATCGTTCCAACGTCGAGGACCCGTTCCGCTTCTGCATGTCTGGCACGAGGATCAGGGATTTCGGGCTGCGGCAATCCGCAATCGGGCGGTCGCGGCGACGGACGCGGATTACATTGTGTTTACCGACGGAGACTGTGTGCCATCCCGCCGTTTCGTCGAAACCCATAAGGCCCTGGCTGAGGCCGGTTATTTTTTGAGTTCCCATCGCATGTTGTTGAGTGAGAGACTGACTAATCGAGCATTGCGCAATTCTCTACCTCTCCATCAATGGAGCTGGATCGATTGGGCGGGCCAGTGGATGAAACGAGATGTCAATCGGCTGCTGCCGTTGCTGAGACTGCCTGATTGGTTGTTTCGCAAATGGGCGCCGAATCGATGGGAAGGGATTAAGACCTGCAACCTCTCCGTCTGGCGGCATGATTTGGTTTGTGTCAACGGCTTGGATGAGTCGTATGAAGGATGGGGGCTGGAAGATTCGGATCTGGTCATTCGATTGCTTCGCACCGGCGTCAAGCACAAAAGCGCCCGCCTGGCAGCGCCGGTGTTTCATCTCTGGCATCCGGAGCAGGACCGGTCGGCGATGGCGGAGAATCAGGCACGGTTGGAGGCGCTCCTCCGATCAGATCGGGTCCGCGCGGTCAAGGGACTCGATCGCTATCAAATGGCGTGAAGGACGGTTCCATGCCCGTTGTCACCTCATGCCCTGCCGGCTGCGCGGCAGGATTTCGCGAGACCGACATCGCCCTGCCTGAGGGGCCTTTGCTGGCCTGCACGGCCTGCGGGCATCTTGTGAGTCAGATCGAGGAAATCGACTATCTCGCGGCGCTCGACAAATTCGACACGGAAGCCGGCACGTTGCCGAATCCTCTCTCGCAGAAGCGCCATGATCAGCGAGCCAGACGGTTGTTTGCACGGGTGCGGGAGCTGCTGGGACTCAACCCTGGTGCCTCGTTTCGTTTGCTCGATGTCGGCTGCTCCAGCGGGGCATTGTTGCTCAGTGCGAAGAAGGAAGGCATCGACGCCGAAGGCGTGGAACCGGCACAACGGGCGGCAGAGGCGGCGCGGGCGGTCGGATTAACGGTGTTTGCCGGTACGTTGCAGGAGGCTCGGTATCCCCCCGATCGGTTTCACGTCGTGACCATGATGGAAGTGATCGAGCATCTCCGTCAGCCGATTGACGTGATGAAAGAAATCTGGAATATCTTGGTGCCCGGTGGAATCCTGGTGATCGGGACCGGCAATGCCGACAGTTGGACCGTGTCGTTCATGCGCGAGCGCTGGGATTATTTTCACATGGAGCGATACGGAGGGCATATCAGCTTTTTCACCCCACGCTCGCTGGAACGATTGGCGGGTCAGTGCGGATTTCGGATCGAACGGCTGGAGACCAAGCGCGTGCGGTTCGCGGAATCGTTCCAGGCACCCCCCGTGGTGTACCGGACGTTGAAAATCGTAGCCGAAGTGTTGAATGTGCCGGCCATGTGGTGCCGCAAGGGCCACGATTTGCTGGCCTTTTTGAGAAAGGTGTGAGTGATTGGTCCTGTTGCCCATGCGCTGGTGATCTGCACACGCCGCATCGGCGACGTGCTGTTGGCGACGCCGGTAGTCCGGTCATTGAAGGCCACCTATCCCAAGGCCGCGATCGACATGCTGGTCTTTGAAGGCACCCAGGACGTGGTCTCGGCCAATCCCGATATTGATCGAGTCTGGACGGTGGCCGAGAGGCCGACACCTGCCGCACATGCGCGACTGTTGCGGTCTCTCTGGCGACAGTATGATCTAGCGCTCTCAGTGTTGGCGGGGGATCGCCCAACGTTGTATGCGTGGGTTGCCGGGCGATATCGAGTGGGAACGTTGCTGGCCGACAGCAAGTCCTGGTGGAAGCGGCGCCTGCTCAACAAATGGGTTCCGTTTGACAATCGCCATACTCACACCATTGCGATGAATCTCCGCCTGATCGAGTTGGTGGGAGGTGCGCCGCTGGCGACACCGGTTGTCGCATGGACGGGAGAAGATGCTGAGCAAGTTCGGGGGTGTATTTCCGCTGTGAGCCGACCCTATGCCGTTGTTCATGTCTCTCCGAAATTTACGTACAAGATGTGGACGGTGGAGGGATGGGCGGCTCTTGGGACCTGGCTGACCGATCAGGGACTGACGGTGATCCTTACAGGAGGAAGCACGCCGTCGGAGCGTGCTTATTGTGAAGATGTCATGGGGCGATTGCCACGTGGGACCGTCAATCTCGCCGGTCGACTCGGCCTTCCCGCACTGGGCTACCTCTTGAGCCGCGCGGCTGTCTATATTGGGACCGATACGGCGGTGAGCCATATGGCGGCGGCGGTGGGAACGCCGAGTGTCGTCTTGTTTGGACCATCGAATCCGGTCAAATGGGGGCCGTGGCCGAAGGACTTTCCATTTGGTGGAAACAGTCCCTGGAAGACGAAGGGGACCCAGCGGCAGGGCAATGTGTTGCTTCTTCAAGGACAAGGTGACTGTGTGCCCTGTTACGCCGAGGGCTGTAGTCGCCACATCGACAGCCTGAGCGACTGTCTTCAACATTTGCCGGCCGCTTTCGTCATTGACGCGGCTCGATCGATGCTCTCAATGAAGCTTCCTGGGCGAAGAGAACCGTTGTCCATCATCTCGGGTCGTGTATGAAACAGATCGCAGCCAAACTGTTCCATGCCGTAGCTGGCCGATACGGAAGCCGGCTGCTGGACCATCGTTCGCTGATCGTGATTGGCACACAATTGAGCCTGATCTTGGCCGCGAATGTCACCGCCTTTCTCTTGCGCTTCGACGGCGACATTCCGGCCGATCACCGGATGATCATGTTGAGGTATCTGCCAATCACCTTGCTTGTGTTCGGCGCCGGTCTTTGGGCGTTCGGCATTCAGCGGGGCTTGTGGCGTTATGTAGGACTCCATGACCTCGGTAGGATCCTTTGGGCGTCGCTTGCGAGCTCGGCGGTCTTTTACGGAGTGGTCCATCTTCTCTTCGGGGTCAGAGCGTATCCGCGCTCGGTCATCATCCTCACGGGTCTGCTGAGTGCCCTCTATCTGGCCGGCATCAGATTGGGGGTTCGATGGTTTCGGGAATGGCTTCATATTATTGAGCCGACTGCCAGCAAGGTCTTAATCGTCGGCGCCGGCAATGCGGGCGAACAATTGGCCCGTGCGATGCTCGCCGATCCGGAGTATCGCTGTCGCCCGATTGCCTTTGTGGATGATGATCCGGTGAAACGGCGGATGCAGATCCACGGGATTCCTGTGTTGGGGACAACGGCCGATGTGAAAGCTGTGGCCGATCGGGTAGGTGCCCATGAGATCATTGTGGCTATTCCCTCCGCTGCTCCTGACGTCAGGCGGAAGATTCTGGCCTCGGCGGAAGGGTGTACGGTTCCTATCAAGATCTTGCCCAGTATGAAGCGGCTTCTTGGCGATCCGGTTTTGCTCCAACAGGTTCGGCCGATGCAACTCGAAGATCTGTTGCAACGGGATCCTATTCAGGCCGATTGTCGGGAACTGCATCCGCTCATCGAGGGGAAAACGGTGCTGGTGACCGGCGCCGGGGGTTCGATCGGATCGGAATTGTGTCGGCAAATCGCGCAGTATAAGCCAGAATCGTTGATCCTGTTCGAGCGGTATGAAAACTCGTTGCATGCGCTGTTGCTTGAGTTGCGGGCGTCGTTTCCCCATCTCGGCGTGCTGCCGCTTGTGGGGGATGTGACGATGACGGATCGCGTGGCTGAGGTCTTTCGGCAAACCGGTCCGGATCTTGTGTTTCACGCGGCAGCGCACAAACATGTGCCGTTGATGGAGCTCAATCCCAAAGAGGCGGTGCGGAACAATGTCATCGGGACCCGTGTGGTGGCCGAAGAGTCGCTGAAGTCGGGCGTCGAGCGGTTTGTGCTCATCTCGACCGACAAGGCCGTCAATCCGTCGAGCGTGATGGGGGCCACGAAGCGGATCGCCGAATATCTGGTGCAAGGGTTCAATCAGAAAGGCGTCACCAAATTCACGGTCGTGCGATTCGGAAACGTGTTGGGGAGCAACGGCAGCGTCGTACCATTGTTTGCCGAACAGATTCGCAAGGGCGGGCCGGTGACCGTGACAGACCCTGAGATCCGAAGATTTTTCATGACGATTCCCGAGGCTGTCCAGCTTGTTCTTCAGGCCAGTGTCATGGGACACGGTGGTGAGGTGTTCGTGCTCGACATGGGGGAGCAGATCAAAGTGGCCGATTTGGCGCGGAATATGATCGTGTTGTCTGGTCTGGTGCCAGGGCGAGACATTCAGATTGTCTATACCGGTCTGCGGCCGGGTGAAAAACTCTACGAGGAGCTGTTCGAAGCCGGTGAACAGGTCGAGCCCACCGCTCATCCGAAAATTCATTGCGCGGTCGGCGGAGTGTTGCCGGCAGGGGATCTTGACGCATGGGCCAAAGATTTGCCTGACAAGTTGTCGGACTATGAGGATGACGAGGTGCTGCAAGATTTAAAACGACTCGTCCCACGTTTTCATCCGCTGATTTCAGAGCGCGTTTCATAGGTGTTTCTTCCCCAAGTCAGTCCCGGGTTGAAACAAGCGGAATATTGATGCCTGCACGATGCCCGCGATCGATGAACGCCAGCGATGACAGCACGATAACGCTGGCACGACGATCAAGATGAAAATTTTGTTGACCGGCAGGAACGGCCAGGTAGGGTTTGAGTTAGGGCGGGCGCTGGCGCCGTTGGGGGAGATCTGCGCCGTCGATCAAGAAGACGGCGACTTTACGAAAGAGGCTTCCATTCGGGAGCTTGTGCGTCGGGTTCGACCCGATGTGGTCGCCAACCCCGCCGCCTATACGGCCGTCGACCGCGCGGAGTCCGAGCCGAGTTTGGCCCATGCCGTCAATGCGGTTGCTCCCGGAGTGATTGGAGAAGAGGCGGACAAACTCGGCGCGCTTGTTATCCACTATTCGACCGACTATGTGTTTGACGGCAGGAAAGTGGGGTTCTATACCGAAGAGGATGAAACGAAGCCCTTAAACGTCTATGGCCGAAGCAAGCGAGCGGGCGAACTGGCGTTGCAGCAGGCCACGACTCGTCATCTGATTCTTCGTACCAGTTGGGTGGTCGGGGCCCATGGCTCCAATTTCGCCAAGACCATCCTTCGGCTGGCGGCCGAGCGGGATCGCCTCAAAGTGGTGGCCGATCAATGGGGAGCGCCCACCTCCGCCGCACTGCTGGCCGATGTGACGGCCCACCTCGTTCGTGAGTGGCAACAGCAGGGAACCGAGCCGTTCCCGTACGGGCTGTATCATGTGGTGGCGGGGGGAGAGACAACCTGGTGCGACTATGCGAGGTTTGTGGTGGCGGAGGCCCTTGCGGATGGTCAGTCACTCAAACTCTGGCCTGATGCCATCGAAGCGATTCCCTCCTCCGCCTATCCGACGGCGGCCACACGGCCGGCTAACTCCCGTCTTGACACGAGCAAGTTCCGCGGAGTCTTTCACCTGAGTCTGCCGGATTGGCGCGACGGCGTCCGGTATGTATTGCGGCAACTGTGGGACCGGCCATAGCAGCCGGTGGCCTTTGGGTTGCTGGGCACAGACAGGGGAAAAGAGGCGGTTTCTTGCGTCGGCAGAGCCGTGAGACGGAGAAGGAGGGGAAGGAGGGATTGTGGCTCTCGGTTGGCCTGGAACGGGTTTTCCAGTAAGATCGTCGTGTCTCCCACAGGGACAGCAGCGGAAACGGAAAGTCGCAAGTGTACTCCAAGTCCAGAAAAGCCTCGGTTGCACAGCGGGATCGCGCACTCAGGCAATTGAGCATGCTGATCAAGGACAGTCCCGAAATTCTCTTTGCCTTGTTGCACGGATCTTTTCCGGCAGGTGGTCCGTTTCGGGATCTGGATCTGGCCTTGTACCTTGAGCCGAGAATCGTTCGCCAGGAATCGTTTCGAGATTATGAACTGGAACGGGGAGTGCGATGGACCGGTGTCGTCGGGTTGCCCGTGGATGTTCGCCTGCTCAATGATGCGCCGGTCGGGTTCCGCTACCATGCCTTGAACGGAACGGTTCTGTTTGTGCGCGATGAAGAGTTTCTCGATGAGTTTCGCGCCAGGACATGGGATGAATACTTCGATTTTGCACCCTTCGCCAGACGGTATTTGAGAGAGGTTCTCGGTGGCCGACGTTAATGTGGACCGCCTCCGCGAGCTTGCGGGACATCTGCGAGATGCCTGTCGCCAATTGTGTGAGCTTGGGAGATCGGGAGAGGCGGCGTTTCTCTCCGATACAAAAGCGGTCAATAGCGCCAAGTATCTGCTCATTGTGGCTACGGAAGCCGCACTCGACATCTGCGGTCATGTGGCGGCCAAGCGAGGCGGGCGAAGCCCGGAAGATTATGCCGACTGTATGAGAATTCTCGGCGAATTGGGTGTGTTAGGCGAGGACTTGACGGTTCGAATGGGGAAAATGGCCCGTTTTCGCAACCTGCTCGTTCATCTGTATTGGAAAGTGGATGATCGGGAAGTCTATCGGATCTTACGGGAGCGGCTTGGTGATTTCGACGAGTATTTAAACGCCGTGGGAAGATTCGTCGAATCCTCGCTGTGAGGGAGCACGAAAAGGAGTGTCACGGTTCAACTGTGCCGTGATGCAGATGGAATTGATTGGATCAGGATGAATAAAAAAACGCGCCCAAGAGCGTCGATTCGATCATGCACGACCGACCGTCTGCCTGCCAAGGCTCGCCTCCGGCGGATTCGCCTGTTTGCCATGGACGTGGACGGCGTCTTGACCGATGCGGGCATGTACTATTCCGAATCCGGCGATGAATGGAAGAAGTTCAACACGCGCGACGGCATGGGAATCAAGCTGCTTCAAAAGGCCGGTCTCATCACGGCGATCGTCACCCAAGAGCGCACGAGGCTAGTTGCGCGCCGGGCTGAAAAACTTGCGATCTCGGAGGTGCACCAGGGTGTGATGGACAAATTGTCCATGGTCCGCGACATGGCGTCTCGCTACGGTCTTGCGCTCGATCAGGTGGCCTATATCGGCGACGACGTCAACGATCTTGAAGCGCTCACAGCCGTGGGGTTTTCCGCAGCGCCGGCTGACGCCATGCCGCGCGTGTTGCAGGCGGTCGATTATGTGTGCCGCAAGAAAGGCGGAGAAGGAGCGGTCCGGGAGGTCGTCGAGATGATCTTAGAGGCGCAGCAACCACGCCAAAAATGATCGTCGGCCGATTATTCAGCCGGACGCAATCGGCTCAACTGGATGGAGTGAAGTATGGCAATCCGCGGTGTACGGACTCAAGGAAATGACTGTAAGTCCCGCTTGTATCCGGTCATCATGGCGGGCGGCAGCGGCACGAGATTTTGGCCGGTGAGTCGGCATCTGTTCCCCAAACAGCTCTTGCGGATCGGCGGCGAGGACACGTTGATTCGGCAAACCATGCGGCGTGTGCTCGGATGCGCGCCGGCGCGTAACGTCTTGATTTCCACCAACGGTTCCCAGGCCGAATTGATCCGCCTTCAATTGGCAGACTGGAAAGACGACATCAAAGATAATTATGTGCTGGAGCCGGAGGGACGGAATACGGCGCCTGCGATCGCCTTGGCGGCGATTGAGGTGCTGGCGCGTCATCGGCATGGCCTCATGCTCGTGGTACCCGCCGATCATGTGGTCACCGGGCAGCGGGAATTTGAATCGGCCGTTGCGTTGGCGACTCAGTTGGCTGAACAGGATTACTTGGTCACATTCGGGATCAAACCGATCAGACCGGAAACCGGCTACGGTTACATCAAGCCCGATGAGAAAGCGGTGCTGGGGAAGGTAGGGAGGTTGTGTGGCTATCGGGTTCGCCAATTTGTGGAGAAGCCTGATGCTGCCAAGGCCGCTCGGTATCTCAAGGCCGGCTCCTATTATTGGAACAGCGGGATGTTTGTCTGGAAGGCAGCGACGATTCTCGATGAGATTCGCCGACATCAGCCGGGCTTGGCCAAAATTGTGGATCGGATCCAACAACTCAAGGCGACGGGAGCACCGCCCTCCTCGGTTGAGGAAGTGTATCGTGATGCGGCATCGATTTCGATCGATACCGGCGTGATGGAACGATCATCGAAGGCGGCAATGGTGCCGGTCTCATTCCGGTGGTCGGATGTCGGGAGCTGGGGCAGCTTGGATGAAGTGGCGGTCAAAAATGAAGCTGGCAACATCCTCATGGGGCGAGTCGTCGATCTTGATTGCAGCGAGTCGATTGTGTACGCCGACCGTCGGGTCGTGGCGACGATCGGATTAAAGGACATGGTGGTCGTGGATACTCCGGATGCGACACTGGTGTGTCCGAAGCATCGTGCCCAAGACGTCAAAAAAGTGGTTGAGATTCTCAAACAGCAGGGAGCGCCTGAACATTTGGAGCATGTGACCGTTCAGCGGCCGTGGGGATCTTACACGGTGTTGGAAGAGGGACCGGGCTTCAAAGTGAAGCGGGTTACGGTTAATCCGGGAGGCAGGCTGTCGTTGCAATTGCATCACAAACGTAGTGAACATTGGGTGGTGATCGCGGGCAGGGCTCGTGTGACGAGAGGGGAGGAGGTCTTTGAGTTGGGAGTGGGACAGAGCACGGCGATACCGGTTGAAACGCCCCACCGGCTGGAGAATCCTGGCCAAGAGACCTTGCATCTCATCGAGGTGCAGAACGGGCTCTATCTTGGCGAAGATGATATCGTGCGGTTTCAGGACGATTATGGAAGAAAGGTGGAACGTTCGTAGACCCGCTCTCGGTGATGACAGCGGCCCCGCGCCGGTTCTCCATGACGAGGAACAAAGGATATGGGACTCTTTCGCGAATATGATGTGCGCGGCATCGTCGGCCAGGAGTTGACCGAGGACATCGCCGAACGATTGGGGCGTGCGTACGCGACGTATGTCAGACCACGAGGCGTGACGACGATCAGCCTTGGCCGTGATGGAAGGACCAGTTCACCTGCGCTTCACCAAGCCTTGCTTCGAGGTCTGCTTGCCGGAGGGCTGGACGTGGTGGACCTTGGCGTCTGTACGTCGCCGCTTGTGTATTTTTCGCTGTTCACCCTGCCGGTGCAGGGTGGCATCATGATCACGGGGAGTCACAACGCCGCCGAGTACAATGGATTCAAAATCTGTGTGGGCAAAGAGGCGATTCACGGTGAAGCCATTCAAGAGCTGCAGCGCGTGATGGAACGAGGAACCTTCGT
>JANDJJ010000003.1 GCA_024330945.1 Nitrospira sp. | reverse complement strand
GCTCCATATCCGAGTGAATTTTCCCCGCCGCTTGCGGGGCCTTGGTGCCACGCGGAATGGGCCAGGCCCGCGATTCGGTTTCTCCGGCGGTGAAAAAGGTGACGAGGTTGAGCAGTCCGTACGCTTCGCGCGTGAGCCGGACAAGACCTGATTCGGCCAACCCCAGTTCCTTAAGAAAGGCCTCCCGTTCGGCGTCCGGCAACGAGGCCACCTCCGCCTCAAGCTGGCCGCAAAGGACCACGACCCCGGCGCCGCGCTTCGCGGCGAACTCGCGCACGGCCTGCACCATCGCGTCACCGGCTCGCGTGTCTTCCGAGACATTGGCCACGAACAGGACCGGCTTGGCGGCGAGCAATTGACACTCATTGAGAATCAGCCGCTCGTCAGGCGTGTAAGTCCGGTTGCCGAGCCACTGCCCGTTATCAAGTTGATTCATCAACCGTCCAAGAAACTCGACCTCGAAGGCGGCCTTCTTGTCACCTGCCCGGACCTTCTTTTCCGTTTTTTGTTTGCGACGTTCGAGCGTCTCCAGATCGGCCAGCATCAATTCGGTTTCGATGACCCCGATGTCGCGAAGGGGGTCGACGGTTCCGCTCACGTGCACCACGTCGGTTCCCTGAAAACAACGCACGACGTGCAACAGCGCGTCCACCTCGCGGATATGGCCCAAAAACTGATTGCCCAGCCCTTCGCCCTTGCTGGCCCCTTCGACCAATCCGGCGATGTCCCGCACTTCAAGCATGCTGTAGGTGGTTTTTTTTGACTTGAAGATGGCAGTGAGGACGCTCAATCGTGGATCAGGAACCAGGGCAATACCGATGTTGGGATCGACGGTCGCGAACGGGTAATTGGCCGCCAAGGCCCCGCCGCCGGTCAGGGCATTGAAGACCGTCGTTTTGCCGACGTTCGGGAGCCCGATCATGCCGCAACAAAGTCCCATGATGTGAAATTCGACGGTTCGGAAGTTTCCTTCGTCAAGCTTGAACACTCAACAGCAGGAATCTTTCACGACTCGCCGCCTTCTTTTCTGTCTCGCACGTTGAACCGGTTCATCGCCGCCGTCACCCCCTGCTGGATCACCCACTCCAAGGCATCCACCGCCCGCTCAAGACAGGGATCGAACAGGCGCATCTCATCCGCCGTAACCGGCTCCAACACATAGTCAGCGGGGTTTTGACCGGGCGCCGGACGGCCGATCCCGATTTTGACCCGCACGAACCGAGATGTGCCCAACGCTTCGATCACGGATCGCACGCCGTTGTGCCCGCCGTGCCCCCCGTCGGATTTGACGCGGAGTCGCCCGGGCTCCAGGTCGAGATCGTCGTGGATGAGAATGAGATCGTCGGGCGTCAGATTCAGCTCTCGCAGGAGGCTTTTGATGGGAGGGCCCGTGATATTCATCCAATCGAGCAAGCCGGCCAACGTGACCGGCTCCGATCCGAGCCGTCCGGTTCCGATTCGAGCGGTCCGACGTGGTTGGAGAGAGATCGTCCATCGAGCGGCGGCCCGCTCGATCACCCACATCCCGACGTTGTGACGGGTCCGAACGTAGGCTGGTCCGGGATTGCCCAATCCGACAAGAAGGCGCAACGTTATTTCTTCTTTTCAGCCTCTTTCTTTTCCGCCTTGGGCGCCGCTTCCTTCTTTTCAGCGGCCTTTCCTTCGCCGGCCGCCGCTCCGGCCTTGGCCGCCTCGGCACCGGCGCCTTCACCCCCTGCCTCTTTGCCCTTCGCGATGACCTCGGGCTCCGCTCCCGCCGCGGTGCCGCTGGTCAGAAGAGCTTCAAGCTTGGCGTCGGAGAGGGGCGCCGCCACGCTCACCACCATTTGATCGGCATCGTCCAACAGTCGAATACCCTCGCCCACCGTGAGCTCTTTGACGTGAACGCCGCTTCCGATGGCCAACCCCGACGCATCAATCTCAATGTGATCCGGCAAGGCCGACGGCAGACATTCGATGTGCAATTCACGCAGATTGTGATGCAACACGCCCCCTTCTTTGACGCCGACGGGGGTGCCGCCGACGACTTGAATCGGGATTTTGACCCGAATCGGCTTGCTCATCGACACCTCAAAAAGGTCGGCGTGCAACACAGCTCCGCTCACCGGATCAAGCTGATAATCGCGCAGCAGCGCCGTCCGGTTGGGATTGGACTTCGCCCCTTCGATGGTCAACGCGATCAACGCCGAACTGCCGGCATGAGACTTCAAAATTTTCATCAACGGCGTCGGACTCACGGACAACAACATGCACTCGCCTTGCCCGTACAACACCGCCGGAATTTTGCCTGCTCGACGCATGGCCCTGGCCACGCCTTTTCCCGCCCGCTCTCTCACTGTGGCTACCAGCTCGAACTTCATGATACTCCTTTACTCCCTTTCCGAGGCCAGAAACCCCGCTCACCGGGCCTACGCAAAGAGTGAACTGACCGATTCGTCCTCATGGATGCGTCGGATGGCTTCTCCCAAGAGAGGCGCGACCGACAATTGATGAAGCTTGGGGCACACCCGTTCTTTCCCCTGCAACGGAATGGTGTTGGTCGTCACGACCTGAGTGATACAAGAATCCCGCAATCGTTCCAAGGCGGGCCCGGACAACACGGCGTGCGTGCAAGCCGTCCAGACTTCGCGCGCGCCTTGGTCGGCGCAAGCCTGCGCCCCTTGCACGATCGTTCCGGCCGTGTCGATCATGTCATCGAGCAAAAGGACGCTTTTGCCCTTCACGTCGCCGATGATGTTCATCACCTGGGCTTGATTCGGCCCTTCTCTCCGTTTGTCGATGATCGCGAGCGTCGCCTGCACCCGCTTGGCGAAAGCCCTTGCCCGCTCCACACCGCCGGCGTCGGGAGAGACCAACACCAGATCGTCGATCTTTCGCTTTTGGATGTACTCCAACAACACCGGCATGGCGTAAAGATGATCGACCGGCACGTTGAAGAAACCTTGAATCTGTCCGGCGTGCAGATCCATGGTCAGCACACGATCCGCACCCGCCGTGGTGATCAAATCGGCGACCAGTTTGGCGGTGATCGGCACGCGGGGCTGGTCTTTACGATCTTGGCGGGCGTAACCGAAATACGGAATGACGGCGGTGATACGATTCGCCGACGATCGTTTGAGCGCGTCGATGATGATCAACAGCTCCATCAGCGAATCGTTGACCGGATGACAGCAGGACTGCACGACGAACACGTCCGCGCCTCGCACGTTTTCCTCGATTTTCACCCGAATCTCTCCGTCGCTGAACGAGGAGACCGTCGCCTCTCCAAGCTTCTGCCCCAGATACGCGCAAATTTCCTGGGCGAGCGCGAGGTTGGCGTTGCCGGAGAAAATTTTCAACTCTCTGTTCATGGGGTGTTCCGGAATCGTCCGATCGGAGATCTTCTTCGGAGCTGGACTTCGTGACTCTTTTTCGTCGTTACGCGGCGAACGCCGGGATTTCCCCGGTCTCTCCACGCTGTGGCGTGGGGAAAAGAAAAGGCCTGCCGACTCTATCGAAAATCTCCGGCGGCTGTCAACTGACTCCGCGCCGGACACTTATAGTAGAAGGCAGCGTACCGGACCGCGCCCCGTGGGGGCGGCAAAGACCTTGTCCCGAGCTTGAGCCGGGTAGTCGCTCGCGGCTTTCCTGGCCTTGCGTTCATCATGAAACACGCCGAAGACCGTGGCGCCGCTGCCGGACAGCAGAGCGGCTTCGGCGCCCAGTTTCAGGAGCGTGTGTTTGATGACTCGGAGAGCAGGATAGGCTTCAAACATCGGCTCTTCGAAGTCGTTCTCGGCGCTCTCAAGGATCTGCGCCCATGAAAGTCGCCGTTCCCGCCCGAGTGCCGCATGGGCGGCGGAGAGCGGCCGCACGTGGGTGCGGCGGGAAGCCAGTGTTTGATAAGCCCGTTTGGTTTCAATCGAGAACCCGGGATAGACCAGCACGATTCCTCGCTCCCCTGGGAGGTGAACGGAGCGCACCTCTTCCCCTCTCCCCGTCACGACGGCGGTGGGAGCGAAAAAAAAGAACGGCACGTCGCTTCCCAACGTTCGGCCGACCTGGGCCATGTCGGCCGCCGACCATCGTAAATCGAGCAATCGACTCAAGCCGACGATCGTGGCGGCCGCGTCGCTGCTCCCTCCCCCCAACCCCGCTCCCATCGGAATTCGCTTGGTCAGCATGATCTCGACTCCGACTCTCCGGCGGCAGTGGAGCAACACCGCGTCAGCAGCCCGGTAGACCAGATTGGTTTGATCGGCGGCCAAAGAAGGATCGTCGCAGCGCAATCGGATCTCGTCGTGATTTTCATCGAGCCGAAGAGAAATTTCGTCCTCCAACCCGACGGTCTGCATCAACGACCAGAGGTTGTGAAATCCGTCGGCGCGGCGGTCGAGTACGCGAAGGATCAGGTTCACTTTGGCTGGAGCCGAAACGGTCACCGCGTAAGAAGGGGCCGGAGTTGATGCGGGAAGAGGCTTAGTCACGGCCTCCTTTTATAGCATACTTCTCCAGTCGATAGCGGAATGATCTGGTGTTGAGGCGAAGGAGTCGAGCCGCTTTTTTCTTGACCCATTTCGATCGCTCGAGCGCTTTCAGCAGCAACTCTCTCTCGATGCGGTTAACGAGCCCTTCGAGATCAACCCCCTCATCCGTCAATTCAAGAGGAACAAGCTGTTGCGGTGCCGGTGCAACGGGCCGATGGAGCCACCCCCGCACCTCCGCATCGGTCACCGTCTCCCCCTTCGAAAAGGCGACCACCCGCTCGATCAGATTCTCCAGCTCGCGGACGTTGCCCCTCCATTCGTGTTCCAACAGCACGCGCAGGGCATCCGGGCTCAACGTTGGAACCGACTTTCCGCTTTCCTTGGAGAACCGTTCAAGAAAATGGTTCACCAACAACGGAATGTCGCCGGTCCGCATCCGCAGCGGCGGGAGCCGGATCGGAATGACGTCCAGTCGATAATAGAGATCCTGTCGAAACGAACCGTCGGCGACCGCCTTTTCAAGATCCTTGTTTGTCGCGGCGACGATCCGGACGTCGACTTTGACGTCCTGATGCCCCCCCACTCGCCTGAACTCACGCTCTTGAATGACCCGCAGCAGTTTCACTTGAATCGACGGAGGCGTATCCCCGATCTCATCGAGAAAAATCGTCCCGCCGTTGGCCACTTCGAACAAACCGACCTTGTTCGAGATGGCGCCGGTGAACGAACCTTTCATGTGACCGAACAATTCGCTCTCCAACAACGTCTCCGGCACGGCGCCGCAGTTGACGGCCACGAACGGCATCGCGCTCCTGGCGCTGTTATAGTGAATCGCCCGTGCAACCAGCTCTTTCCCGGTTCCGCTCTCGCCGCAGATTAAGACGTTGCTCCTTGAATCGGCCACCTTGCGAACGACGTCGAAGACTTTCTGCATCGCCTCGCTTTGCCCCACCAGTTGTGAAAAGGAAGCCCGGCTCGCAATCTCGCGTTTGAGCAACATGTTCTCGGTCGTCAACCGCCGCTTCTCCAACGCATTGCGGATGATCAGTTGCACTTCGTCGATCTGGAACGGCTTGGTCAGATAATCGTACGCGCCTTGCTTCATGGCCTCGACCGCCGATTCGGCGGACGCAAACGCCGTGATCACCAACACGACCGTCTCCGGGGCGGCGGACTTGGCGGCTTTTAATACCTCCATGCCGTCGATTTTGGGCATCCGCAGATCGGTAATCACCAGATCGAAAATTTCCTTGTTCAAGATCTCCAAGGCTTGTTCGCCGTCGGCCACGCTGGTGACGGTGTAGCCGGTCCGTTTGAGCATGATGCTCAGCACGTCCCGCAAGCTTTCTTCGTCGTCGACGACTAGGATCTTTTCCACGGCTCTCGCCCTTCATGCCATAATCGCACCCCGGCGCCGGCCGGATGCGGCAAACAGACGACAAAACGAGTTCCCTCGTTTTCTCGGCTTTCCACCTTGATCCATCCCCCGTGCAAATCGACGATGCGATGCACAGCCGCCAACCCCAATCCAGACCCATGGCTTTTGGTCGTAAAGAACGGCAAAAAGATCTTGTCCAGGTTCTTTTTCGGAATCCCTCCTCCGGAATCTTGAAACAAGATTTCCACGACGTCCGCCTTTCGACCGCCGACGTCCACTTTCCGGCGCCTGGTGGCGATCGCGAGTCGTCCGCCATGCGGCATGGCGTCAAACGCGTTGACGGCGAGGTTCCAGAACACCTGTTTCATTTGATCTTGATCGATTTGCGCCGTCAGGGCTTCGTCGCTGAAGGAGGTCTCGATGCTGACGTTCGTTCTCCCGCGCGCCTCATGTTGGACCAGGGCAACCGTCTCGGCAAGGACTTTGTTCAAATCCGCCTCTTTCAAATTCAGCGCCGGCGGTCTCGCATATTGGAGAAATTCCGTGATGATGGCATCCAGTCTCGTGGCCTCGCGAATGGCGATGTCCATCAAACGCCGGCCGGTTGCATCGGCAGGAGCGTCGTTTCGTAGCATTTGCATGGCGCCGGCGAGTGCGCCGAGGGGATTCCTGATTTCATGCGCCATACCCGCCGACATCTCGCCGAGGGTGGCCAGCCACTCTTTCCGCTTCATTTCATCCTCCAGATCGCGAATTTGCGTCAGATCCTTGAAGACGCCGACCATGCCCGTTTGTTCCCCTTGTTCATGGAGCGGCGCGAGCGTCATCCCCAGGACCAGCCGGTTGCCGTCCGCCCGCTTACATTCCACTTCCAATCGTTGATGGGCGTCGAGCAGGGGGGAATCATGATCCTGCTCTTGCGGAGGATGCCAATTGAACACGTCGGTCCAGAGTTTCCCATACACTTGATCAAACGTGTAGCCGGTCGCCTCTTGCGCCGCGGGATTGAACGACGTAATGCGACCGCATTCATCGGTCGTGAACACGCCGCTGCTGATGCTTTGGACGATGGACTCGTGGAACGCCCGCAACCGGCTCAGTCCCCGCTCTTTCTCGTGCAGCGACCGATCGGCCTGCTGAAGTTGGTCCGCCAACACACCGCTCAAGAACCCGACGACCAGAAACGCGAGCCCATGAACGCCGAAGGTCTGGAGAGACTCGGCCGCGCTCAGACGAGCCTGCGGCAACCAGCCCCAGGATTCGGTAAGTCCATAGAGCTGAACGTTCGTCAATATGCCGAAGAGGATGATGCAGAGGCTCGCGGCGAACAGCCCGGCGTGCCGCCGCGGAACGAGGCTGGCCACTGCCACACTGACGACGTACAGCACCGCAAAGGGACTTTCGACACCTCCCGTTCTTGCGATCAAGATCGTTTCCAGCAGCAAATCGACGGCGATTTGGGCCCACGCCAGCCTGGCCATCGCTTCGGGGCTCGCGAGCTTTCGCATCACGACCACGTAGACGATGGTCGCCCCGTAGGTAAAGACGATCAGCGCGTAAAAAGTCTGAGCCTGCTCTCCCCTCGTGACATGAAAGGTCAGAGAGAGTCCCAACAGGAGGGTCACCAACACCAGGCGCAGCCCCATCAGCCAGTAAATTCTTGTCCTGATGTCTCTCATGGCGCGACCGGCCCGCGAGAGCCTGCCCGGCCTTCCTCGTCGGACGCCCCGTGTTCTTCATAAAACCACGTGCGCAGGAGCTTCTTGGGAAGCAGAGAGGGCATCGGGCCGGAGACCAGCCTGCCGAAACTTTCACGAGTCTTGACAAGGATGGACAACGTCCCTTCGTAGAGCATCGAGTCGAGCAGCCCGTCCTTGCGCCCGGCCCATTTTTTCGGCTCACTTCCCTATCCGATGGCGGACGCCATCGTAAAGATGGGCAAATACATGGCGACCACGATGAATCCCACCGTGACCCCCAGAAACACCATCATCATCGGCTCCAACAGCGCCGTCAGGTTGGCCACGGCTTCGTCCACTTCGTCTTCGTAAAAGTCGGCGATTTTCCCCAGCATGTTATCCAATGCCCCCGTCGATTCGCCGACCGCGATCATGTGCGTCACCATTTTGGGAAACGTTCCGCTCTTGGCAAGCGGATCGGCGATCGTCTTTCCGCCGCTGATGCTGACTTTTGCCTCCAAAAGCGAGCCTTCGACGACCTTGTTCCCCGCCGTCTTCGCACAAATCGTGAGCGCCTCTAGCAAGGGCACCCCACTGGACAGCAACGTCCCCAGAGTCCGCGTGAACTTGGCCACGGACGCCTTGAGAATGAGGCCGCCGAAGATCGGCAATTTCAGCAACGACTTATCGATCGCCAACCGTCCTTGAGCGGTCGCATAGTATTTTTTCACCGCGACGACGACGCCGATGATCGCGGCCACGATCATGTACCAACTGGCCTGTACGAAATTGCTCATGTCGATCACGAGCTGCGTCGGCCCTGGCAGCGCCATGGTCCCGCCGGACATTTCCTTGAACATTTTCTCAAAAACGGGGATCACCCAAATCATGAGGACGGTGATGACGATGACGGCGATACCGATGATCGCCGACGGATAAACCATCGCGCTCTTGATTTGCCCCTTCAACTTCATAGCCTTTTCAATGTGTTTGGACAAGCGGCTCATGATCGTGTCCAACAAACCGCCGACCTCGCCGGCATGCACCATGTTCACATACAAATCGTCGAAAATCTTCGGGTGTTTGCGGAGCGCGTCCGAGAAAGTCGAACCGGATTCGACATCGACTTTGATCTCGGCGACCGCCTTCTTGAGCACGGCGTTCTCCGACTGGGTCGCCAGAATGTCCAGGCACTGAACCAAGGGAAGCCCGGCGTTGATCATCGTACCGAACTGGCGTGTGAAGACGACCAAGTCCTTCTCGCTGACTCCCCTTCCAAAACCGAAAGAGCCCCCCGCCCGGCTCGCCTTCTCTTGAAGACTTGTGACAACGACGCTCTGTTTGCGTAAAATTTCAACCGCTTCATCACGCGTCTTTGCGACGAGTTCTCCCTTTCTGACCGCTCCGGATTTGGTTCGTCCGACATATGCAAAAGTGGCCATGGTCTTGCTCGTCCTTCTTGTTTTACAAGAAACTCGCGCCACGCACGCGGAAACGATTCGGCTGTGGACAGTCTACTGAGAGGCTGAAAACCTGTCAAAATAATTACATTATTTTCCGAAGAGAGATCGCCCGTCGGGAAACATGATCGCTTATCTTATCGGGGCAAGCCGGGCAGGTTGCTGTTTCGATATCCCCGTTGCAGGTATTGAAAGCCCGAAATCAGAGTAAATGCGACCATGACCGCCATGAGCGGGGTAAGCGTTGAACGATCCAGATCAAGCCACGTCAGAAGAACGGCCAGGAAAAGATAGCTCAATTGCAACGCCGTCGTTCCCTTCCCCCATATCGTCGGCGTGACGTCGAGCTGGGTCGCCGTCAGATGGGCCACGGCCGTACCGAGGAGAAGAATCACGTCGCGACTCACGACCAGAATCACTAACCACGATGGAACGAGATGCAACCAGGCGAGAGAGAGAAAGCCCGACGTCAAGAGCAGTTTGTCCGCGAGGGGATCCAGGAACATTCCCAGCCGGGTTTGCTGATTCCACTTGCGGGCGATCAGACCGTCGATGGCGTCCGTGAGGCCGGCCAGCAGGAGCGCCAAGAGAGCAAGTCCGTATTCGCCGTATGTCATGCAGCCGATGTAAACGGGGATCAGCAGAATGCGGAGAATCGTCAGACTGTTGGGAATGTTCATGGAAAATGATCGGGCGTCATCTTAGTAACCACCACCCGGCTTGTCAATGAAGTTGCAGTCGGCGGACCACGTTCCTATAATAAAATTAACTCGTCGTTAATACGGCGGACGCAGTGAGTTTTGAGGAGGCAGTATGAGCACGTTGCCGTTGCTGTTTAGAAAAGAAGGACTTGTCGAAAAACATCAGATCGAGGGGGTCGATCCCAGCGATCGCTATTTTAATCGCGCCGTCCTCGTCCATCGTTCTTCATCAGGCTATACAGCCAAAGTCACCTACGAAGCCCTCACCGTCGAAAGCGGCTCTCATTCCACCATCGCGGCGGCGGTCAAGGAAGTGGTTCAAAAACTCCAGGGGTTCGGCTTTACGCAAATGCGGACCAGGGTCAACTTCAGAGGAACGCGCTACCTGGCCGAGAAGGAAACGTGGATCGAGTACGCCGATCAGCCTGAGACGCCACGCACGCGCTCCTGATACACAAGATCGTGTATCACGGGGCGAAACGCCCTAATCTTCTCGTTTCTCCGCGTCGGATGCACTCGATTCGACAACAACACCACTTCCAGTTCGCTGACGGGATCGATCCAGATCGAAGTCCCCGTGTATCCCAGATGTCCGAACGATCGTTGTGAGAAATGATGCCCAGAGGAGGAAGGAGCCGACGGCGTCTCCCATCCCAAAGCCCAAGTCGAGACAGCTCCCTCGTTCGGTGGTCGAACGAATTCGCGCACGACATCCCGGTTAAGGAGCGACGGTCTGCCATGATAAGCGGCCAGCCAGGCTCCCGAAACGGCGAGTACGGCCTCCGCCGTTCCAAACAGACCGGCATGGCCCGCGACGCCGCCGAGCGCCGCGGCGTTTTCATCATGCACCTCACCGACGAGCAAACGCTGTCTCCAATCATCCCATTCGGTTGGAGCCGTTCGCTCGATCAGTGATGCCAAGAGCCTCTTTCCTTCTTCGTCGGTCGGCAGATAGTGCCAGGGCCTGGCCCCCGTCGGTTCCGCGATACGCTGCCGCACGTACTCATCCAGCCGCATCGATCCCCCTCGCTCGACCGCCATCCCCAGCAGCATGAAGCCCAGATCGCTATAGAGACTCCGGCTGCCTCTTTCATAGAGAAGAGGTTCCCGGCCGATCAAATGGAGCACCTGCGCCTCGGCTTGTGATCGTTCCTGCTCCGATGCAGGAAGGACCGCCTGTGGACTCAACCGTTCATAGAATCTTCTCCAGCCAGGAAGGCCCGAACTGTGAGTCAGCAAGTGCCGAAGCGTCGCCGATCCGACCGCCGCGCCCGCCAATTCCGGCAACAACGATTCGATGGGATCGTCGAGCCGGCATCGCCCCTCTTGCACCAGCAACGCGATGGCGGTAACGGTCGCCAATGGTTTGGTCAGAGAAGCCAGGTCATAGATCGTCGAAGTGGTCACGGCGTCGCCCGGAGGCTGGGAGGACAGCCGCCCGGCCGTTATCAGCCAGGTGTCCGTCAGGCCGCGGCGAACGGCAAGGGCCGCGCCGGGGAACACGCCGTCCGCGACGGCCTGTTCCAACGCTGCACAGAGGGATGCAGGAACCGACATGATCGGCGTCCATCGGATCGTTCAACAGTCGCTGAGGAGGTGAAGGAACCGCCCGCCCGTTCAGCGGGAGGAGCTTGAGTCGCCCTGCAGCTTGATGTCGGAGACCATCTCATGATCGTGATAGGCGTCGCTCGCCTCAACATCCAGCATCCGTTCAAAGGTGTGGAGCGTGGCGCGCATCCGTTCCACCATCAACAGCCGCTGCTTCTGTAAGAGGGACAGCTCCCGCTGCGTATCGGCCAATTCGACGCGCGCCTGCCGGAACAGCTCCTCGGCCTTCAGCTCCGCCTCTTTCACGATCAATTCGGCGTCGCGCTGAGCGTTTCTCTTGACGTCGTCGGCCAGCGACTGCGCCGACATCAACGTGTTCGACAACGTCGCTTCCGCTCGTTTCAATTCCGCCACCTGCTGCTCCAGCAACGCAAGCCGGTCGCGCAACCCCGCGTTGTCCCGATTCAACGATTCGACGGTGCGCGCCACCTCCTCCAGAAACCGATTGACCTCTTCCTGATCGTATCCCCGGAACTTCACGCGAAAGGCCATTTGCTGAATATCGAGCGGTGTGATGTTCATGGCATCCCCCTGTTGAATCAATTCATTCGTAACGCCAAATCCTTCAGCGACTGCACCACCGCATATTGCAAAAACGTAATAGCCAGAATGGCGACTAAGGGAGAGAGATCCACGCCCACCCCCATTCTCCAGCCGATCCGACGGCGAATCGGCGACAGCACCGGCTCCGTCGCCCGATCGAGGAACTGAACGATCGGATTCCACGGATCGGGATTCACCCAGGAGATCAGCGCCCGCGCGATGATGATCCACATGTACAGCCACAGGGCGTAATCGAGCACCGTGGCGATTCCCAACAGCACGTTTCCCACGACGAACATCAGCCTCCCAGCTCCTGCGACCGCTTCGCGGCGGCTTCGACGGCATCGGCCAACGCCGCCCGCACCCCGGCCCGTTCCAGGCAATGCAGCCCGACGATCGTGGTGCCTCCCGGCGACGTGACTCGGTCCTTCAAAGACGCGGGATGTTCTTTCGTCTCCAAGGCCATACGGGCCGCACCCAGCACGGTTTGCGCAGCCAGCAGGTCGGCCACGTCCCGGGGCAACCCCATCTTCACGCCTCCATCCGTCAACGCTTCGATGACAAGAAACACGTAGCCGGGCCCGCTGCCGCTCAGACCGGTGACGGCGTCCATCAATCGTTCTTCAACCGAGACGACCTTCCCGACCGCCTCGAACAGCCGTCTCGCGAGGTCCGCGTCCCGCTCCTGGACACCCGGCCCGAACGCCAACGCCGTCATCCCTTCTCTCACCAATGCCGGCGTGTTCGGCATGGCTCGAATCACGCGGGTTCGCGGCCCGCAGAAGTCCACAATCCGGCCGATGGACAGGCCGGCCACTACGGAAACCACCAGCGAATCGGCGAGCGCGCCGGCGAGGTCCCGCAGGACGTTCCCCGCCACGTGGGGTTTGACCGCCAACACGACCAGATCGCCCCACGCCACCGGCTCCCGATTGGATTCGTGAACCTGAATGCCGAATTGCCGTTTGAGGCGCTCGCGCCGATCCGCGTCGGGATCGGAGGCTCGAATACGATCCGGCCCGCACAGGCCGGCGGACACCAGTCCGCCGATCAACGCCTCGGCCATCCGCCCTCCGCCGACGAACGCCACGTTACGTTCACTCATCAGGCTAGACATGACGGGCTCCAAAAATGGCGGAACCGATTCGAACGAGCGTCGCGCCTTCCTCGATGGCGACGCGGTAATCGTTCGACATCCCCATAGACAGCTCCTCCATCGAGACGCCGGGAATCTTTTGGGCCGCGACGGCCTCCCCCAACGCACGGAGCGTTCGAAAATAGCCCCTGGCCGCTTCCGCTTCCTGAGTCGGAGGGGGAATGGTCATCAACCCCTTGATCCGAACGTGCGACAACCGCGCAATGGCCGGAATCGCCGGTTCAATATCGTCGGGATGGAAACCGGCCTTGGACGATTCCCCGCCGACGTTGACTTCCAAGAGCACGTCCTGCACGCGACCGGACTCCTCGGCGCGCCGATCGATTTCTTGCGCCAGTTCCAGACTATCGACGGAGTGAATCAAATCGAATAATCCGATGATCGATCGAACTTTCCGCCGCTGAAGCTGTCCGATAAAGTGCCACCGAACCGGTTCTCCGGCAAGCTCCGCAATTTTGGGGACCGCCTCCTGCACTCTGTTTTCTCCCAAAATCGACAATCCCGCCTCGATTCCCTCGCGAATGCGATCGACCGTCACCGTCTTGGTGGCGGCCACGAGCTTGACGTCGCCAGGAGACCGTCCCGCCCGCTCCGCCGCCGTCCGAATCGCCGACAAGACCGAATGGACCCGCTGAGCGATCGTCTCGGAACCGGAAGACTCCATCGTAGAAAACGCACCTTCAAAACCGGCGGCCGTTCGTCGCCGCGCGCCTCGCATATTGTAACGGAAGCGCATGACGATTGGCAGATGCTCGTTTTCTTCCTTGCCGTGGAACGAGACCGATGGCGCTCACCATGGTTCCGACGACCTTCCCGTCGCGCCGATAGGAGAAAAACAGATCCTCGTGACAGATCGTACAGACGTTGACGGAAAAGATGGCGTCCGACCGCACGCCGACGGCCAGCGCCTGGCGTCTGACGAGCAACTTGAGATCCAGATACCCCTTTTTTCTCCCTTGACGGAAACACACAACCTGTTCGGGCCGGGAGCAGGCTCGATAGACTCCTTCCAACACCGGCTCGTCAACCTCGTAACAACAGCCTCCCGCGGACGGTCCGATGCCGATCCGTAGATGTTCCGGCGAGGTTCCGAAACGCGCCGTCATGACACCCACCGTTTTCTCCACGATGCCGGCGACCGCGCCGCGCCATCCTGCATGCACAGCCGCCACGACGTTCCGGCGGGTGTCGTGCATCAATATCGGCACGCAATCCGCCGTCCGTACCGCCACCATGATGTCGGGTTGATCCGTGATCAACGCGTCCCATCCGGCCGGGAACCGGTCATCCGCCGTCACAGACCGATCCACCACCAACGCATCGGTTCCATGGACTTGTTTGACGGACAAGAGCCAAGCAGAACCGATCCCCCCCGCGGATTGCGACACAAGGACGGGAACGCCGACTTCCAAATGGCGCCCCACCGAAGATCGGCGAGTTCCGAAAAAGTGCCGTACCCCGCTCCGAGCCGGCGAAAAGGCCGGAACCGTAATGATGCCGGTGTCGCTCACGTCTCACTCCCGACGACGAAATGTCGTCAGCGCATCGCCGCTCAATCGACCTGTTTCCGAAGAAAGGTCGGCACGTCCCATTCGTCCTCTGTTCCCAGGGTCACTCGATCGATGGATTCTCGGGCATCGTGCATCCGCCTCAAAAACGTCGGCCGGTCGAGATTGGCCGTCGCTCGATCAACCGGCGCGGCCGCTCCGACTCCGGTCAAAACCGGCGCGGGCGGTTTCGGGGACGGACGAATCGGTTTCCGCTCGGCGCTGTTCGCCGGTTGCGGCACATCGGCTTCCGGTTCAAACCCGGTGGCGATGACGGTCACGATCAACTCTTCGCCCATCTCGGGATTGATGACCTGCCCCACGATGATGTTGGCTTCCGGATCGGCCGTCTGCTGAATGATGGACGCCGCTTCCTCGATCTCATGCAGCGACATGCTGGGCCCCCCCGTAATGTTCAACAGAACCCCGCGTGCGCCTTCCACGCTGCCCTCCTCGAGCAACGGACTGCAAATGGCCTTTTGCGCCGCTTCGATCGCCCGATTCGGTCCGCGCGAAACCCCCATTCCCATCACCGCCCGCCCGGTATGCGACATCACGGTCCGCACGTCGGCGAAATCCACATTGACGAGCCCCGTCGTCGTAATCACGTCGGCGATGCCTTGAATGGCCTGCCGCAACACATCGTCGGCCACCTTGAAGGCATCGAGCAGCGGGGTTGATTTATCGACGATGCCCAGCAGCCGCTGATTCGGAATCACCAGCAAGGTATCGACGTGCCGTCGCAGATCACGGATACCTTCCTCCGCGTGTTTCTGACGCCGTTGTCCTTCATAGTGAAACGGCTTCGTCACCACGCCTACCGTGAGAATCCCCAATTCTCGGGCGATGCTCGCGACGATCGGCGCTGCTCCCGTCCCGGTTCCCCCGCCCATGCCCGCCGTCACGAACACCATATCCGCCCCTTCAAGACACTCACGAATCTGTTCCCGGCTCTCCAGCGCCGCCTCTTTGCCGATTTCCGGTTTCGCCCCCGCGCCCAACCCTCTGGTCCGCTCCGGCCCCAGTTGGATTTTGAACGGCGCCAGCGAGCGGTCGAGCGCCTGAAGATCCGTATTGCCCGCGATGAAATCGACACGGGACAAGCCGGCCGTGATCATGGTATTGACCGCGTTGCATCCGGCCCCGCCGATTCCGATCACCTTGATACGAACCGGCGAGAGCACACTTTCTTGTAAGGAAAACATCACGCCACCTCCTCACCTTTCCCCACACGCGCCGCGGTTTCGCGCGCGCGAAGGTTTAAGTTAAAACACCTCCAACATCCGCTTCGTCCACCCGACCATTTTGGACCATGCTCCTCCGTTGCGCAGCCCCACCGACTCCGACTCGTCGGCATGCCGCCTGGCATGCAGCAACAACCCGACCCCCGTCGCGTAGCCGGGGTGACTGACGATGTCCCGAAGCCCCCCCACGCCGGAGGGTCCGCCGCGGCGGGCCGGCAAATTGAGCACTTTTTCCGCCGCGTCCGGCATGCCGTCCAAGAGAGACGTACCGCCGGTCAAGACGACGCCGGCTCCCAGCATCCCCTCGTAGCCAGCGCGCGCGATTTCTCTTCGCACCAGATCAAACATTTCTTCGACCCGCGGCTCGATGATTTCGGCGATGTCCCGCCGCGAGAAAATCCGAGGCGGGCGATCGCCGACCGACGGCACCTCGACCGCTTGGCTTCCCGGAACCAACTCCGTCCTGGCCATCCCGTACTGCATCTTGATCTTTTCCGCTTCGGTTTGCGAAGTCATCAGACCAATCGCCAAATCCTTGGTCAGATTCTGCCCGCCGATGGGCAACACAGCGGAATGCCGGATGCTGCCGTCGAGGAAAATGGCCAGATCCGTCGTCCCGCCGCCGAGATCGACCATGGCGACGCCCAATTCCCGTTCTTCCTGGCTCAACACCGCTTCGCTGGACGCCAGCGGCTGAAGAATGATGTCCACCACGTCGAGTCCGGCTCGATTGACACTTTTGATGATGTTCTGCGCGGACGTCACGGCACCCGTGATCACGTGCACGTTGACCTCGAGCCGGTGGCCCGACAACCCCAGCGGCTCGCGAACGCCCTCCTGCCCGTCCACCATGAACTCGCGCGGAAGCACGTGGAGGATCCGGCGGTCGTGTGGAATGACGGCCAGCGTGCGTGCGCTCTCGATCGCCCGGTTGATGTCTTCCCTCGTCACTTCCGCGCGCTTCAAGACGACGACGCCCTTGCAATTCTCAGCCGAAATGTGGCTCCCCGCGATCCCGGTGTACACGGAATTGATCTGCACCGCCGCCATCAATTCCGCCTCCTCCACCGCTTTCTTGATCGATTCGACCGTGCTCTCAATATCGACGACGACTCCTTTCCGCAGCCCGCGCGACGGGCTCGATCCCACCCCGATCACGTTCAATGCACCGGTCTCGGTCACCTCCGCCACGATCGCACAGATTTTGGTCGTCCCGATATCGAGTCCGACGAGGATTTGATCCCGCTTCGGCATCGCGATCACCCCCTTTCCCGCACGATCACTCGGTTCTCGTACCGGAGATCCACCTCGTTGACGCCGTCACCGTTCCCATCGACCATGTCCAATTCCCGCACCGCCTGCTTGACTTGCCGAAATCGATTCCATTGATCCCCGATGCCTTCCTCATCGAAATGAAACCGCGTGCTTCCGACCGACACGATGAGATTGGCCGGATCCGCTACGTTCACCCGCACCGGCCCCTCGTAAGTCGCCCTCACGATTTTTGCCAGCTCGATTCCGGATAGAATCGCCCGCCGTGCGTCCTCATCGCCCCGCAGCAACCCCTTGCGATCGACTCCCGACAGAAACGGCAACAGTTCCTCCTCGTCCAGCGAACGGGGAGCCAGCACATGGCCTTCTTCATCGACCAGAACGGTTTCCTTCCCCGTCGAAACCACCGCTCCCGGAACCCGTTCCACCACGGCGATGCGCAGTTCGTTCAGGGGAACGCGCTCCACCGTCGCGCGCTTGATCCAGGGATGGGACTCCACCCGGCCCTTGATATCGGCCGTTGAAACGCGGTGGAGCGGGGTCCGAGGCTCGAGCTTGACAAGATCGATGATCTCCTGGCGATCGATCCGACGCAGCCCCTCCACCGTCACCTCTTTGATTTCGAGCAATCGATCGAAGAACGGTCCGGCGTGCCGGACGCCCGCCGCGATCGTCCACCCGATCAGCGCGACGCCCACGAGCACGCCGACCCATCGTGTCAACACGCGTGTCAACACGGCCAGTTTAGCCGTCATCCCGGACCGCCCGGCCTCCACGTCCCGATTGGCGAAATCCGCCGCACGCGGGCATTTCCACTGGTTTTTTCTCGGCTGTTGCTGAACGGATCGCCGGCGTTTCCGAAACAGCTTCATGCCTCCCCCACCGCCCTTCTCTTTGCCTGCATCGGCAGAGCAGCTCGATCGAGCGCCGATTGCAAAATGCGCTCGACCAATCGGTCGTAATCGATCCCGGCCTTCGCCGCCGCCATCGGCAACAGACTCGTTTCCGTCATGCCGGGAACGGTATTGATTTCCAAGACGTACGGACGACCCCGCGGCGTCACTCGAAAATCAACGCGCGCCGCTCCCTCGCAGCCCACGATGGCGAACGCCCGTCGCCCCAGATCAGTCACATGTCTCAACACCCTCGCCGGCAAGGGAGCCGGGCACCGATACGCCGTTTTCCCTTTCTGATACTTCGCCGTAAAATCGTAAAACCCGTCGGGCGCCACGATTTCGACGACCGGAAGAGCCTCGGGTTTCCCGCCCGATCCGCCAAGCACCGACACCGTGATTTCACGTCCGGCAATGAATGCTTCGACCACGGCCTCATCGTCATAGCGGTGCGCCGCCGCAAGGGCGTTCTTCCAATCGGCGGGCCTACGCACGATGGTCACTCCGATCGTGGAGCCTTGCGAGGCCGGCTTGACGACGACGGGCAACCTCAATTTCGCGCTCTTCAGAATTTTCGACAACGGCGGACCTTCGCCTCGTCTGACGACCGCTCCGGGCGGAACCGGAACGCCGTGCGCGGCCAGCAACGTTTTGGTCACGACCTTGTTCATCCCCACGGCGCTGGCCCGCACTCCCGAACCCGTGTAGGGGATCCCGATCGTCTCCAGAAATCCTTGAATCGTGCCGTCCTCGCCTCCCCGTCCATGCAACGCCAGAAACGCGACGCCGATCTTCCGCTCTTTCAAATCGCGAAGCAGCCGATCGCCCACGTCGATGGACACGGCGTCGTATCCCAGACGAAGCAACGACTGATGAACGGCCTGTCCGGTCTTGAGCGAAATGTCCCGCTCGGAGGACCACCCGCCCATCAACACCCCGATTCGCGCATCCGTCAATCGCCCCGTTGGCCTCATCGCCCGCTCACCGGATCGGCCCTCTCATGGAGAGACTCCTTGATCTCGGCCCTCGACTCGCCCGTGGTCCTTCTCCGCCCACCGCTAGGCTTGCCCTACCAACTTCAGTTCCAATTCCAGCCTCACGCCGGTCTTTCGCCAGACTTTCCCCCGAACTTTTCGAATCAGCGCCAGCACGTCCTTGGCGCTCGCGTTTCCACGGTTGACGATAAAGTTGGCGTGTTTGGTGGAGACTTGGGCGTCTCCGACGTGAATCCCCTTGAGCCCCGCCGCCTCGACGACTCGGCCGGCCGAGTCGTCGGGTGGGTTCTTGAAGACGCACCCCGCGCTCGGCAGGGTCAACGGCTGAGTCTCCCGGCGATAGCGCAGATAGTCCTTGACCGTCCGTTCAAGTTCCGATCGGACGCCGGGCGCCAGTTGAAGCCACACTCCCGCCACGACCCCGGCCGGGAGTTTGGCCCGCCGATAGCCGAAGACGATCTCCCGCCTTTCACATTCCTTTACCGCCCCCGTCGGCGTTACGATTCGGACCGCCTTGACCACATCTTTCATTTCTCCGAGCTTGGTGCCGGCATTCATGACCACGCACCCTCCCACGGTCCCGGGAATGCCGGCCGCCCATTCCAATCCCTTAAGCGACCGGCGAATGGCGTAGCCGATGAGGGTCGGCATGCCCACTCCGGCCTCGGCGTACAGCACCGATCCCGGCTCTTCCTTGATCGTTCGCAGCCGTGCAAGCCTGACCACCACCCCACGAATTCCTTTGTCGCGAACAAGGAGATTGGTTCCGCCCAATACGAAAACAGGCACGTTCCGCTCATAACTCTGCCTGACGACGCGAACGAGATCCTCCAGGTCGGCCGGTTCGACCAAGGCGTCGGCCGGACCACCGATCCGAAACGAGGTGTATCCGCTCAACGGCACATCGAATCGAACGTCTCCTTTCAGACCGGCGGTCGCCGCCTGCAAACCAGCCGCCCGAAAGTACCGACACCGTCGCTTCATCGCTTGCTCCGCATCGCGACCGCCGCCAAAGTGCAACGAAATCATGCGCCGCACCTCGGGGACGGCGTCACGGCCAACCGTGCAAGAATCTCCGTCCCCGCTTTCCAAATGTCGCCCGCGCCGAGCGTCAGAACCATGTCGCCTTGCCGGAGGTGCGGCATGACTTGCTCCGGCAAGAGGTCTTTTCTCTCCACAAAAGCCACCGACGGATGACCGGCTGCCGCAACGGCTTCGGCCAAATTCCGGCCCGACATCCCCGGTAGCGGTTGCTCGCCGGCCGCATAGATCTCCGTCATAAACAAGAGATCGGCCTGATCAAACGCATGGAGAAACTCTTCAAAACAGTCGCGCGTGCGGGAATACCGGTGAGGCTGAAAGAGGACAACCACTCGCCGATCCCACCCTTGTTTCGCCGCCGCCAACGTCGCTCGAATTTCCGTAGGATGATGTCCATAATCATCGACGACCGTGACGCCGCCGACCTCGCCGCGGAGGTGAAACCGCCGTTCAACGCCGCTGAACGCCGCGAGCCCTTTGCGGATGAGATCGACGGGAACCTCCAATTCGATCCCGATGGCGATCGCCGCCAGCGCGTTCGAGACATTGTGGACGCCCGGCACAGCCAACCTGAAGGGGCCGAGGTTGGTTCCCCGAAAATAGGCTCGGAATTCCGCCCCCCATTGTTTGAGCGAGACGTCCGTCGCCGTAAAATCCGGCACGACGCTTCCGTGCTCCCCAAGACCGTAGAGGTAGTGGCGTTTGGTGACGCGAGGCAACAGCGATCGGAGGTGCTCGTCGTCGGCGCACAAGACGGCGGATCCGTAGAACGGCACCTTGTTGATGAATTCCACGAAACTGTCAGCGAGACGCTCCATCGACCCGTAGTGATCAAGATGTTCGCGATCGAGATTGGTGACCGCAACGATGGTCGGCGACAGGCGGAGAAACGATCCGTCGCTTTCGTCCGCCTCGGCCACCAACAGATCGCTTCGGCCGAGTCTGGCGTGACTGCCCAACGCATTGACCTTGCCGCCGATCACCATCGTCGGATCAAGTCCCCCCTGGGCCAGCACGTTCGCCACCATCGAGGTCGTCGTCGTCTTCCCATGGGCTCCCGCGATCGCGATGCCGAACTTCAGGCGCATCAGCTCCGCGAGCATTTCGGCCCGCGGAATGACCGGAATTTGCCTGCTCTTCGCCAACTGGACTTCTGGATTCGTCGATGTCACCGCAGAAGACACCACCACAACCTGAGCAGCTCCCACGTTCGACTCGTGATGCCCGATAAAGATCTTCCCGCCGAGTTCTTCCAACCGTTTCGTCGTCTCGGACGCCTGCAAATCCGAACCGGTCACCGTGTATCCCATGGTCAGGAGAACCTCGGCGATGCCGCTCATTCCGGCGCCGCCGATCCCGACAAGATGAATGTGCTGGGTCTTTCGAAACCTTGCCATGCGCCTCACCCCTTGTAATCGATCCCCACCGTACGGCGCGGATTCCCGGACCACGGCATCAGACCTTCGCCGTTCAAACAGCCCCATCGCCATCGTCTGCCTCCCCCACCAGCGCGTAACATTCGCGCACGATTTTCTCGCCGGCGTCGATCCGCCTCATGGCCCGGCTCTTGGCGCTCATGGCCCGAAGCCGCTCCGAGTCGGACAGAACGTCAACGATCGAGTCGCTTAATCGAGCCCCTGTCAACTCCGCCTGCGGAACGACGATCGCTCCCCCAGCGGCTTCCATCGCCCGCGCGTTTTTCATCTGATGGTCATAAATGGCCGTCGGAAGCGGGATGAGAATCGCCGGTTTCCCGCAGGCCGTCAGCTCCGCAATCGTCATGGCGCCGGCCCTGGCTACCACGAGATCGGCGTTCCGTAAGACCTTCGGCATGTCGTACAGAAACGGAACCACCTCCGCGCGCACGCCGAGCCGGTCATAGCCGTCCCTTACCCGTTGATAATCCGTCTCTCCCGTCTGATGCGTGATGGCCACGTCGGGAACCCGCTTGATCAAAGACGACACTCCTTCCAGAACCGCGTTGTTGATCGCCCTGGCCCCCTGACTTCCGCCGAAAATCAAAAGACGACACGGCGAATGGGGGACGGGGGCGTCGGAAGACCGATCGTCTTGGAACACCAATTCCCGTCGAATCGGCGTGCCGGTCACACGAATCTTTTCACGGTCGAACCCTTGGGCCGCCGATTCGAACGCCAGAAAAATCCGCTGCGCGAACGGAGCAACGACCTTGTTCGCCATGCCGGGATAGGCGTTCGGCTCCACGATGACGCGCGGGATCCCCTGCAAGAGAGCGGCAGCCAGCACGGCCGGACTGGTGTAGCCTCCGACTCCGATCACGAGATCAGCCCCGCGCCGTTTCAAAATAGCGTAGGCTTGCCACAAACCGATCGGAAGGGACAACAATCCCTTCAAAACTTCGAACGGTCCTTTCCCCATCACCGGTTTCGCTGTAATGAGCGCCAACTCGTACCCTTCATGAGCCAACACCTTGGCTTCAATGCCGCGTTTCGTTCCGACGAACAGGATCTTGTTCGTCGCATCGCGGCGGAGAAATTCACGGGCCAGCGCCACGGCCGGATACAAATGGCCTCCGGTCCCGCCCGCGGCGATCACGACAGTCATCGACGTGTCGAGCCCCCTCCTCTCCGTCCCGTATCCTCTCGTCCGGCCCGGCGATCCCGCGAGATGTTCAGCAGAATTCCGACCCCCGTCATACAGGTCACCAACGAAGACCCCCCGTAACTGACGAACGGAAGGGTCAGCCCCTTGGTCGGCAACAACCCCGTCACCACGCAGGCGTTGATCAAGACCTGAACGCCGATGAGCAGTGTAATGCCCATCCCCAGGTACCGGCCGAACGGCATCCTGGCCCGAACCGAGATCTGAAACCCACGGACGACGAACAGGGCGAAGAGCGTGATGATGAGCCCTGTGCCGATCAATCCCAGCTCCTCGCCCACCAATGCCAGCACGAAATCCGTATGGGCCTCCGGCAGGAAAAACAGTTTCTGTTTCCCTTCTCCCAACCCCACGCCGAACAGCCCTCCGTGCCCGAAGGCCAAAAAGGACTGCGTGATCTGAAACCCCGTCTTCGTCGGATCCTTCCAAGGCGCCAGGAAGACCAGCACTCGTTGAAGGCGGAAGCCCGACTGAAGCACCAGCGCCGCAACGGCCGCAACTCCCCCCACCCCCAACAATAGGAGATGCGACAGTTTTGCTCCCGCCAAGAAAAAAAGCCCCATGACCGTCAGGCCCATCACCACCACCGTGCCCAAGTCCCGCTCCAACAGCACCAAGCCCCCCAGCACGCCGAACACGACCAACGCCGGAACGAGGCCCGCGAAGAACCCGGTAATCCGGTCTTCTTTCCTGGCCAAATAGGCGGCAAGGTAGATCACCAGCGTCAACTTGGCCATTTCCGCCGGCTGGACCATGATGGGCCCCGCCTGCAACCATCGCCTGGCTCCCTTGGCAGCGACGCCGATCGACGGGATCAAGACTATCGCCAAGAGAGCCGCCGTCAGACCGAGCAGAGGAACGGCCAGCCTCTTCCACCAGACATAGTCGAGGCGAGACGCCACGTGCATCAGCAGCAGACCGATCACCAGCCAGGCGATCTGCCGTTTGAGAAAATATCCCGCGTCGTGAAACCGACTCCCAGCCACGACAGTGCTTGCGCTGAAGACCATCACCAGCCCGACAAGGGTCAGAACGATCGTGATGATCAGCAAGGGATGATCCATCGCCACCCGCTTGGCCGAACGCGATCCGGAAGAAGTCCAGGGCAACGGCAGCGCCCCCGAGGTTTTGTGCGACATTATTCGGCATCAACTTTCTTGCGACCCATCGCGGCTATTCGGGCAAAGCGCGCACCAGCGATTTGAATTGGCGCCCCCTGTCCTGATAATCGGCAAACATGTCGAAGCTCGCACAAGCCGGCGACAACAACACCACGTCGCCGGCCGTCGCGCCGGAGGCGGCGATCTCCACCGCTTCGCCGAGCGTGCCGGCCCGCTCGATCGATTCATAGCCGCGCATGGCGTCGGCGATGAGCGGTGCGGCCTCTCCGATCAACACCAGCCGCTTCACTCGCTGACGGACGATGGGGGCCAGTCGGGAGAAGTCGCCCCCCTTGTCCCGCCCGCCGGCGATGAGCCAGATCGGCCGATCAATGCTTTCCAGCGCCTTGAGCGTGGCATCCACGTTGGTGCCCTTCGAGTCATTGATGAATCGGACCCCCCGCCGGTCGCGAACGACTTCCAGCGCGTGTTCAAGACCGGGGAATTCCCGCAGAACCCGTCGAACCGCCTCGACGGGGCACCCGCACAACAATGCAAACACGGACGCGGCCATCGCGTTCTCCACGTTGTGCGGCCCGATGATCGTGATCTCCCCGCGGTGACAGACTTCCTGAACCCGGCCGTCGATCACCGCCGTCACGCGCTCACCGTCCAGATAGGCGCCTCCTTCAACGTCGGACGGCAACGCCGCTTGTTTCGTGAACCCCAAGACGCGGGCCTTCGCCTTCCGCCTGAGCGGCGCAACCAATGGATCGTCAAGGTTAAAGAGAGCGTCGTCGTCGGACGTTTGATTCTCAAAAATTCTGGCCTTGGCCGCGATATATTCATCCAGCGAGTCGTATCGGTCCTGATGATCGACGGTCACGTTCAAGATCGCGGCGATTCGCGGATGAAACCGCTCCACGGTTTCCAACTGGAAGCTGGACACTTCCACGACCAACGCATCGAACGGACCGGATCCTGCATCGGCTCGATCGGCACGGAACGCCCGGCTCGCCGCTTCGCTGAGCGGAACGCCCAAATTTCCTCCAACGAACACGCCCTTGCCGCTTGCCTCCAACATCTTGCCGATCAACGTCACGGTGGTGCTCTTGCCGTTGGTCCCGGTGACGGCCAAAATCGGAGCGGACAGAAACCGGGAGGCCAGTTCGAGCTCGCTCAACACCTTGACTCCCCGTCGGCGAGCCCGTTCCAACGCCTCCGCGCGGTACGGCACACCCGGACTGATGACCACCAGCTCGGCGGCATCGATCGCCGACTCATAGCCCGGTCCCGACACAACGGTAACCGTGGACCGATCAAGCCGTTCAAGGCTCTGCCGCAATTCGGCCCGATCCTTTCGATCCGCCGCCGTCACCAGAGCGCCGGCCTCTTCCAGCAATCGGGCGGCGGCCACCCCGCTTCGAGCCAGCCCCACGACCGTGACCTTGACTCCTCTGACGTTCAGTCTCTCCGGCGCGACCATGTTCATCTCGTTACCGCAGCTTCAACGTGCTCAGGCTCAGCAGCGCCAAAAGAATGGCGATGATCCACAGACGCACCACCACCTTGGGTTCTTCCCATCCCTTCATTTCAAAATGATGATGAATCGGAGCCATGAGAAAAATGCGCTTCCCCCTGGACTTGTAGGAGAGCACTTGAAAAATGACCGACACCGCTTCGATCACGAAGACCCCGCCGACCAAGAGCAGCAACAACTCGTGCTTGGTGATGACCGCCACCGTCCCCAACGCGGCGCCGAGGGGCAGCGATCCCACGTCTCCCATGAACACGGACGCCGGGTAAGTGTTGTACCAAAGAAATCCCAAGCTAGCTCCCAGAATCGACGCCGTGAAGACGGCCAATTCCCCCGCTCCCTCAATATGAGGGATCAACAGATACTCCGACATCAACCGGTGTCCAGTCACATAGGCGACCACGGTGTAGGCCAAGGCCGCGATCATGATGGGGCCGACCGCCAGCCCGTCCAACCCATCGGTCAGGTTGACGGCATTGGAGCTGCCCACGATGACGAGCACCGCGAAGACGATGTAGAACCACCCCAAATCCGGCATAAAATTCTTAAAAAACGGCACACTGAGCTTGGTGCTGTAGTTGGGCAACAGGTACAGCGTGAGCGCGATGCCCAGGGCGATACAGACTTGGGCCGCAAACTTTTGCGACGCCGACAGCCCCTTTGAACGGGCCTTGACGAATTTGAGGTAGTCATCCGCAAACCCGATGACGAAGAAACCGAAGGTGGCCCCGAGGACCAGCCAGATGACGGGTCGGGAGATGTCGGCCCACAGCAACGTCGACAGCATGACGGCGAAGATGATCAGAATTCCTCCCATCGTCGGCGTGCCGCTCTTGGCCAGATGCCGCTTCGGCCCGTCCTCCCGCACCTGTTGCCCCAACTTGATCTCCTGCAGCTTGCGAATCATGGAAGGAGCCAGAACAAACGCGATCAGAAACGCCGTGACGGCGGCGTAAATGATCCGGAAGCTCTGATACCGAAACACGTTCAGAAACGAAAATTCCGTATGGAGCGGATAGAGCCAGTTATAGAGCATGATCCGTCTCGGACCTCGTGATGCGGAGCGATCGACCGGCCTCTCTCACATACCTTCCTGGTCAAGAAGCTTTTCGGGTCTCGCCTCCGGCTCCTTGCAACACCTCGATCGCCCGCTCCAATTTCATCCCGCGCGACCCCTTGACCAGCACCACGTCGCCCAATTTCGCGACGGCCTTGACGGCTTCCCCCGCCCGAACCGCGTCGGAAACAAGGACGATCCTCGATCGATCCAAACCGCCGCGCTCCGCTCCGGCCGCGACGTGCCTTCCCAACGCCCCGCACGCCACCAGCCGGTGAATTCCCTGCTCCGCCACAAACGCTCCGATCTCCTCGTGCATTGAGGCGGCGTCGGCCCCCAGCTCCAGCATGTCGCCGAGGACGGCGATCGTCGTCCGGCCGCTCCCCCGTTGCGCCAACAGTCGCACCGCCGCCTTCATCGACGCCGGGTTGGCGTTGTAACAATCGTTGATGATCGTGACGCCGCGGCTCACGACGATTTGCGACCGCATGGCCGCCGGTCTGAAACGGGAGAGCCCTTTGGCGATCAGGCCTCCGGAAAGACCCAGCTCGCAGCCGACCGCCGCGGCGGCCAGGGCGTTCATGACGTTGTGTTCCCCTTGGACGTGCAACCGCACTGTCGTATGCCGAATTTTTCCGGGCAGCGTCAGATTGAAAACTGTCCCGTTGCGCCGGTCGGGCTTGATGTCCGTCGCCCGCACGTCGGCTTTCGAAGACAAGCCGAACGACACGACGCGGCACCGGGTCCTCGACGCCAGATACTCGAAATAGGGGTCGTCGGCATTCAAGACGGCCGCGCCGTTTTCCGCGAGCAGATCGAGCAGCTCGGCCTTCGCCTGAGCCGATCCCTCCATGTTCCCAAAGAATTCCAAATGATCGGGGCCGACGTTGGTCACGATGCCGATGGTCGGCCTGGCGATCTCGCAAAGCCTCGTCGTCTGGCCAACGCGATCGACTCCCATCTCGATCACAGCCGCCTCGTATCGGCCGTCCAGACGGAACAACATCTGGGGAACACCGATCCGATTGTTCAGGTTGCCTTCGGTTTTCAGCACCCTCCATCGCCTCGCCACCACGGCGGCCACCATTTCCTTGGTCGTGGTTTTGCCGTTGCTTCCCGTCACCGCCACCACCGGAATGTCGAACCGGCCGCGATGATGGGCCGCGAGCTGTTGATAGGCGAACAAGGGGTCGCGAACGCCCAGGATGAGAGGCGTTCGTCCATTCCGCCCCATCGTCTTCATCAACGAAGCGCCGTCAAAAGCATCGTGGACGATGGCGCCCATCGCTCCGCGGGAGACCGCCTCCCCGACGAAATCATGACCGTCGAACCGATCGCCCCTGATCGCCACGAACAGATCGCCTGGTCGAATGGATCGGCTGTCCAAATGAACCCGCCGAACGGGCCGCTTGAGCCAACCGGGTCGCTCGCCCGCCAAGACCTTGGTGCTGATCACTTCCCTCAGTTCTTCAACGGTAAAGAGAGGCATGGGAATCGCGCGTCCCTCCGACGGGGATTTCTCTTTCACGCACAACGTGTGATCCGCTCAATGGCCTCGCGCGCCACCTCGCGATCGTCGAAATGAAACTTTTGCGTCCCGATGATCTGGTAGTCTTCATGCCCTTTGCCGGCGATCACCACCATATCACCGGGACGGGCCAGGCCGACGGCCGTCTCGATCGCCGTTCGTCGATCGGCCACCTTTTGATACTGAACATCGGGGCGTTCTTTTAACGCCTCGATAACGCCGGCCTCGACTTCGCCGAGAATCGACAGAGGATCTTCGGTTCTTGGATTATCCGAGGTCAACATCACGATGTCGCTGTGTCGCACGGCCGCTCTCCCCATCTTGGGCCTTTTCCCTCGATCACGATCTCCTCCGCATCCAAAGACCGTGATGATGCGACCGGTCTTGACGGCCTGCGCGGCGGTCAACAGCCGGATCAAGGCGTCCTCCGTGTGGGCATAATCGACGACCACCGTAAACGGCTGTCCCGCCATCACTCGCTCGAATCGTCCCGGCACATTGGTCACGCGCGCCGCCGCCTCCCGTATCTGATCGGGCGTGGCGCCTTCATGCAACGCAACCCCGATCGAGGCAAGCAGGTTATAGACGTTGTGTTCTCCGACAAGGTGACTCTCGACCGGAAACGATCCGGCCGGCGTCACGGCCGTGAAGGCGGCGCCCTCGACCGACAGCCGAACATTGTCCGCCCGCACATCGGCCTTTTCTCTGAGCCCGTAGGTCCAGACCGGCGCGGGACAGAGCCGTGCGATCCGTGCTCCGGCCGGGTCATCGACGTTCACAATGGCCCGCTTGTTGGATTTGCTCGTTCCCGTCAGGCCGGTAAACAGCCGCAATTTCGCCTGGAAATACGCTTCCATCGTCTTGTGAAAATCGAGATGGTCCTGCGTCAGGTTCGAAAACACGGCGACGTCATATTCGCAGCCGGCGGTACGGTCCTGGGCAAGCGCGTGAGAAGACACTTCCATCACGACCGCCGCGCAACGATCCGCAACCATCTTGGCCAGCAACTGTTGCAGCTCCAGCGCACCGGGCGTGGTGTGCGAAGCCGGAACCGTCCGCTCCCCGATCCGGTAGGCCACGGTGCCGATCAAACCGACCCGGAGCCCCATCGTTTCCAGCATGGCCTGGCACAGATAGGTCGTGGTGGTCTTCCCATTGGTGCCGGTCACGCCGATCATGCGCATTGCGGACGACGGTTCGCCGTAGAATCGGCCGGCGAGAAACCCGAGCGACTTTTTTGAATCCGCCACCAGCGCGAAGGGAACCGCAAAATCCCGGGGCGGTCGCTCCAACACCAATGCAACCGCGCCGGCCTTCGCCGCCGCGGAAACGTGTTCGTGACCGTCCGTTCGCTCACCCTTCACGGCCACGAACACACTCCCGGGCCGAACGGATCGAGAATCGTCCGTGACGGCGCCGACAGGCACGGCATGATTTCCTTGTCGGTCGATGATCGCGACCCGTCCTTCAACCGCCCGAAGAAGTTCCGCAAAGGTCATCGCCGTTCCATCGAGCCCTGAAATAAACTTCACCGCCTTGCGGTTGCCATCGCAAGCCGGACCGGTTCATTCGATGAGATTCCCCAATACTTCAACACCTGTTCGCCTATGCGACGAAACACCGGCGCGGCCACGGTGCCTCCCCAGGCCTCGCCGCTCGGCTCGTCGATCACCACGATCATGGCCAATTTGGGATTCTCCGCCGGCACGTATCCCGCGAAGGAACTGACGAACTTCGCGGTCGAATAGGTCCGCGTGCGCGGATCGATTTTCTGGGCCGTTCCGGTTTTTCCGGCCACGCGAAATCCATCGATCGCGGCTTTGCCGCCCGTGCCGTCGGTCACCACTCCTTCGAGGATCGAGGTGACGGTTCGCGCGGTTTCCGGAGAAATGACGCGGCGTTTCATGGAAGGGAGCACCTGCTTGATGACCCGCCCGTGAGCATCTCGAATTTCCGAAACCACGTAGGGTTTCATCAATATCCCGCCGTTCGCGATGGCCGCCACCGCCGAGACCATTTGAATCGGCGTCACGCCGATTTCCTGCCCCATCGAAACGGACGCCGCCGTCCTCTTTCCCCACTCCTTGGGATTTTTCAGCAATCCCGCCGTTTCTCCGGGAAGATCGATCTCCGTCCGCTCTCCGAATCCAAAGGCCCGGAGATACCGGTACAGCCGTTCTTCGCCCAGCGCCATGCCGACCTTGGCCGCGCCGACGTTGCTCGACTTCTGCACCACTTGCGCAAACGACATCCAGCCAAGTTTCTCGTGATCATGAATCACGGTGTTGGAGACGGCCAGGCGGCCCTGTTCGCCATAGACCAATGTGGCCGGCGTCATCACTCCTTCTTCGATCGCCGCCGCGGCCAATATCGCTTTCATCGTCGAGCCCGGCTCATAGGCATCCGCCACGGCCCGGTTACGCCACCGATCCGGCTCCAGCCCGGCGATCGCGTTGGGATTAAATCGCGGGCTGACGGCCAAGGCCAACAGAGCCCCGCTGCCGGGCTCCACAACGATCACCGTTCCCGACTTGGCACGCGAGCGGGAGACGGCCTCCTCCAGTTCCTTCTCCGCGATGTATTGAATCACCTCGTCGATGGTCAACACCAGTTGGTGGCCAGGCGCGGGAGCCGGCTCCTCCGACAAGCCTTTCGGAAAGACGGCGCGGCCTCGAGCGTCTTTCTGAAGCACGATCACTCGTTTTTCCCCACGCAATTCCTTCTCATATCGACGTTCAATGCCTTCCAGCCCCTCTCCGTCCATCCCTGCAAAACCCAGCACGTGGGACAACAGCGGCCCCTTCGGGTAGAACCGCCGGCCTTCCATCTTGACACCGACGCCCTCCATGGAAGAGATGCGCTCGACCAGATGCCGCCGGTCTGGGTCCACTTTTCGCGCCAGCCACACAAATCCTCGCTGCTGGCTGAGCTTTCGCTCCAGCTCTTCCCTTCGCACGTGTAAAAGAGGAGCCAGCTCCCGAGCCGTTTGGGCAGGGCTGTCGAGAACGGTCGGAACACCATAAACCGACGGCACTTCTAGATTCATTGCCAGCACTTTTCCGTGACGATCGACGATCGCGCCTCGCACTCCCTCCACCGAGACGGTCGTTTGATGTTGCCGGTCCGCCTTGGCCGTCAGCTCGGCGGCTTGCAAAACCTGCAACGTGACCAGTCTAGACAGTACTACTCCGAACCCGCTTAAAAGCAATAAGATCGTAAAGAATCGACGACCGCGGGAAAGGGGAGCTGCCACTATCTCCTCCCTTCACCCACATCGTTTCGCGCCACGCGGATTTCGGTCGGAACAGGCCGTGGAACGGAGGGGCTCGCCGGCCTGGAGTTCACCATGATGATCTGCCCATCTTGCGGCAACGTCATACCCAGCCGTTCGGTCGCCACTTTGGCAATGCGATCTGGCGCGCTGAGCGCGGACAGTTGCACGCGAAGATGATCGCGCTCTCGCTCAAGACGCGTCTTCTCGGCCTTGAGCCGTTGGATCTGGTATCCGACCCGCACGATATCGCCCCGCTCCCACACAAACGCCAGCACCAAGCACAAGCCGCCAAGGCAGGCCAGAATCCTCATCGCGGCGTCCTTTCCACCACGCGTTCGGCGACTCGCAGCTTGGCGCTGCGCGCCCGTGGATTTTCCCGACATTCCTCTTCCGCGGGAACGATGGGTTTCTTGGTGAGCACCGACAGCCGCGCGCCCGGTCCTTGCGCCAGCGCGCGAAACACCCGCTTCACAATGCGATCTTCGAGCGAATGAAAGGAAATGACGCACAGTCTTCCACCAGGCGCCAACAGGTCCGCCGCGTCGTCGAGCGCCGGTTCCAGGCTTTCGAGTTCACGGTTGGTGGCGATCCTCAAGGCCTGAAACGTTCTCGTCGCGCAATGAATCCGTCCGTGGCGATAAGAGGCGGGAACCGCCCGGGCGATGATCGACGCCAGCTCGCCCGTCGTCTCAATCGGGCTTTGCTCTCTCGCCCGGACGATCGCACGGGCGATCCGCCTTGCGTACCGCTCCTCCCCGTACCGGTAGATGATGTCCGCCAGCGCATGCTCCGGTTCCCGATTAACCAACGTCGCCGCCGTCATCTCCGTTGTCCGATCCATGCGCATGTCGAGCGGTCCGTCTTCCCGGAAGCTGAACCCGCGCCGGGGATCGTCAAATTGAGGAGACGACGCTCCCAAGTCAAACAACACCCCCCCTACTTGCGACATTCCCATGTCCATCAGGCAACATTTGAGGTCCCGATAATCTGTCTGTTTTAACGTCACCCGATCTCCAAATTCCGCCAACCGCTCCTTTGAATAGGCAATCGCCTCACCGTCACGGTCCAGACCGATCAATTTCATGGTTGCATCCGAACTTCTCAGAAGCATTTCAGCATGCCCACCATATCCCACCGTACAATCAAGAATGACTCGTGGACTTTGAGAAAGTAACCATCCTGTCACTTCAGTTCTCAGAACTGGAATGTGTACCAATCGATCTCCACGTTTCAACCAAATTGCTCCACTTCCACCCACACAGGTGGGGAGTATACTCCCCACATTGTCATTGTCAATGAAAATTTCAGTGTCTGAAACCTCTGACATCGCCTGAATTCTCAACTGGTTTTGTACTCTCAACGGTGACGATACCGGTTGATCACGGCGGCGTCTTCTTTTCCGCCTTCATTATTTCCTCCTCCACACCAAATCATTTTGCTGGTTCCTGACGTTTCGTTGACTTCCAAGGGATTGAGCCGGAGAATGTTCGCATGTTGCTCCCTCACCAACTCAGCAAGCGCTCCTTTGTTATTTTTTCTTCTTTCGCCCTGTCCCTTGCCGCATTTTCTGGCTCAGGCCGACCTGAGGCCAAGAACTTCAATCCGGACAATCCGCTCAATCCCCCGGCACCCATCTATTGGTGCCCCGACAAGACTCGAGACCAGCAGATTTCGGCGAAACCCAAAGGCGGGTGTCACCCGCTGTATGACGGACGGGAAGATGAATCGTTTCAAGAGGAGGCGAAGCGGTTGGGGTACGACCTCCCGGATAGGGTCCCCATTAAGATCGTCGATCTACAGAGTGCGGCCGCACGGTTTTCGGATCGCTATCGACATTTCCTTGCCTGTTGTGTGACCGACGACGAGGCGCCCAGAGAGATCTTTCTTTTGATCGACGAAGCGAACCATATCCTCCACGCGGTCCAGCACAACGGCATTTTTAACGCCGCCGGTTTCGGGGTCGGATCCGGCAGCGATGGGCTCGGCGGCGGAGCGGGAGAGGCGCCAAAGCTGGGGACGGTCGCGCGGCAATTCACGTTGAGCGAAATCGTCGGCACGGTCGCACGCGCGCGTGAGGACTTGATAAGCCTTCGGCAACGTCTGGAAAGGCTCGGCGACTTGCGGCAAAACCTGGAGGAGCAGGATTACGAAACGGCCGGACGGACCAGGCTGCTCCTCCAAGAGGAAGAAGAAGCCGTTCGAAGGGACTTCCGGGCCAAACAACCGCCGTCTTCGGCCCCTACCGGAATGGATATCCAGGATACGACCTTGCCGACCAGAATCGGCGGCGACATCGAAGAGACGATGCTCAACTCTCACTTCGGCGCCGATATCGGCGCGGCCGTCTCCCCGTACAGCAACGTCAACGAATCCCTTCGCCCGAGGCGCGGCGAGGCCGTGCATGACAGCCTCCTTCCCCACCGACCCGGCATGGAAACGGAAGAGACTACTCTTCCCAACAGCACCGGCTTTGAAATCGACAAGACACAAAACCGGGGCGGAGCATCGACCATCCCGTTGCGCGGCGTCGGTCCTTCCATCGGGGACTCCGATCTGAACCGCCGCCGCTAGCGTCCGTTCGGCTCAGCGCCGATCCGTTACCGACGGCATGGCTTCCCAGGTATCTCCGGCGTCGCGACTTCGATATAACCCGCTCCCGTTCGTGCCGGCGTAGAAGAGCCGAGGGGCCGTCTCGCTCTGAACCAACGATCGGACATTCATCGTGGCCAACCCCCGATTGATCGTCTTCCACGTGTCCCCCCCGTCCTCACTCCGGTGAATCCCATCCCGCCCGGCGAGATACACCGCGCCCCTCCGCGCCCGGTCCACGACCATCGCCACGATCATCTGATCGGCCAGCGATTCGCCGATCCGCTTCCACGATTTGGCCCCGTCCGTCGTTTTGTAGAGCCCGGTCAAGGTCGCGGCATAGACGGTGTCCGGCTCGTAGGGATCGACCTGGACGGAGGTGACGTTCAAAGCGCGGGAGGTCTTGAGCAAATTCGGCGGCACCAGACCGTTATTCACCGGCTCCCAATGGCCGGCTTGATCGACGGACTTGTACACGCCGCCGCTCGTGCCGGCGTACAGCACGGTTCGGCGCGTCGGATCCATTCCCAGCGCCGTCACCATCAGCACCTCCTTCATACCCTCCATTTTTTTGACCCAATGTTCTCCGCCATTCTTCGTTTCAAACACGCCCATGGTCGTCGCCGCAAAGAGGTGTCGGCTGTCGGCTGGATCAAAGAGCAACTGATTGACAACCGAGGTAATCGTCGCGTCATCCAACCCCCTCCGCATGGAGATCCACCGCTGGCCTCCATCGTGACTTTTGTACACCGCGTCTCCCTTTGTTCCCGCGTACACCGTCGCCGGATAGACCGGATCGATCGCCAGAGCGATGACGCGCGAATGACTCATCCCTTGGGACAGATTGACCCACGTCTGGCCTCCGTCCCGCGTCTTGTAAATGTAATCGTTGGTCGCCACGTACAGAATGTCGGGATTGGCGGGATGCGGCTGAATCACGACGATCGCGTCGCTGCGATTGCACCCCCCGCTCAGGGCCGCGCACGCCAAGAGCAGGACGCCGACCACACCACCGACTCTCTTCATGGAAGACAAAGAACGATACGTCCTCTCGCAGAGACGGGCCGTTTCCGCCTCTGGACTTTAACGATAATTCGTGAACTGCAAATCGATGCCGAAATCTTTGCCCTTGAGAAACGCGATGGTCGCCTGCAACTCGTCCTTGCTCTTTCCCAACACCCGCACCTGGTCACCTTGAATCTGCGCCTGCACCTTCAACTTTGAATCCTTGATCGCCTTGACGACCTCCTTCGCCTTTTCCGTCGCCAGTCCGCTTTGAATTTTCGCGGTTTGCCGGACCGTCCCGCCCAGCGCCGGCTCCACGGTCCCATAGTCGAAGGCTTTGAGCGACACGCCGCGCTTCACGCACTTGGTCTTGATGACATCCTGCACCGCTTTCAGTTTGTAGTCGTCGTCCGACACCACGACCAGTTCCTTTTCTTTTTCCTTCAAGGTGATCTCCGTCTTTGTGTCCTTGAAGTCGAACCGTTGCTTGATCTCCTTGTTCGCCTGATCCAGCGCATTCTTCAGCTCCTGCATATTCACTTCCGACACCACGTCGAATGAATACTGTTCCGCCACGATCTCCTCCTCTCTTCCGTTTATCCGGGCAAGGCGGCTCCCTTGACACTCGTTTCTTCGAGGAACACCGCGAGAGGCGGACGGACATCGACGGAACGAGCGCGACGCTCTCCCGGACGGAAGAACGGGTAAGCCCGCTCAGCAACAGCCTGATCCATGCGGCATCCTGAATCTCCCTGTCGAATCATGATCGTCCCCGCTCGCGGCCGTCCTCGTCCGCCCCGCTGACCCTCCACCTGCCATGATGATCACCTCGCTCGACACGAACGGCTTTTTCAAGATTACATAGCCGTACCATTGTTTCAGACCATCGATCAAGACGATCGCTCCCAACAACGCCACCACCCCCACCAGCGCGGCATCCAGGTACAATGCAAACGCCTGCCCCGTCCCGGCGGCCGACGCCTTCCCAAGGAACAGCCAAAACATCTCATAGGACCCGCTCAACGTAATCGCCCCCACAAAAAGCATGGGCAGCGCCGTCACCCACAGATACGACGACTTCCACATCTTGATCAGCACCGTCGTGCCGATACAGAGGGCCAACATGCCCAGCAATTGATTGGCCGCGCCGAACATCGGCCAAATGGTCGAGATACTGCCCGTCCCGATCAGGTAGGCCCATGCCCCCACCACCACCCCGCTGCTGATCACCACGCCGGGCCACCAATTCATCCGGCGACACGGCGCGTAGACGCGCCCGGTCATTTCCTGGATCAAATAGCGAGCCACGCGGGTTCCCGTGTCGATCGTCGTCAGGATGAACAAGGCCTCGAAGACCAGGGCGAATTGATACCAATAGGCCATCAACCCGGCCATCCCCGGCAAAGCGGTGAAGATCGACGCCATGCCGACGGCCAACGACACCGCGCCGCCCGGCCGGCCGGCCACGTCCACTTCAACCAACTGCGACAGCTCGGCGATCCGAGCGGGGGCGAAGCCCAGGGCGGCCAAGGCTTCGTCGCTCAACGTCGTGTTGATCGCCAGATAGTCTCCGGGGATCAACACCGACGCCGCGATCAACGCCATCACGCCGACGAAACTTTCCAAGAGCATGGCGGCGTAGCCCACCACCGCCTGCGATTCTCGCTCGATCATCTTGGGCGTCGTGCCCGACGACACCAACGAATGAAACCCCGAAATCGCCCCGCAGGCGATCGTGATAAACAGAAAGGGAAAGAGCGTCCCGGGAATAATCGGCCCGCCGCCCGCCGCAAACCGAGTCACGCGCGGCATCTCGATGGTCGGAGCCATGAGGATGACCCCCAGACCGAGCAGCACGACCACGCCCAATTTCATGAACGTCGAGAGGTACCCGCGCGGAACCAGCAACATCCAGCCGGGCAACACCGACGCCAGAAAACCGTAACCGGCCAACAACCACACCAGCGTCGGTCTGTCGAACTCAAACAGCCAGGCATAGGAGGACTGGGCGACGACCCGACCGAACAACACCGCCGCGATCAGCAACAGCACGCCGAGCACGGAGACTTCCCCCACCGCTCCGGGACGGAACTTCTGGAGATAGAACCCCATCATGAGGCCGATGGGAATCGTCATCGCGATCGTGAAGGTACCCCAGGCATTGTGGTAGAGCGCGTTCACTACGGCAAACCCCAGTCCGGCCAACGCCACCACCACGATAAACAGCACCGCCACAGCCGTCGCCGTCCCAGTGACCGAGCCGAGCTCGTCGTGGGCGATTTCCGGCAGCGATCGCCCGTTGCGCCGCATCGACGCGACCAGGATGATGAAGTCCTGCACTGCGCCAGCCACCACCGCGCCGATGACGAGCCACAGAAACCCCGGCAGAAATCCGAATTGCGCCGCCAACACGGGACCGAGTAACGGCCCTGCCCCCGCAATCGCCGCAAAGTGATGACCGAAGAGCAACGCCTTGTTGGTGGGATGGAAATTGACGCCGTCGTTCAGCCGCACCGCCGGCGTCACGTGCCGATCGTTCAACTCCACGACCCGGCTTGCCAGCCAACGACCATAAAAACGATAGGCCAGAACATAGATGCAGGCCGCGGCCACGACCAGCCAGAGGCCGTTGACCTTTTCATCCGGACGGACGACTCCCGTCACAAAGGCCAAGGCCACCGCGCCGACGGTCGCAAGTACGACCCAGAGGAGATTCATCGCCGCGTTCATGCGCGGCATCCTATCATAAGTCGAACGGGTCAGACGCCGGCCGGTGCGGGAAAGACGACGCGGGGAGAGATCGATCCTCTCCCCGCGCATCGACTGACTGGTGACACGTGAGATTCATGCAGCGTTGGGAAGCGACTCGAGGTCCATTTGATGCACTTGCTGATGCGATTGGACCCGCGCCGGCGACTCGGAGAGGGACGGGGCGCCGGGATCGACGGACAAGGTCGAGAGTCCCATCGCGAGCGCCGCGATCGCTCCCGTGACCACCAGTCCGGCATCAATAACCGAGCTCCAATCCATCCTGTCTGGTCACCTCCTTTCTCAAAAGGAGAAGTCGATTTACCGACCTAAAACAAGCCGAGCGACTAATGAAGACGAATCGTTTTTTACCGCACACTCCGCGGTGGAAGGCCGGTGGCGTTCGCTCCCTTTCCCCCGCAGACTGCCGACTCTGCTCCACGGGCCGGAGCCTCGTCGCCCGCCGGTCTGTCCTGATTGTTCCGCTTCTTTGTCGCCGTTCTCTTTTCGCCATCGCCGCCACAATGCGTCGTCTCTCATCCGTGCCCTCCGTTTTCTTTTCTTTGGTGCCTGACCGCGTCCGGTTACCTTCAAAACTCTTTTTTCCGGCGAACGCAGTTCACACGGGACCTCGCCGCGCGAAACGCGCGGCGAGGCCCGTACATTCATGTCAGCAATCGGGCCGTTACGAACCTTGGATCAGAATCTGCCGAGGCTTCGCCTCTTCCTTTTTGGGGAAGGTCACGGTCAACAGACCGTGTTTGTACGTGGCGGAGGCCTTGTCCTGATCGACAAAACCCGGCAGCTTGAAGAACCGCGCGAACCGCCCCTCCGCGATCTCGCGCAGGTGATACGTCCGCCCCTCCGACTGCTGCGCGTTCCGCTCGCCTTTGATGGTGAGAACCTGGTTGTTCATTTCCAACGTAATGTCTTTGGGCTCCCACCCCGGCAACGCCATCTGGATGGAAAACCCGTTGTCGTCCTCCCATACGTTGCAATCGGGAGCCCATAAACCGTGACCGTCGGACGCGCCGAACGCACGCATCGCTTCGTTGAAGAGTTGATCGATCTGTCGGTCGAATTCATCGGTTCGCACAGAAGAAATCACGCTTGGAAGATAGCCGTTCATCTTGATTCCTCCTTTCTCCAAAAACCTTCATGGTTGATCGGTGGAAACGAGGGAAGTCGGCCCAAACGGGGAGACACTGCAATGCCGCCGCTACTCCGCCGGTGTCGGGCGCTCCGCGCTCCACCTGGTCAAGTATCAGCAACGGCTCTCAGATAATTTCCTGGCTCTGAAAGTCAAGAGGAACGTCGACGCGGCCGCAAGGGACGTTTATCCGGGGAACCCCACGTTCCCTTCTTCTCCGTAGACTTTTTTCTTTCCCATGACCGCCAGGCAGAGCAGGCCGATGCCGATCCAAACCAACTCGCGGAATCGCCGCAACAGCGCGAAGGTCAAGCCGGTCACCTCACTGTAGCCGAACGCCTTCAGCAACAGCACGTTTCCTCCGTCCTGGGCGCCCAAGCTTCCGGGGATAAAAAAAGACCCACCTTTGATGAAGACGGCGAGCGCGCCGATGGAAAACGCCGACAAGATGGCAGTCGGACCGCCCAAATAGTGCAGAATGACCAGAACTTCCAACGATTCAGCCATCCAACCGAAAAAATACACGCCGATCGAGACATAGAACACCCGTTGGTGATGGCGGTAGAAATGCAGAATGGTCCGGTCGATCGAGCGCAGGTGTTCTTCCTGCGACTCCAGAAACGCGTTTCGCACTCGCAACGCTCTGGCGACCCCCAAAATCGACGCAAAGAGGCCGCGGCGCTGCACGAAAACGAACCCGGCGATCGAACAGATCAGCACGCCAACACTCAGCAACGCCGCCGTCACCGTATAGCCGGCCGAATCTCCCGCGCCCAGCAGCAGGAACCCAAGCGCGATGCCCGTTAAAATGTAGCAGACCTCGGCGATCGTCATGGTCGTCTTGGCGATCACCACGGAAGCGGCTCCCTCCGCCACCGGCACGTTGTATTTGTTGAGGAGATAGGCCTTGATCGGCTCGCCGCCCAAATAGGCCGTCGGCGTCGTCATGTTCACGACTTCTCCGGCCGTTCTGATCGCCAACAGCCGCCAAAACGGCACCGCTTGCCCGGCCGGCCCCAGCACGACTCTCCATCCGTAGGCCTCGACCGTGTACATAATGAAAGAGGGAAGGAGGATGACCGCGAGGGCAGAGGGACCGAGCTTGGTAACCGCCTCGTAAATATTCAAGGGACCGATGTGCCAAATGAGAAAACCGAGGACGGTAAGACCGAGCGCCAGTAAGAAGTAGCGAAGCACGCGCGGCTCACCCTCAGACGTCGGTCGAGGTCACGGCCGACGGGCGAACGACCCACACCATGACACCGGCGAAGAGGAAGGAACCGATCGCCGCAAACCCAAGAAACCATTCCAACTTGGCGAACAGCGCAAACAGCACGAGCGTCACCGAAAAATCCCGACTGGCGACGTTTTTGAGCATGAAATCCGCCCATGCCGCATCCGACGGCGTCTTCCACAGGTTCGCAGCCTTGATTTTCTGCGCTCGCTCCACCAGTAAAAACGACAACCCGTTCCCCAGCACGGCCGTTGCGCCGAGCGCCAACATGCCCCACGCCCACGGCTGTCCCATCTGTGCCGTATAGAGGCCAATCGCGATGCCTGCAAAAATGGCCATGTGCACAAGATTGTCCATAAAGAGGTCCAGCCAGGCGCCGAACGACGATTCGGCAAACGTCAGTCGCGCCACTTCGCCGTCGCAGCAATCAATGACAGCCGCCAACTGGAACACCAGCGCCGCGGCGACTCCCGCCCCATAGGTTCCCATGGAAAATCCCGCCGCGGCCGTAAAGCCGATCAGAGAGGCCACGACCGTAATGGCATTGGGGGACAGTCCCGCGGCGAGAAACAGGCGCGTGAACCAACGGGAAACCTTGCGGTTGAAATACCGATCGACGAACCCCTCCGTATCACTTCTCAGGGAACGGAACAGCTTCTTTTCCGCGATCGGCAGATCATCGGGGGTTCTGACCTCCTGATACCATATGCCGCGGGTCTCGGCCGTCTCTACGACACGCACGCGCCCCTCGACCGCCGCCCGTTCCAGCCAACGGCGGATCGGCAGCCGACCGTTCTCCGTGCCGGCATCCCGCGCGGCGCTCATTAGACCGGCCGGCAAGACCGCCATTTCGGCTGCCGGGGGGGCCGCATTATCAAAATGTGCGGGAGCAAACGACGTCAATCGCTCGGCGCAGGTTTTTAGCCGGACCCTTCCCTTGGCCGCCACCGTGGACGATCGCGACGTCGCTTGCGCCACGACCATCGCCTCGCCGTCTCGCGCCTCTTTCCTGAGATGCTCGATCAAACCTCGCGAAAAGACCGCGTTTGCACTCAAGACAAGAGCGCAATCGCCCACCTCAGCCCCCAAAAACTCCCACGTCCTCGGATCGTCAAGCGGAAATTCCCGGACCGGCATCCACCGTACAGGGATCGTCACCCGCGGCCCACTCGACAAGGATTGTTTGAGCCGTTCTTCCTCGGGACCGGTCAACACGATCAATTGGCGGATCCCCCCCCGCTGCAACGTAAGGACCGCGCGCTGAAACAGGCCGATTCCCACCACGTTCGTCAGCGGCCCGACTCCTTCCCTCCGCCGTCCGATCGAATCACCGAACAAGTCGACCGACGGTAACAGAATCGCCGTCGTCAATCCTTGGATCCCAACCCGCTTCCGTACAAGGCTCTCGTTCATTTCAACGCCGTGCGACTCAATCCTGCCCTCGGCATGCCTGCTCTCAGCATGCCTGCTCTCAGCATGGACTTCGTTGACTCTCTCACAATTTCGGCAATACGTCCAATTCGGCTTTTCTCACATCGTCAGGGAAATCGATCTCCGTCCACGGCAATCCGCCAATCCGTTCATAGCCAACCGAGACCGTTTGAAAAAAAGGGAGCAACGCGTCCTCATATTCCATGTTCCACGCCCCTTGATCGACGAACATCCGCAGCGAGTCGATTAAATGAGGGGTATCGGCGTGCCGCACCCGCAGAAATCCCACGCCCTCCCCCGCAAAGTCATACCGCTCCGGCATCCGCTTCGACAGAGCGATCACACGCCCGCCCGCCACGGCCACCATACATTCTTCGCCCGTCTGCACGACGGTTTCGTCCATCAGCAGGGCGTTTTTGTGGGGCGACTCCACGAGGCGCCTCAGAATATCGCGGTGAAAGAGCACGTCGGCATCCATCACGATTACGTCGTCGTCAAGCGCCGCGCGGGCGATCCAGAGCGAAGAAATGCTGCCCCGATGGAATTCCTCATTGACCAGAAAATTTACCGCGACCCCCGAGACATCCTGCTCCACTGCCTGACGGATCATCTCCTGCTTGTATCCCACCACGATGGCGGCCCGTTTGATGCCGAGCCACACCAACGTCTCCAGATAACGATGGAGCAGCGGCCGCCCCCCGATTTCGATCAGGCACTTGGGACGATGCTGAGTGACCGGCCACAGCCGCTTCCCGACGCCGGCCGCGAGGATGACCGCTTTCATACGGTTCCGCACACGCGCTCGAAGGCGTCGAGAAATCCCGTCACCTGCGCTTCGGTCAGCGCCCCCATGTTGGCCACGCGGAAAATCCTGTTTTCCAAATTGCCCTGACCGGCGTAGATGACGTAGCCTTCGGCCTTGAGTCGATCGTGCAGCGTTCGATAGGACAAGCCTTCGGGCAAATAATACGCCGTGATTGTGTTCGATTGACGGTCGTGAGGGAGCACCGCTTTGACGCCCAGCTTGGCCATGCGTTCGCGAACGACCGCCGCCATTTTCTTGTAGCGTCGAATCCGATTGGCCACCCCCTCTTCCAACAGCTCGCTCAAGGCTTCATCGAAGGCATAGTACACCTGGACCGCCGGCGTGAACGGAATCGTGCCCCGCCCTTCGTCGTCGATATAGTGTGTCAGGTGCAGATACCACGATCGCTTGGGATACGACCTCATCCGCTCGACGAATCCCTTGCGCACGAGCACGAACGAGACGCCGGGGAATCCCTGAATGCACTTCCCCGCCGTGCCCACCACCATGTAAATGTGCGACTTGGCGATATCGAGAGGTTCTCCGGCCAAGGCGCTCACGGCATCGAGCACGAAGACGCGGTTCTGCCCATCGACGATCTCGGCGATCTCCTGCACCGGATTGATCAGGCCGGTCGTGGTTTCGTGATGGACCATGGCGACCGCATGGACCTCCTGATGCTGTCGCAGCGCCAGCAGCAATTTGTCGGGATCCGGCCGCTCCGTCCAGTCATGCTTCAACTCGCTCACGCCCAAGCGATGAAGTCCGACGATCTGGGACATACGGTCCCCATAGACGCCGTTGTTGATGATGAGGATGCGGCGGCCGTGAGGCAACGACGACATCAACGCGGCTTCGACGGCGGCCGTCCCGGACCCGGTGACGACCACCGCCACGTAGTCCGACTCCGCCCCCGGCACGAACGCCGCGAGCAGCTTGGCTTGAATGCGGTGCAACAATTCCGTGAATTCCGACTCGCGGTGACAGATATCGGGGCGCAGCAACGCCTGCCGCACGCGCTCACTGACGTTCACCGGTCCGGGATTGAGAAGGATCATCTCGCCTCGCAGCCTACGGCGGGAAGGACTCGACCGCTCGCCCGCGTTCGGCGGTACGGTCTCTCGCACCTTCCCTTTTACTCATTCGATGGCTTTCATGAACCGCTTCGTCAGATCAGGAGGGTCGAGCGCGATCCGCTCCGCCTCCTCCTGAAATTCGTTGACCTTGATCAGCAACATGCTGGGGCCGTCTTTTTTGAGCAACTCCCGAAATTCATAGACCAGATCCTCGCGATCGAGCACCCGCACGGCGTTGACGTAGCCGGCGGCTTTCGCCACTTTCTCCAACGGCACGACGTTGGAGATCGTCGGTTGATTGCCGGTCGTGCCGTACACTTCGTTGTCAAAGACCACGTGGATGAAATTTTTCGGTTTCAGCGCTCCGACCGTCGCCAAGGTCCCCATGCCCATGAGGACGTTGCCGTCGCCGTCGAACGTCACGACCTGCTTGTCCGGCTTGGCCAACGCAACGCCCAGCGCGATGGCCGGGGCGTTGCCCATCGAGCCGATCATGTAAAAATGCGTCGGGCGGTCGGCGATTTTCTGCGTCTCGCGCGACGGAAACCCGTTGCACACGATGACCGGCTGATCGGTCAACAGTTCCAGCAACGCCCCGATCGCCTGCGCACGGCTGATCAAGGTGCCTTCTTCCGGCTTCATTCCGATCCCTTCGTCATAGGCAACCTCTCTCACGCCGGGCGGCGGGAGTAAGGCCGCGGTGGCTTGCGATTTCAACGAACAACGTTTTCCCCTCCAAGACTGCTGACGGCAAGGTTGCTCACGGATGAAGCCCCCTGACGACCCCCTTCGTAATGAGGAGCGCCACCGGAATCCGTCTATTGTGATAGATGTCCGCCACCCAGGCAAAGTCTTCCTTCGCCGTTTTTTCCGACAAGGTCCGATGCGGAATGGTCATCGTATCCAGAAACTGCGGCAGGACCTGGCCCATGATCAGATGCTCCGGCGCGTCTTTTCCTCCATAGCCCCTCCACGACACGATCAGAATGCAAGGCTGGCGATAAATCATGTTGAGTGAAATCAACGTATTGAGCGACGTTCCCAACCCGGAATTCTGCATCAACACCGCCGGCATCTTGCCCGCCATGTAGGCGCCGGCCGCCATACCCACCGCTTCGTCCTCCCGTACCGCGGGAATGTACAACCCGCGATTCATGAGCTCGGCGATGATGCCACCCAGGATCGAATCGGGCACCCCGGTAAAAAAATTCACTCCCATCGCCTGGAGAGACTGAACAAACTCGTCGCCGTCGATCATGTCTGACACCTTGTTTCCGCTTCCCGTCGGGAAGCCGCCGGCCGAAGCATCCGGAGAAGTGGCGCATTATAGGCCAGCGCCTCTTCATTCTCAAGAAACGCGACACCGAAAAGAGATCGGTTGCGCGAGACGTTCTTCCATGGTAGATAGCGTTTCGTCGCGCTGCGCGGGCCGTTCTTTTTGTTTTTGTTATTTTTATTACAGGCCTTGTTTTGAACGCCATGAATGACGCCGCCCCGCCATCACGGGGTGTCGGACTTTTATCGCTTTTCCTGTGTCTGGTCCTCCCCGCGAACGTATCGTGGGCCGTTCCGATGCTGAACGACCCCAAGGGCTTTCACGACATTCCGTGGGGAAGTCCGCTCGCGGCGCGGGACGACTTGGAAGTGCTGCGATCCGGAGCCCACATCACGGAATACCGGCCAAAAAATCGGGAGGCGACGTTCGCCGGCGTCGAGATGACGAGCATCCTGTACGTGGCGTTCGACGACCAATTCGCCCGGGTGACCATTCGCTACCAGGGAGCGTCGGTCCACAAGCAAGTGCTGGATTTCCTAGAAACCCGGCACGGTCCTCTCCAACGGATCCCCGGACAGATGACGCGCGGACTCAATCAACAATACACGTGGCGAGGATCGGACACGGAAATCACGCTCACCTACCAAGCCAGCACGGAGCGCGGCTTCATTTTTATCGACAGCCGATCCCTTGCGCCGCGATTCAACGATGACCTGACTGACTCGGCGGAGTGACACCTCGCGTGCCGGAGGCGTCGCGATCGAACTGCCGACGCGATGTGCCCCCCTTTGGATGTACCCCCTTTTGATGAACGGCTTCGTCGAGCCAGACTGGTCCATTACCCCCCGATCCCGATTTTTCGCTCCTCTAGTTAAGAGCGCCGCCTTTTTCCCGCCTCGCTTCCAGTCGTCGTACGCAGGAGAGGCACCGTTCTCACAAACTTTTCATTGACATCCCGCCTGCCGCTTTCGCATCATGGCGCCCATGACCAACGCCGCCAAGCTCCGAGCCGCCCTTAAACGACCCGGCGCCCTGAAAATCGTCGGCGCTCACGACGCGCTGAGCGCCCGCCTCATTGAACGCGCGGGCTTCGACGGCGTTTGGGTCGGCGGGTTCGCCGTGTCGGCCTCGCTGAAGTGCATTCCGGACGCCAGCTTCATCGATTCCAGCGAGCAGCTCGCCGTTGAGCGCAACATCGTCGAGGCGGTCAGTATCCCCGTCATCGCCGATTGCGACACTGGATATGGAAACGCGCTGAACGTTATGCGCACCGTCAACGACCGCGAGCGGGCCGGCGTCGCCGGTATCTGCATCGAGGACAACGTCTACCCTAAACGATGCAGTTTCTACGCGGGCGTCCGCCGGGAGCTGATTCCCATCGAGGAGCATTGCAGCAAGATCAGGGCGGCGAAAGCGGCACAGATATTTCCCGACTTCGTGATCATCGCGAGAACGGAAGCGTTGATCGCGGGGTGGGGACAGGCGGAGGCGTTGAAGCGGGCGGAAGCCTACGCCGAGGCGGGGGCCGACGCGGTGCTCATTCACTCGAAATCCAAAAAGTTCGACGAACTGCGAGCCGTCTATCGGGCCTGGTCCGGCCGCGTGCCCCTGGTCGTCGTGCCCACGATCTTCGATCAGACCACCGCGGCGGAGATGGAGGAGGCGGGCGCCAAAATCATTATCTACGCCAACCAACCGGTGCGGGCCGCCATCCGCGCGATGCAGGACGCGCTCCGTCTCATCAAACAAGACACCCGCCCCGGAGCCGCCAACGACATCATCGTCCCGCTTCAGGAAGTGTACGATATCGTCGGAGTCCCGCAAATGGAACGGGATGAACGGGAATTCCTGCCCGTGGGCGGCGAAAAAATCACCGCCATCATCGCCGCCGCGGGGTTCGAAAAACAGTTGCTGCCGCTGATCGAAGACAAGCCGAAGTGTTTGCTGGACATCAAAGGCAAGACGATTCTCGACCGCCAGGTGGCGGCGCTCAACGAATGCAACATCAAAGACATCGCGCTCGTGCGCGGATACAAAAAAGAAGCCATCGCGTTGCCCAATATCCGCTATTACGACAACGACCGGTACGAAACGACGGGCGAATTGTTCTCTCTGTTCTGCGCCGAAAACGAGCTGAGGGGGCGGATCATCGTCCTCTACGGCGACATCATCTTCGACACGGCCATTCTCGAGAAGTTGCTGAAGAGTCCCGCCGATATTTCCATCGTGGTGGACTTGGCCTGGTTCGACCAGCATCAGCGCCACACTCAGGCCGCTCATCCGAATCCGGACCTCGTCTCCCTCGCCGAACCGCCGGGCAAGAGCTATCTTTCTCGGTTCATCATGTCGGAAGGGGAGCATCGCGTCGTCAAGATCGGTCGGCACGTGCCCTCGGAGGAGGCGCACGGAGAATTCATCGGCATGGCCATGTTTTCCGAAAAAGGGACGCAAGCGCTTCGCGACTGTTACCGGTCGGCGCAAGAGTCCGCCCGATCCATCGGCTTCCACGAAGCCGCCGATCTGACCACGGCCTCGTTCACCGACATGATTCAAGAACTGATCGATCGCGGCCATCGGGTCGACGCCGTCCCGATTTTCAAGGGATGGACGGAAGTCGATTCGTTCGAGGAGTATCAGAAAGCCTGGGCCAAAATCCGATAGATCGTCCCGTTCCCCCTGCGAATCTCCTTCTTTTTCCCGCGCCACCTGCTCTGTCTCCGTCAAATCTCATTTTTCTTAGCGAAACGGGCGCGGTGTGCTACAACAGCCTCGTATCACCCCCCGTTTATGGAACGAACACGGAACGGACAAACGATCAGAACGCGGGCGCGTGAAGACAGCCGCCACGCGGAACGGGTCGCCTATACATGCCCCGTTTCTTTTACGGGGGAGATTCCCTCCCAACCCCATCAGGGCGAAGGTCTGACCAAAGACATCTCCGTCACCGGGCTCAAAATCGTCAGCGCCCGGCCGGTCACCCGCGGAACCCTTTTGACCCTCTCTCTCGCCCTCCCGGACGGGTACCCTCCGCTTCGGATTTACTCCGCTCACGTCGTCTGGGTCTCCGGCGTCCATTTTTCCGTCCGCTTCCTGCACCTGAGCCGAGAACAGCGAAAACGGATCCTCTCCTTTGTCCTGCGGAATATCGGCAAAGAGGCGATGGACGATCACTGGAGCCGCTTCAGAATCGCCTGATCGTTCCCACCTCCGCACCCTCGTCGTTCCGTCGTCTTCCCGGCGCTTGTTCCCCGCAAAGGGAGCGTGCTAGGGTATGCTGGCAGCAGTTATCTACTCACCCATGTTCGTCATCAGCGCCTTCGCCCATTGCAAGTTCCCTTTGTCCGACACCGCCGGAAGCCGGGCGCGGGGATGGGGTCGCTCCCCGCATCGGGCTCCTCTCTTTTCCCTTTGATATGGGCCGATGACGTTCATGAGCCGCCTCCTCCGACATCCGATCATTGCGCTCGGCGCCATCCTCTTCATTGCCGTAGTCGGCTTGGTCGTCTTTCGTCTGGGGACCGGCGCCGACCCCGCTCAGCGGAAGGCTTCCCGCCCTGTGGTGGGCACGATGGTCCCGATCAAAGCAGATCTCGACGTCTACCTTTCCTACACGGCCGACGTCCTGCCCAACCAGGTCGTCAACGTCTTTTCGCGCGTGGACGGATACATCGCCAAACTGCACGTGGATAAAGGCGATTTCGTGAAACGCCACCAATTGCTGATCGAAATCGACCACACCGATTATCGGCATGCCGTCGATCAAGCCAAAGCCAATCTTGCCGCTGCAAACGCCAAAGTCGCACAGCAGCGCGCGGTGCTGCGCAACGCGACGCTCACGCTCGATCGCATGAAAGCCCTGATCCAGGACCAATTCGTCTCGCAACAGGACCTCGATACCGCACAAGTGAACGTTGACGCCGCAGCGGCGGCGCTGGAGTCCCTCCAAGCCCAGGTCAAGCAAATGGAAGTCGCCCTGGCCCAAGCGGAGACCAACTTGGCGTACTCGTACATCAGAGCCCCCTTCGCCGGCTATATCGCCGAGCGCAACCTCGACGAGGGCGCCTATGTGACCGGCACCACCGCCAGCACCTCGACCCTATCTCGCGGCATCTTGAGTCTTCATGACATCGACACGGTGCGGGTCCTGATCGACGTGGTCGAAAAAGAAGTGCCGCTGATCAGGGTCGGGCAAAAGGCCGAGCTGCGGACCGAAGCCTATCCGGAAGAGGCGTTCGAAGGAACGGTGGCGCGCGTCGCCCAGACCCTCAATCGAGCCACCCGCGCCATGCCGGTGGAAATCGACGTAGTCAATGCCGATCGCCGGCTGAAAGGCGGTATGTTCGCACGGGTCAAGGTCCACGTCGGCACTCATCGGATGGCCGTCCAACTTCCCATCGACGCGGTGAGCAGAGTGGAAGAGGCGCAATACGTCTTCATCGTGCGCGACGGCCTGGCCAGGCGCACAGCCGTCGAGATCGGCGCCCGCAACGGAAACTGGGTCGAAATCACCGACGGTCTGGTGGGTGATGAGGAAGTCATCGTGTCCGGCAAGGACCTCGTGCGTGACGGCGCCGCCGTGCAGACGCAACCGTTGAATCCGGTCAAAGGTGAACAGTGATCGAGCATCCCGAAGGAGCGGCGGCCGAGTTTCCGCGCCGTAGAATCCCGCCATGTGGCTGACCCTGTTCGCGTTGCGCAACCGCATCGGCATCTTGATGCTGTCATGCGCCATGGTCGTGCTCGGCCTCATCTCCCTTGAGCGGCTGCCGATCGATCTGTTTCCACAAATTCAAGTGCCGGTGGCGTTCGTCGGCGTCGTCTACAAGGGCGCTCCCCCGCTCGACATCGAGCAGAGCGTCGTCTATCCCATTGAAAAGGCCGTGAGCTCGGCATCGAACGTCGAACACGTCGAGTCTTTCTCCAAGCAAGGGCTCGGCGCCGTGCAAATCTGGTTCAACTGGGGCGCCGACATCAACGTCGGGCAAATGGAAGTCATGCAACGCGTCACGCAGATTCTGAGCAGTCTTCCGCCCGGCATTCTGCAGCCGTTCATCGTCAAGTTCGACGTGTCGAACATCCCGGTCTCGCTCGTCACGATTTCCGGCGAGGACCTGGACGAACGCGCGCTCTACGATCTGGCCTATAACACCGTCGCCCCGCAGATCGAGCAGATCTCCGGCGTCGCCGCGGCTACGGTGGAAGGAGGGAAAATCCGTCAGATCAACGTCAACCTCGACCCGGCCCTCTTGGGCGCGCGCGGGCTTTCGATCCTCGACGTGGTCGCCGCCGTCAAGACGGCCAACGTCATTCTGCCGTCCGGCAACATCAAAGCCGGCAATCTGGACTACAACGTATTCACGAATTCGCAGTTCAAGGCCGTCGAGCCGATTCAAGACGTGATCGTGAAAGTCGACGAGCGCGGGAACCCGGTCCGTATCCGCGACGTGGGCACGGTGACGGACTCAGCCGACATTCAAACCAATATCGTCCGAACGGACGGCGCCAGGTCCGTCTTCCTCCGTGTCAACAAGCAACCGCAGGCCAACACCGTCCAAGTGGTCGACTCGCTGCGAGAAGCGATGCCGAGATTGATCGGCATCCCACCAGGCGTGAAACTCGGCATCTCCTTCGATCAATCCGTTTATATCCGACAAGCCATTCGCAATCTGATCGAGCAGGCGCTGCACGGTTCGCTGTTGGCCGCGGCCGTCATTTTGATTTTCCTTCGCAACCTGACCAGCACAGTGATCATTTCCGTTTCCATCCCGCTTTCCATTCTGGTCACTCTCGTCGTGCTCGATTTGAGCGGGCAGACGCTCAACGTCTTTACGATGGGCGGCCTTGCGCTGGGAGTCGGCCGCCTCGTCGATGACTCCATCGTCGAACTCGAAAACATTCAGCGCCACCTCAACACCGCGCCTCGGCGCCGGGACGCCATCTTGGACGCCGCCCGGGAAGTGGCGATGCCGATCTTCGCCTCGACCGCCACAACCGTCGTGGTATTCCTACCCGTGTTTTTCATCGTGGGCATCACCCGCCTTCTGCTGATTCCGCTCACCCTTACCATCGCGATCGCCCTGTTCACGTCGTTTTTCATTTCCCGCACCGTCACGCCGGTGCTCTGCTACAAATTTCTCAAACCCGACGGAGAGGCGCTTCGCGATATGCCGACGTGGGTTGCGCGGATCATGCAATGGAGCCGCGACCGCTACGCGGCCATCGACGAAGGCTACGAGGCATCGTTGCAATGGGTCTTGCGGCACCGCCGGCTCTTCATCTCCACCGTATTGGGCATCTTCGCCGGCTCCCTTGCGCTGCTGCCGAGAATCGGGACCGAATTTCTGCCGGTGTCGGATGAAAGCCAGTTCCGCATCATGCTGCGAGCCCCCGTCGGCCAGCGCGTCGAACAAACGGCGCTGCAAGTCGAGGAAGTCGAGCACGTCCTCCGCGAAAACATCCCTGCTCATGAGTTGGAGACGATCGTGTCCAGCACAGGTGTCCTTACACAAGGACGGGCATCTCTCTTCAACCCCAACAGCGGCCCCCACACATCATGGATCCAAGTCTATTTGTCCTCGCCGGACAAACGGACCAGAAATCAAGTAGAGATCATGAACGACGTGCGCCCGAAGGTCGCCACTCTGTTTCCTGGTGTCGCCATGTACTTTGATCCCGGCGGCCTCGTCAAACGGGTGACCAGTTTCGGTTCGCAGAAAGCCGTGGACGTCGAGATCTACGGATACGACGTCGAGCAGGCAAGAACCGTGATCGGCCTCGTCAAGGAGATCATGGAACGGACGCCGGGCCTGGCCGACATCGAGTCCAGCCGGGAGGAAAATTATCCGGAGGTCAACGTGATCGTCGATCGTGAAAAGGCGGCGCTCCTCGGCGTCACCGAGGCCGACGTAGCCAACACCGTGCTGTTTTCCCTGAACGGCAACGGGCAAACCGATCCCATCATCTATACGGACCCGCACAACGGAAACGAATACTTCATCAGCGTCTGGTTGGCCGAGGAACATCGAAACGATCTGACCGATCTGGAGAACATCCTCGTGTCCACGAAATCAGGGCCGCCCGTCCTGTTGAAAAACGTGGCGTCTCTTCGATTAAACGCCGGCCCCATCAAGATCGACCGCAAATCATTCCAGCGCGTGGTCCACATCACAGCGAATCCGACGACGAGACCATTGGGAGACATCGCCGCCGATCTGGAATCGGCGTTTGCTTCGCTCCACCTGCCGGCCGGGTTCAGCGTCAAACTGGCCGGTCAGATCGAGCAACAACGGGAGACCTTTCGAGGCCTCCTCTTCGCAAGCGTCTTGGCCCTCGTGCTCGTCTATATGGTCATGGCCGCGCAGTTTAAGTCGCTCGTCGATCCGTTCATCATCATGTTCTCGGTGCCGATGGGCTTTCCCGGCGTCATCCTGATATTGTTCCTGACGGACACCACGCTTTCCACGACCTCCATGATGGGCGTCATCATGATGCTCGGCATCGTGGTCTCCAATGGCGTACTGCTGGTCGATTACACGAACGTGCTGCGGCGAAGAGGCCGACCGTTGCGGGAGGCGGTGACCGCGGCCGCTCGGACGAGGCTGAGGCCGATCCTCATGACCTCGCTGGCGACGGTATTCGGCCTGCTCCCCATGGCGATCGGCTTTGGAACCGGAGGAGAAACAAACGCGCCGCTGGCCCGGGCGGTCGTGGGAGGATTGAGCGTCTCCACGCTTCTGACGCTGTTTCTCATCCCGACGATGTATGTGATCTTGGAAGAACGATTCCCCAGAAAGGCGGAGGACGACGAGGCGTTCCCCTCGACGCCCGTTTAACACCGTCGGAGCGGTTCGCCGGACAGGCGGTCTATTGCCCGATCTACCGCCCGATCTCCGGAAACAACGACTTCAACTGCATGGCCAGTCCGATGTCCCCGTCGATCTGAAGCCTCCCCGACATGGCGATGGCCATCCCGCTGAGCTGCCCCTTGAGCAATTTGACGCAATCGTCCGCGTCCATCGACAGCGTGACGTGCGGAGCCGGGTGACTTCCCTCTTTCACTTCGCAGGTTCCATTGCGCACGAGCAACTGATACCGCCCCCCCTGCGCCCCCGTCAGATCGAATTGATAGACGGCTTCGAGTTCCTCCGCCGCCTCCTTGTCAAGCTTCGAGGGAAGAGAGTCGATGATTTCTTTGGCCGTCATAAGATCCTCCGGTGTGTGGCCCGGGTGAAATCGGCGAAGCGACGGGCAGGATGCGACCGCGCATTCCTCGTACACCGCGTGAGCGCAGCGCCAACTCGCAGTACGGCTCAGTACCGCAACGTCGCCGTCGCCGAACTGCGACGGGCGCCGAAGAATTGTTTGGAGAAGGACTCGACGACCGCGGGATCGTATCCTTTGCAACTGAAAATGTCGAGATAGGCGTTGTTGGTATCGTTGGCGAAATGGCCGCTGATCAACGACGTGGAAATAAGCTGGACCATGGAGTACCCGGCGACCCGCCCCTCGCCGAAATCAACGACCTGGCAGTCGCCGTGACGTTTCATGCCGATAAGATCGCATAACTCTACGACGTAGCGTTTGATATACTCGGCGTCACGGATCAAGTCGGGTCGACAGTCCTGAAGATCGACGGCCGTACAAAGCCCCCAAGCTTTGCCTTCTCCCACCATGTCTTGGATGGAAACAGATGAGGCGTTGGGAACACCAGAGGAAACATCGGACGATGCAACCGCAGATTCGGAACTTGACGGGATGCGCATAACAGGTACACCTTTCTAAAAAGTCCATGCCGCCTGACTCAGACGTTCACTCACCGTGGGCAACTATACCACGAATCGGCAAAAGCCCAGGAGAGAAGCAAAGAATTATTTTGCTTTTTCTCCTCCGCCTGGCGCAGTTGACAAGATTCACGGCCCTTGGAGACAATGCGACCATGGAAACGCCGGAAACGCCCGCCGAGACTGATCTCCCAGACCGACGATGCACCTGGTGCGGAGTGCCGATGAAAAAACGTCTGGTCGGGGGCAAGCGGTTCGTTCACTATACCTGCCCGAAGTGCATCTTTCAGCACACGATCAACCTGTCTCCCAAACTCGTGACGCCCAAGCCCTGAGAGCGACGCGCGAACAGCGGCGGCAGCCGATCATTGCCGACCCGTCTCTTGCTTGTACCGGCCCGGCATGCAAGAGAACCGGTCTAGAGCTTCCCGGACGTCAAGCGGCGAATTTCTTCCATCCGGCGGCGATTCACGCCGAAATCGCCGTACCCCGTGCGCGAGGCGGACCGAAAATGAACGGTCTTGGCGTCGTCGTCGAAAAGAAACTCCACATCGTCGACGAACCGAAAGATCAGGCTGGTGAATTCGTAGCGCAGATAGGCCTCGTCTTCTTCCGCGAGGCGAGCGCGCGGCAAGGAGCGGATGATTTCTTTCAGCGCTTCTTTCGCCTCGGCCCTGGGTTTTTGATACCGAAAGGGGGCGATCGCATGGCGATCGTCACGCGCCTGCGTGGACACACAGTTGGGGCTGGGGGGACAGGGAGCAAGCCGGCGCGGCGTCATGACGCAGGATCATAGGCGCTTCTTCAAAGCTCCCGCAACTCCCTCTCTCGCCTCGGCGATCGGTCGCGCGAGTCGAATTCCGGACGCTCATGGCCCAAGAAGTCGCGCGGCGGCACCCATGCGTTTGCTCAGTCGCGTGTGATCAGTACAAAACGGTCCGAATGGTAGGCTGCTCATCGGCCGATGCGACCACTGTCACAGGAATACGACCGATGATTCGTCCGTCTTCCGTCTCCACGTCCACGCGCCAGTCTCCGGGATCGAGCCGCCGCTTGAACGTATAGGCCCGATAGCCGCCTTCGCGGCCTCCCGAGACCACGATCGGGATCTTATCGGCATGAATGAACGGCTTGTCGGAGCGCGCCCGGTAGAACCAATGGTGATAGATCGTGGTTGTGAGATCCACCGGCGCGAACACGGCGGTGAAGCAATAGACCGGCTCGCCGGCGGGAAAGGTGGTGTCGGATCGTTTCCAGAATTGATACCAACGCCCCTCGAACGCGAGTTCGAAGCGGCCATCGACTTTCTTCACGTCATGATAGATCCCCCCGAACTTCAGCGAGAGCGGCACGGGGGGAATCCAATTGAAGAAATAAAAGCCCACCAGCAACCCGATCACGGCACAAGCCGGCGCCATGACGCCGACGGCTTCCCGCCCGGGTCGATCCGAATCGTCGCGATAAATCAATTGCACGACCCGGAACGTGACGGCGGCGCTCAGCGCGGCGCCGAGGAGAAAGACGCCCGTATTCATGGAGCCCGTCACGACGGGCAGGAAGAACGTAAAAAACGCGAAGCAGACCACGGCGTACAAGGTCACGAGCAGACGAAGGTTCGAGAGCCGGTCCCGCAGAAATTCGTTTCCGACGAGGAGCGCGACCAGCAGGGCGAAAAAGACGGCGGTGCTCGTCAGCGTCGCGCTGCGCGAGTAGAAGATCGCATAGGCGCTGAAGAGCCCTCCCAACAAAAACTGGCTCGCCATCGGATAGTACGGCCGGCTCTTCAGAAGCCACCGCATCGTCGGAGAAAACGCGGCCAAGGACGCCCCCTCCGGAGCCGGCTCAACGCCCAACCGGCCGATCAGCACGATCAGCGTCCCCAGCAGCGTGAGATAGAGAAGCAGCACGAGGTTATCTTGCAGTCGATCGATCCGCGTGAGCGTCAGGGAATCATAGAGCACACCGGACAGAACACACACCGCCGGCATGAACGGCTTAGAGAGAAGGGCCTGCATCTTCGCCGAGGGATTCATGCGCCCACTGTGCGAAATCGGGATCAGTTATTCAATGGGAAAACGGTTCTCCGAAAACGGCATCGAGCGGTCGCGTCGGCAAGCCGCCCGGCAAGCTTCCAACGAGCAAGGCTCCGAGGGGTGTCGGTCTTCCTCGTCGGAGGAGAGCGTGATATGAACCTGAGAACGGGGGTGAGCTTCAGCGACCGTTTACACGAAGGGCGGAAGCGGCGCATAGGCCATCGGATGGCCGATCAACCGCTCCAGCCAGTCAGTCATAGCGTCTTCCTTGAGTGGAGCGCGGTTCAATCGCGCTTCGATCCGAAACCCGCCGTCGGCGCCGACGACCCCGATGATCGCCGACGCGTCATCACCGTCCGGAGCGACATCCTGAGTTTGAAATTCGCAGAGCGTGGCATACAGGCGGCCGTCCGGTTCGATCGCGCGCAATACGTCGGGCAGTTCGTCCAGCGGGCAATGGACCGAGCACCGATACGCGCAGCGGGCGCCGCCCTCGATGGTCTGGAATTCCGTGAGCGCAGCTTCCGAAAAACCGGTGAGATAGACCCGCACATCGGCGGGCTCCGGCGCGAACGTCTCCGCCAGCTTGCTCGCCGGAACCAGAAATTCGTAGGCGTCGGCGGTATTGTATTCGAACTGACAAGGGCCGAAGGCATCGGGCCAGGAACAAAAAAACGGAACGGACGCGTCGTGCGGACGCAGAACGACTTTCTCGCGGTCAACCGCCGTTTCCACGGGCAGTTCCAGCGCCGTGATGGCCTCCAAAAACGCCGCGCGCCGCTCATCCAACCATCGAGCCCGCTCGGCGTCGCCCCGCGTTTCCCCCGGCGGGATAACCTCGTGCGTATGCAGCCGAATCCGAACGAAGGAATGGGCATGGCGGAACCCCAACCACAACATGCCGCGTCGCGCGTGCAGGCGCAACGGCTCACGCACCCGCCACGGATGGCTGATGGAACAGTAGGTGCCGATATCCTGATACTTGCGATAGACGGTCTGGTAGGCGCCGGCCAACAGAAAGAAGTCGCCACGCCACCGTTCGCGGACGTGCACCAGCGTCACGTCCTCGGTAGCCCATGCGTCGAGCTGATCAAAGTCGTCGGGCGAACAAACCGTCCAC
>JANDJJ010000039.1 GCA_024330945.1 Nitrospira sp. | reverse complement strand
TGATTATGCGCTCAGAGGATTGAATCTGGCTCACCCTCAGTTTGAAGAGGGACTGCGGCGCGATCGCTTTTCCACATTGGCCGAGACGACGAAAGACGATGTGCCCTTTCTCTATTGGGCCGGTGTGTCTTGGGGAGGGGCCCTTTCCGCCGGGCCGGACGATCTCGCCATGGTCTCCGACGCGCCGCTCTTCGGCGCTCTGGTGCACCGGGTTGTAGAGTTGCACGAACGGTACGAAGCGGGCGCGGCGCACGAATTTCTCGTGTCCTACGAAGCGAGCCGTCCTGGAGGGAGCGCCGCGTCGGCGCGAGAGCATTTTTCCCGGGCGCTGGCTCTCACGGACGCTCCCCGCGCGTCCTTGTTCCTGGCCCTGGCGGAAGGTCTCTCCGTGAAAGAGCAAAATCTTGATGAATTCAAGGATCTCTTGTCGAAAGCCTTGGCCGTCGATCCGGATCGGCAACCGAACGAACGGTTGATCAACATGGTCGCCCGGCGGCGGGCCCGGTGGCTGTCGGCGCGGATCTCGGAACTGTTTATCGATGCAGATCAGGGGGAGAGGATTCCATGATGCACCTCGTGGTTGCCGGTTTCGTCGCCGCGACGATCCTTCTTGGGTGCCGGACGGCTTCGGCCGAGACCATCAAATTAGGAACCTTGGCGCCCAAGAATTCGCCCTACTACGACATCCTTCGGGATTTGGGCGACAGGTGGGCCAAGATCTCCAACGGGTCCATTCACTTGCGGATCTATGCCGATGGTGTGGCCGGGGATGATCCCGACATGGTCCGCAAGATGCGGATCGGCCAACTCGACGCCGCGCTCGTGGCCGGATCAGGGCTCTATGAAATCGCTCCCGAAACCAAGGCGATTCAATTGCCCGTGATGTTCCGCGATGACGACGAATGGGATTTCGTGCGGACACGGATCGCTCCCACGTTGGAACAGATCTATGCGTCGAAGGGATTTCGGGTGCTTCTCTGGGGAGACGCCGGGTGGGTCTATCTGTTCGCCCAAAAACCCGTGGTGCATCCGGAGGATCTGAAACCGCTCCGGCTCTTCGTCTGGGCCGGCGATCAGGACAACTTGCAGGCCTGGAAGAATATGGGGTACCGCGCGGTGCCGCTCGCCGTGAACGAACTCCATTCCGCGCTCCATTCGGGCATGGTCAACGCCTATCTTACGACCCCGCTGGCCGCGCTGTCCTTCCAATGGTTCGCGTTGAGCAAGGAAATGACCGACGTCAGGCTGGTTCCGCTGGTCGGCGCCCTCGTGATTGCGGAGAAAAAATGGCAGGCCATTCCCGCGGACATGAGAGCGCGTCTGATTCAAGCCTCGCGCGAAGCCGGAACACGGTTTCTTCAGGAGATGAGGAAACACAGTAGCGAGGCCGTCCAGATCATGCAACGCCACGGACTCACCGTCCATGCGGTGCCGCCCGATGCGCTGGCCGAATGGACCAAACGGTTCCGAGCCAACTACCCAACCATCATGGGCCACAATGTCCCGCCTGATCTGGTCGCCGAAGTGGAACGACTTCGCGATGAGTACCGAGCTGCGACCGCCGTCCGGTAATGGCATCGACCGGAGATGTTCCCATGCCCACGGCGCCGTCCTTGTTCCCTTACACCGAAACGGAATGGATGCGGCGGAGCCAAGCCTCCGGCGGGGCGGCATGACGTTCTTTGATCCCCTGTGCAATCTGGCTCGCCGGTTTGAGAACAGTCTGGCCGGGCTTGCGTTGATCCTGATGGCCGGTCTGCCCGTCGTCGAGATTTTGCTCCGGCTGTGGCTGAATACGGGAATTCCCGCTTCTGCGAGCTACGTTCAGAATCTCACATTATGGGTCGGGTTCCTCGGCGCCATGCTGGCCGCGAGAGACGAGGGTCACCTGACCTTTCTCCTCGGCCGCGAGATCGTTCCGCCGGCCCTTCGCGTCTATGCCGCGGCGTTCACCGCCCTGGTGTCCGCGGCCGTCGCGGCGAGCCTGAGCTGGGCGTCCCTTGAGTTCGTGCGAGCCGATCTCCAATCGCCCGTCATCGTCGGCGAGTGGTTGCCGACGTGGGCGGCGGAAGCGGTGCTGCCCCTGAGTTTCGCCGTGATGGCGGCTCGGTTCGTCATGAAGCCGGAGGTGATCGGGGAGCGGTTCATCGCCCTGCTCGGGATTCCCATAGCGGCGGGTATCGGCTGGCTCCTGCCGGCGGGTATGCCTGAGGTCCTGTGGGCCGGGCTTTTTGCGTTGTTGCTGGCGGCGGTCATCGGGACGCCCATTTTCATTATCCTCGGAGGGGTGACGCTGCTGCTTTTGCGGACGGAAGGGACGACCGCCGCGGCCATCCCCGTGGAAACCTATCGTCTCGTGGTCTCTCCCTCGATTCCGGCGATCCCCCTCTTCACATTGGCCGGCTACGTCCTGGCGGAGGGGGGAGCCAGTCGCCGTCTGGTTCGCATCTTTCGCGCATGGTTCGGCTGGTTGCCGGGCGGGCTGGCAGTCGTTGTGACGTTGCTCTGCGCGTTTCTGACCACGTTCACCGGAGCGTCGGGGGTCACGATCCTCGCGGTCGGGGGGCTGTTGCTTCCTGTCCTGGTCGACAGCGGGTATCGCAAGGGTTTTGGAATCGGATTGCTGACCGGCACCGGTTCGATCGGGCTTCTGTTTCCGCCGAGCCTTGCGGTCATTCTGTACGGTGTCGTGGCTCACGTGTCCATCTTGGATCTGTTCAAGGCGGGTGTCTTACCCGGGCTTCTGTTGGTGACCGCGGTCAGTGTGTTGGGAGTCCGTGAGGCGTGGCGGAATCCCCAATCGCGGGTTCCCTTCGCGCTGCGCGAGGCTCTGGCGGCCTCGTGGGAAGCCAAATGGGAACTCATGATCCCGGTACTGGTGCTCGGCAGTCTATTCGGCGGCTATGGCACGTTGATCGAGACGGCGGCGATGACGGCCGTGTACACCCTGGTGGTCGAGGTGGTCATCCATCGGGAACTGACCGTTCTGCGAGACGTTCCCGCCGTCTTGGTCAAGTGCCTGACGCTTTTGGGCGGCGTCTTCGCCATCCTCGGCGTGGCGTTGGGACTCGCCAATTATCTTGTCGATGCGGAGGTGCCCATGAAGGCGGCGGAGTGGTTTCAACGCCACATCGATTCAAAGCTCGTCTTTCTGATGGCGCTGAACCTTTTTCTCATCATCGTCGGCTGCCTGTTGGACATCTTCTCGGCCATCACGATCGTCGTGCCGCTGATCCAGCCCATCAGCCAGGCCTTTGGCGTCGATCCGCTGCATCTTGCCATGATCTTCTTGCTGAATATGCAACTGGGGTATGTGACGCCGCCGGTTGGCCTCGACTTGTTTTTTGCCTCGTACCGGTTCGGCGTGCCGCTCGGCGAGGTGTTTCGGCACACCCTCCCGTTTTTTCTCGCCATGGTGATCGTTTTGTTGCTCGTAACCTACGTGCCGTGGCTGGCGCTGGCACTCGTCTGAACCTGCCCAAAGGAGAAGAGTGCTATCAGCGAGGTGCGGTCTCCTGTGAGTCGCCGAGCAGTTCGGCTTTGGAGGGAATTTGCGTCAGGATGTCCGGACGGACTTGGTAGATGCCAGGCAAACGGTGACCCGTGGCATACACAAGATTGCCGGACAGGTTGCCCAGAGCCAGTTTCCCGGCGAGCCGCCCGTCTTTGCCGGTGGCGATGAATTCCGCTCTGGGTTCCAGCAGCCCGTAGGGCGCGAGCGCCGTCGCTTGCTTGAGGACCCGCTCTTCCGCGGGCAAATTGACGACTCGACTGACGAACAGATCGACGAGTTCCTGGCGAAGTTTTCGTTCCGGTTGATCTTCCAGGACCCATTCGCCCTGTTGATTGATCAGGACGTAGGACCGATCTCTGGCTTTGACCGAGAGCATGGCGATGTCTTCGACATTCGCGCCGAGCAGCCGTTTGTCCTGAAGATCGAAGAGGTCTTTGGTGAAACTTTTGATGAACGTCGGATTGACGCGGTAGAGGGGGGCTTCCGGAGCGGTTTCCGCGATCGCTTCGCCGCTCTGCGGGTCCGGTTGATAGAGGCGCACGGTCTGATCCCCCGTCGCTGTGTGGATCGTGATCTTCACTTTGGGCGCCGTCAGTGTTTTGGCGACGGCGTCTCTCTCGGGACCGGGGTCGATGATGCCGAGCGCCTTGAGGTCTTCCAGCCGGAAGAGCAGCGAACGAACCTCGACTTGATCGGCTTCCGCTTCGATGGGGTAGCGGATCTTCCAAGACGGCTTGGGTTTGCCTCCGGCCATGTTGTACAGGACGATTTCCGTGGAAGGATAGGTCAGGCGCAGGCGGTCGATCTCGTGTTGTGCGAAGCGGAGAATTTCTTTTCGACGAAACGTCATGAGTGATTTATTGATGAAATCCTTCGGGGTCAGGTCGGTTAACAGCACCTGTCCATCCGACTCGCGCAAGACGTACAGGGTGTTGGACAGCGGGCCGCTGTCGCCCAGTGCCAAGGTTTCCCGTTGTGAACCCGCGGTGACGGTCACGGTCGTGATCGGCTGTTCCAATCCAAATGGGGCAAGAGGGGCGGACCGATCGGCGACCGTTCGGCTGACGGTGCCGCTCACGAGCGCCCGGAGGAGAGTCTCGACCTCGCGAGAGTCGGCGTCGGTTTGCAACGGCGTCGTGATGACCCACTCGCCCCTCTCGGCCTTGGAGAGTTGAACGGGGCCCTGCGCGGTCGTGATGGCGATCCCGGTGATGGCCGACTCGGCAAACGGCAATAGTTGTTTGGCCTGAGTCTGCTGTTCGTGCTCCCGGTGCTGGGCGGGAAATTCCACAAGATAGAGATAGGCCGCCAATCCAACCAAAATGGCCGCCATGAGCAAGGTGGACCAGTACCGCATCGTCAGAGGCAATGTCGCGTGGGTGTGAAACGTGGAACGTCAACCGTCATGCATCGACCGCGATCTACACGATGGCAAACGTGAATCGAACGCAGGCCGCCGTCCGTCTTCCCGTATGACGAACGTGTCGGTCATCTCTTTTCTCATATCGGTTACAGGCGTCTGCGCTTTCTCCAGACCATGACGCCGGCGAGCAGCACCGTGAGCGGGAGGAAGACCACCTGCACGTAGAGCAACGCCCGCTCCTGCAACGGATTGGGCACAAACGGCCGCAACGCCGGCTCTTTCGGCGCGATCGACAGTAAGTCCCGCTCTTCGGCGAGCCAGCCCACGGTGTGGAGAAAAAAATCGCTGTTGCCGGGAAAGTTGAAAAAGGCGTTGGTGGCGAAGGCCGAGTTGCCGATCACGACGACGGCCGGACGCGGTTCGCCCTCTTTCGGTTCCGTTTTGGGCGACAGCGCCATGGCCAGGGGCAGGGGGCCCCTCACGTCCTCCTTTTCGTTCAAGCTTACGACGCGGCCTTGCATGTTGGTTTCGGCCCAACTGTTGGTCGACGTGCGGGCGAGCGGAACGGCCTCCCAGTCTTTCCCCGCCTGCTCGTCAAAGGTGACGTGCTGCGACAAGGGAAACAAGACCGCCGAGGTCAGATCCTGGGTGATCTCGTGCTCGGTAAACGTGCGGACCAAGAGCGCCGTCAGGTCGCCCGCGGCGAGCCGGTCCTGGAGATCGACGAGCACACCGGGCCCCAGACCCAGCCCCCACGGGGCGAGGAGAGAATCAAGCCCTGTCTGCGTGCCCGGATCGACCAAGACCAACAACCGCCCTCCATGCTCGACATAATCACGAATGAGATTCTGCTCATGGGTTGTCACCTGACGGCGAGGACCGGCCAGCACCAACACGGTGATGTCTTTGGGCACGGCGGTTTCCTGGAAGAGGGAAACGGTGCCGACCTCATAGCCCTGTCTGGTCAAGGCTTCTTTGGCGATCGACAGGCCGTTGCGTTCCCGATCTTCCACGTTGCGTTCGCCGTGCCCTTCGACGAAGACGATGCGTTTTTTGGTGTCTTTGGAAATGCGCAGCAAGGCTCCGGTCAATTCGACTTCCGAGGGCGAGGTCACCCGGATGGTCCGCCCGCCGCTCTCGAAAATCGCGGTGTCGCTCCGAAACACTCCGTAGTCCTGCGCGAGCTTCGGTTGTTTTTCGGGATCGACGAATTCCACCGCGAGTTTGGGCGACGCTTGTCGATAACTCTCCAGCCGGTCTTTATAGGCTTGGTACCCCGGATCGTTTTCTCGGGTGAAGACCGTGATCTTTACATCCTGTTGCAGCGCGCGAAGCACGCGATAGGTCTGGGGAGCCAGCGTGAAGCTTTGGTTCTCGGAGAGGTCCCAGCGAACGGAATGGCGGGACGCCAGGAAATTCACGATGGCCAGAATGGCCGCGAGCAGCAGAATGGTCAGCACACTGTGCAGGCCCATCTTGGTTGAGCGACGGCCGGACAAGGCTTTCACTGTCTCGAAATGCAGCGAGAAAAACATCAGCAGGCAGCTCAGCGCAAGCAGTTCGGCGACAGTAACGGGCCAGAGCCAGTCCGGTCTCAGACTGTAGGCGACGGCGCCGCCGACGGCCAGGATCAATCCGATCAGTCCGAGAGGAAGCGATTTCCAGCTCATTTCCAGCGCGCGGATTCCACAACCCGATAGGTCAGAAACAGCATGAGCGCCAGCCCGCTCCCGAAGTACACAAGATCGGCCGTGTCGATCAGGCCTCGGACCAGGCGGTCGTAGTGTTCCATGAAGGAGAGATAGGAGACGACACGGCCTGCCGTCGTATCGCCGAGCAGGGCGCCTAATCCCGAAATGAGCCAGAAGGTCAGCAGAGTGCCGAACCCGACGAAGGCGGCGACGATCTGGTTTTCGGTCAGCGCCGACGCGAAGAGCCCGACGGATAAAAACAGGGCGCCCAACAGGACCATGCCCAGATAGCCGGTGAGCACCGGATTCCAGTCGAAGTCGCTGAACAGCATCAGGACGGTCGGAACCAGCCCCGTGAGCCCCAACAAACCTAAGTAAATCAACAACACGCTCAGAAATTTGCCCGCCACGATTTCATGGATGCCGATGGGCGAGGTCAGCAAAAACTCAAAGGTGCGAAGCTTCCGTTCCTCCGCGAACAATCTCATGGTCAGAATGGGAAGAACGATCAAGAGGACGAACCGCATGCTGGCGAAGAGATTGCGAAAGACCAGGTCGTTCAGGTTGATCTGAGCCATGCCGCCTTGCAACTGCATCAGTTGAATGGCCTGTGCGCCGGTGAACTTGACGTAAATGTAGGCCAGAAATCCGAAGATGAACAAAAACACCGAGCCGACCACGTATACGATCGGCGAGACGAAATAGCCGCGCAGTTCCTTGGCGAGGACGGCTTGCACGGGCGTCATGGGGCGGCCTCCCGCGTGGAAGGTTCGGGGCCGGCCGCGACGACGGCCGCCGGTTCGGGAGGCTGCGACAGGCCTTCCTCATGGCGGGTGAGGCGGAGAAAGACGTCTTCGAGCGTCATCGAGACGGTTCTCAGCTCCAGTAATCCCCACCCACGGGAGACGATGAAACGGGCGAGTTCATCGCGCAGATCCTGCCCGAGCGCGCACTCGACGAGGAAATTTCCGGCCCCTTGGCCAGGAAACACATTCAAAACCCCCGGCATCGCGCGCAGGCGTTCCTCGCAATCCGCCGGAGGAGTCTTGATGATCACCGAGATCTTTTCCGATTGACGCAGCCTGGCAGACAATTGCTCGGGCGTGTCTTCCGCGACGATGCGCCCTCCGTTGATGATGACGACCCGCTGGCAGACCGCGGTAGCCTCCGGCAGGATGTGGGTGCTCAAAATCACGGAGTGAGACCCCACCAGGCTCTTGATCAATTCCCGGATTTCGATGATTTGTTTCGGGTCGAGCCCCACGGTCGGTTCGTCCAGGATCAGCACCGGCGGGTCGTGCAAGAGGGCTTGGGCCAGTCCCACTCGTTGCCGATAGCCGCGGGATAAGTTGGCGATCAACCGGTGGCGGACCGACCCCAACTGAAGCCGCTCGACGGAGCGGTCGAGCGCCGAGGTCAAGGTTTGTCCCATCAAGCCTCGCAGCCGCCCGACGAAGGTGAGATATTCCGTCACCGTCAGTTCCTGATACACCGGAGGAGTTTCCGGCAGATAGCCGAGGCGGCGCTTCACTTCCATCGGTTCATTGAGGCAATCAAACCCTGCGACGCGCGCGGTTCCCTCCGTCGGGGGCATGAAACAGGTCAGGATCCTCATCGTGGTCGTTTTGCCGGCCCCGTTGGGGCCCAAGAACGCGAGGACCTCTCCTTTGGCCACTGAAAATGTGACGCGGTCGATGGCTGTATGATGCCCGTACCGTTTCGTAATGTTCTGAACGTCGATCATCGGTGCAATGTCGGGGTGATCAAGGGCGGAGGATAACGATCTTGCAGCGTTCGATACACACTGAATACGAGATTCACACCGGTCGAAGGGATCTTACTCAGTCTCCCGTGGGCAGTCAATATCGTGAGGGAATCGTGACCGATCATCGTCGAGCGCGACACGTTCGTTCGGCGGCGGATCCCTGATGAACCGCTGAAGCGGGAGTTGACTTCGCCCCCTGTTTCTTTTTATTACTAACGCCGCACGTCCTTCCTTCGCAGCATCCCCGGACAGGTTGATCGATCGAGTCTGGTCTCCGAACGGTTGTGTGCTTGTGTGCGACACAAGGGGCATGCGAAGAGGAGCGGTCGGGCGCGTCGTCCGTTTCGAACAGGGGGCGAGTTCGTGCTCATCAATGGAGGCGCGATGTTTCTGATGTGTATGAGGACGCAAACGAGATTCATGAGGCGGTCACTGATTCAAACGATTCTGGTGCTCGGGGCTCTTTCTTCCCTCCTGCTGAGCGCCTGCTCCTGGCTGCCGACCGGCGAGAGCTTGCTGGACGTCGGGATCAAGGAGCGAGGCGTGGCGTCTTGGTATGGAGCGCGGTTTCACGGGAAAGTCACGGCGAGCGGGGAACGGTTCGATATGGGCGCCTTCACCGCAGCCCATCGGACACTGCCGTTGGGGAGCATGGTTCGGGTCGTCAATCTGGCCAACGGGAAACATGCGCGGGTGCGGATTACGGATCGGGGGCCCTATGTGAACGGCAGGATTTTGGATCTCTCCTATGCGGCGGCCGTTCAGCTTGGAATGGTTGAAGCGGGGCTCTCCGTCATCCAGCTTGAGATCGTCGGCGATCGCAGGCCGGACTTCGTGCTCGACGCCGAGGAGCGAGCGTGGCGCGTGCCGCCCCTTCTCCGCCCTTCCAGGTCAGACGAGCCGCTTCGCACGGTCGAATCGATGCCGGTTGTACGGCGAAGTCGTTCTCAGGATGCCCCGCTCCACCCCTTTCCTCCCCATGATCTGCTCGTGCAACGCCGGTGGACCGAGGGAGCATGGGGAGGGGCCGCCGACCTTGCTTACCGAACCGCGACGACGCTGTTGCTGTGACGCCATTGCCGTGCGGTTATTGTGCGTCGTTATTGTGTGTAGCGTTATTGTGTGTAGATGGATCGCCGAGAGATCGTCCGGCAGGTTGACAGCGGGAAGTCTCTCTTCTAGACTGACCCGTCTCTGCTCAGGGTGAGTGGACCATGCGGAGGAAAGCGGCATGGCGAATAAAAAGGAGTTGGCGGGATGAACAAGAAAGCCTCACCGGCCACGGAAGAGGTCCGGCTTAAGAAGAAAATCGCGGAAAAACGCGCCGCCGGCGTCGGCCCGGATGGAGTCGCGGCCTTCAGGTCGCTCAGGAAGCGCCTCAAACGGGTGCAGCGCAAACGGCGCGTCCTTGCCAGACGCAAAAGACAGGCGGCGGGCCGTCAGGGGACCGAGGCGTCCGCTTCGGCCTAGGAATCGAGCGATCGATCATTGCGTCGATCAGTCGTGGGAACACGACGGAGACGCGCAAGAGAGACGCCCAACGAAGACAATGGAACAGAATCGCACGAACCATCCTGCAGATGAGCCTGCCGACGTGCCCGATCACAGGGCCGCTTCCGACTTTTCGGTCGGTGAAGAAGAAAATGACGGACCGTCGGTTGATCCGGTTGATCCTCCGGATTTGCGGGAGCCGCGCGTCGGCGAAGACGTCGTCGGCGCGGAAGACGTCGCGGGGCTCGAAGAAGAGCGGGTCAAGGACGAAATCGACATCCAGATCGACCTGCTCGGCGATCCGGACTGGGTGGTGCGCCGCGAGGCGGTGGTCACCCTCGGCGAAATGGGCGACGAGCGTTGCGTCGAGCCGTTGGCCAAGGCGTTGCGCGATGGCGATTGGCAAGTGCGGGAAGCCGCCGTCGAGGCGATCGCGCAGGTCGGCTCTCCGGCCGTCGAATTGCTCATCAAACTATTGCGGGATTGGGACATCCGCAAATACGCCATCCTGGCGCTCGGCAAGATCCGAGACGAACGGGTTCTTGATCCCTTGATGCTCCAGCTCCGAAGCGACGAGTTCAAGGACGACGCGATTCAGGCGTTGGTGGAACTCGGGGAACCGGCCGTTGCGAGACTGATCGGAGCGCTGCGCGACAAGGATGAAAACGTCCGCAAGAGCGCGGTGCTGGCTCTGGGCCGCATCAAGAGCGCGGCGGCGATCGATCCGCTGATCGACATGACCAAGGATCCCGATTGGTTTATCCGCTTGACCGCCGCCGCCGCGTTGGAATCCATCGGCGACGAACGGGGACGAGAGGCCATCAAACCCTTGCTCAAGGACTCCGACATGGTGGTGCGGATGAGGGTGGAGCGGATTCTGGCCAAGTGGAAGAGACAGCCTGTTTCTCCGTCCGGCACCGCCTGATCGAAAAACGTGCACGACGCTACGTTTTGTTGAGCAACTGCTCTACGCTCCGCTGCCAGTCGTCGAACTTCTTCAACGGCACCGATTTTCCCCTGGCCAATTCGAGATGCGCCTCTCTGAGCGAGGTGGCAAGGTCAAGCAGAGCATTGACTTCGGCGGAGTCCCGGCTTGCTCGGGAGGATTGTTCCACGGCCTTGACGGCTTCGGCCAATTTCCCGGCGGCGTCGCCGTAGTTCCGATCGATAACATCGGTTTTGGCCTGGGCCAACTGCGATTGAGCGTCCGCCAATCCCTGTCGGCGGCGATGGTCGCGTTCAATGCTTCGCGCGGCGTCCAACGCGCTTTGTGACAGGTTCTTGACCGATTGCCGGACTTCTCCGACCACCTTCTCGGAAGCCGCCAACCGTTTCGAAAGATCCGACACCGTTTTCTCAAGCGTACCGACGGGGCGCTGCCCCACGTAATAACCCGCGCCGAATGACGCGGCAAGGAGAAACAACAGAATCAAAAATTTGAACATACCGCGCGATCCTTATCGCCGGCCCTGGGAGGGTGTTCGGTTCAACTGCCGGAGAAGGCTTGCCGCGGCGGCGATACGAACCGTTTCATCGGAGTCCCGCAGGGCTTTGAGCAGGGCCGGCAGGGTCGCGGTCGAAACGTTTCCCAGCGCCTTGGCCGCCATCAGCCGTGGAAACGGTTGCCGGTCTTGGAGGAGGGTCTCAAGCGTCTCGACGGCACGTTTGTCTGACGTGAGGCTCAGGGCCTGAGCCGCGGCGCCCCGCACGGAAGGGTCCGCGTGTCGAGCCAGGTCTGTTGCAAGCGGAATCGCCGAGGCGTCTCCCAGGCGAAGGAGCCCTTCCACGGCGCCGACGCGAACCTGCCAATTGGCGTCCCTCGTCAAGGCTTGGAGCACGGGACGGTTGTCTTGACCGCCCACTTTTCCCAAACTTGCGGCGGCAATCCCACGGACCATGGCGATCTCGTCTCCTATGGCGTGGAGGAGGGGAGCGACTCCATCCGAAGAGCCGAACTCTCCCAGCGCTCCGGCGGCAAAGGCCCGCACGGCCGGAAGAGGATCATACACGGCTCGGCTGAGGATCGCCAGGCTGGAACGATGTTTCAGACGGCCGAGCACGCCGATCGCCGCCATGCGAAGGTCGGGGTCCGGCAGGGTGGCCGCGCCGGAGATGTCGGTCAGTTTGTCGGTGCGTCCCATGCGGTACAGCGCGGCGTAGGCGAAGATCGATTCGGGCCCTTCTTCTTTGCGGGCGATTTCCAGGAGTTTCGGAATTGCGTCCTCGGCCTTGGCCTCGCCGAGCGCGTTGATGGCGGCGATGCGGACGGTCGGCGCCGGATCTCCCAGCGCCCGCCGAGGCGCGCCAGATCGACGGGCCAAGTCGGCCTTTCCCATCGCTTCGACCGCTCTCGCCCGCACGGCGATGGAGGAATCAAGAAGCCCGTCCTCCAAAATCGGCTCGGTCTCCGGCAGCCCCAGTTCTGCCAGGGCGGTGTAGGCCGCGACGCGGACGGGTTCCTTTCGGTCGCGCACATGACCGGTGACGACCGCCAGCGCCAAGGGGCGGAGCAGTGAAACGTCATGGGGTTGTCCGGGGCCGACCAGCCGGTCGTAGATCGGCAAGGCGTCGCTCGGGCGTCCAAGACGAACATAGCTCAGGTACGAGAGGCGCAAAAACTCTTTGGGGAGTTCCGTCCCGGGAGGTTGAGTTTGGTAGAGTGCCGTCACGGCGGCGTAATCCCCTGCCTTGTAGAGGTCCTTGGCGGTCGACTCAATCGTGGAAGGCGTCGCGGCGGCCGCCGGAGCGACGGCCGTGAGCCAGAGTAGGGTGAAAAGTCGGACCCATGAGGGAAGCGGATGCCGGACCGCTCTTTTCTTGTCGGACAGGCGACGGTGGCCCTCGCTGTGCGCGGTTACCATGCCGAAGGCACGCGGAGCGTGGCCGGCGCGTACATCATTCCGACGTAGTCTTTTACCATGCGGGTCGTGCAAAATTGCGGAGGAATCGTCCGGATACATTCTTTGATCATCTGAATCCAACCACGAGGAATGCCGTCGCGATCACGCTGGTAAAAAAGCGGAACCACTTCCTGCTCCAAAATGCGATAGAGCTGTTCCGCGTCATGGCGATCCTGAGCCGTGGTGGTTTCATCTTCCGGCAATGGCTGGATACCCCATCCGTTGGCCCCGTTGTATCCCTCGGCCCACCAGCCGTCGAGCACGCTCAGATTCAAGGCTCCGTTTAAGGCGGCCTTCATCCCGCTGGTGCCGCTGGCTTCCAGGGGAAAGCGGGGGGTGTTAAGCCAGACGTCCACGCCCTGGACCAGAAATTTTGCCATGTGCATGTCGTAGTCTTCGAGGAACGCGATGTGGCCGCCCAATTTATGGTCGTGGCAGTAGGACAGGACTTCGTGAATAAAATATCGTCCCGGCTCGTCGGCCGGGTGCGCCTTGCCCGCGAACACCAATTGAACCGGACGCCACCGATCCTGGAGCAGATTTTTTAGCCGGTCCAGATCCTGAAAAATCAATGTCGCCCGCTTATAGGTCGCGAACCGCCGGGCGAAGCCGATCGTCAGCGCCTCCGGGTCCAGCAGCGTTCCGCGGCTCAGCACCTGTGACGGCTCGAGGTGACCCTGGATCCAGCCGGCCCTGGCCCGTTCGCGGATAAAGCTCATGAGTTTTCGCTTCATGGTTTGGCGGACGGTCCACAATTCGTGGTCCGGAACGTCCATGACCCGCTGCCACATGGCCGGATCGTCGCAACCGGTTGTCCAGGTCGGGCTGAGCCATTTGCCGTATAACCGGTGCATCTCGGGGGCGACCCAGGTCGGAGCGTGAATGCCGTTGGTGATGCTGCGGATGGGAACGTGCTCGGCCGGAAGTCCCGGCCAGAAGTGCCGCCACATTTCCCGCGTGACGCGCCCGTGTTCTCGGCTGACGCCGTTGACGTGGGCCGACAGGCGCATGGCCAAAGCGGTCATGTTGAAACCTCGGTCGCGCGATTCCGGGGTTTCGCCGAGTCGTAGGAATTCTTGCCGTGAGAGACCGAGTTGCTCCCAGTAGCCCGCGAAATAGCGATCCATTAAATGATGGGGGAAGACGTCGTGCCCGGCTGGCACCGGCGTATGGGTCGTGAAGACGGTACGTTGCCGGACCAGCTCGTTGGCCTCCTCGTGAGACAGACCGCTTTGCACGAATTCGCGCAACAGTTCCAGCATCAGAAAGGCGGAATGGCCTTCGTTCGCATGCCAGACCGAAGGCGTCATCCCCAAGGCGCGGAGCATGCGTACGCCGCCGATGCCCAGGAGAATTTCCTGGCACAGTCGTATTTCCTGATCGCCGCCGTACAGCCGCGCCGACAGCGCGCGGTCTTCGGGACTGTTGTCCGGCACGTCCGTATCGATCAGGAAAAGCGGCAGGCGTCCGACCAACAGCCTCCACACCATGGACGTGACGCGGCGTTCTCCCATTTCGACCGTAAAGCGGCAGATCTCTCCGGACGGTGTACGAGCCGGGTGAACGGGCGATTCGTCGCGCGCGAAGGGCGCATAGGTCGCTTCTTGCCATCCCTCCGGGGTGAGGCGCTGACGGAAGTATCCCTGCGGGTACATGAATCCCACCCCGACGAGCGGCACGCCGAGGTCGCTGGCTTCCTTGCAATGGTCCCCGGCCAAGATGCCGAGACCTCCGCTGTAGATCGGAACGGACGTATGGAGGCCGAATTCGGCGGAAAAATAGGCGATCGTCGCACTCGTCATGTCCGGCTGATGGACGCCGCACCAACTCGTCTTGTCGGCTAGGTAATCATCGAACAGGCGGAACACCGCCGAATAACGGCGGAGAAACGAAGGGTCTTCCGCTAACTGGATCAACCGGTCCGGCTTCACCTCGGCCAACAGTTTGACGGGATTGTGGTGCGTGTACAGCCACAGGGTCGGATCGATGGTTTCGAACAATTGGCGCGCCTCAAGGGTCCAGCTCCACCAGAGGTTCTGCGCCAATTCGTTCAGACGGCTGAGGTTCGGCGGCAGGCGGACAGGGAAGCAGTCGGTTGAAGCTGAAGTCTCCACGCTGGCTCCTTCGGGTTAACGGTCAAGTCGTTCGTGTGGTGGCGAAGCCGGTGTCTCGTGCATGGGGAAATGATGTCAGGCGTGGCCGGCTCGTTGCGTCGATGCCCATCGTTCCGAGCATGCCACGGCGGCGCACCGTTCGCCAACGATTTTCGCGACTTGGTTCAACAGTGCGGTGAGTTGCCGGAGTTCATCAGGGGTCAGATCTTCCCGAAATCGAGGGTGCAGCCCCCAACGGGTTTCGACGACGTCGCGGGATATGCTGGACACCATGCTGATCAGTTTGATGTCCCGGCCGGTGGCGCGTTGCCGGTCGGACTGATCCGGCCGATCGTGCCGATCCATCGGCTGATCGGATGGTTCGGCGGCCGGAGAGGAAGAGGTCGGCTGCGTCTGCCCCCGCAGAATCGCCTCTATCGCCGGGATGACGGCACTGGCGCAGAGCGCCGCCGCCGAGCCGAGTTTGGCGTTGCCCGGGGCGCCGAGGGCTTCCGCGATCTTTTCGCCGAAGTCGCGAAACATGTCGTTCTTGGTTTTGGAATCCTCCGTGACGAGGAAAGTATAGGGCTCATACGTCCGTCGGCTCTCGGCGACGGTTGTGCCGATGGTCAGGGCGATTTCCATCTGATCGGTACGGTCGCCGAACGCCGGCGCAAGCATGTCCTTGAGCCGCCCGGTGACGGCGTCTTCCAGGCTGTTCATGAAGTCCATTTGGTCCTTGATCGGGATGTGGAGCGCCGTAAGCCGATCCGCCAGATTGAACAGGATCTTGAGGAATTCCAGGTACAGACCCCATTCATTTTTGCGCTTGAGCGTCAGCGCCTGTTCCGGCGCGGTTTTCTTCATCATCGTGACCGACTCGCCGGCCACGGCGAGCATCAATTCGGCCAGTTGGCGGAGACATTCCCGGTATGGAGAATCGGCGGCGGTCATAACATTTCTTTTTCCGAGATCATGACGCGATTATATCGGAGGCCGGCGCGGGGCGCAAAGTCGAAGGCACAAATGGCGTTGAGGCGGGCGTTGACGACCTGCAATCACGAAACGGGCCGGGGAATTGACGAGGTCAAGCTGCTCATCATGACACTCACGCCGATGACGGCGGAACGAAATGGCGGGGCAAGCGGCCGGTGTGCGTGCCTGACGATCGACGGCCGGACTGATTTGCCGGCCGGTTTGCCGGTTTGAACGGGCGTCGATCGCCCTGTATAAAAGCACGCGGGATTGTGCTATACCACAAACTTCTCTAACCGACCGAGTCGCCGACCGAATCGGTCATCCGACGAGTCATTCGCCGCGCGTCATTCGTCCCGATGGAACGACAAGCCAAACCCTATGTGTTGAAACGCTCAGCCGACCAGGCGCCGCCGCGGCGTCTGATGATCGATTACGCCGCGGCGCTCAATCCGCAGCAATTGGCGGCGGTGACGGCGGGTGAGGGCCCGGCGCTGGTGATCGCCGGCGCGGGGAGCGGCAAAACGCGCACGTTGGTCTATCGCGTGGCCTATCTGATCGATTCCGGCGTCGATCCGTCGAATATTCTCTTGCTGACCTTCACGCGCAAGTCGGCGCAGGAAATGTTGGAGCGTGCGGGTGAGTTGATCGGGGCCAGCACGCAGCGTGTGTGCGGCGGGACGTTCCACTCCGTCGCCAATACTCTTCTGCGGCGGTACGGCCGTTCGGTCGGCGTGGAACCGGGGTTCACGATTCTGGACCGCGGTGACGCGGAAGATTTGATCGGCCTGTGCCGCACGCAGTTGGGCTTCAACGAGAAGGCTAAACGATTTCCCCGCAAGGGGACCATCATGGAGCTGTTCAGCAAGAGCGAAAATACGCTGACGAGTCTGGAAGATGTCCTGCTGGAAGAGTTCAGTCATTTCTCCGACCATCTGGAGGACTTGGCCAAACTGCGCCGGGCCTACCAGGCGGCGAAGCGGCAGAAACAGTTGTTGGACTACGACGATCTGCTGGTAATGTTGCGGCAGGTGCTGGCGACCGATGAGGCGGCTCGGACGGCCATTTCGCGCCAGTACCGGTATATTCTCGTCGATGAATATCAGGATACGAATCGGCTGCAAGCGGACGTGATCCGTCGGTTGGCCGCGACGCACAACAACGTGATGGTCGTCGGGGACGATTCGCAGTCGATCTATGCGTTCCGGGGCGCGACGTTCAGAAACATCATGGAGTTTCCGGATCTCTTTCCAGGCGCTGCGGTGTACAAGCTGGAAGAAAATTATCGCAGCACGCAGCCGATCCTGAATCTGGCGAACAGCATCATCGAGGCGGCGGCGGAGAAATACACCAAGCGTCTGTTTACGAGAAAACTCGACGGCCCGTTGCCGGTGCTGGTGGAGGCGGCCGGCGAGAACGCGCAGTCGAGATTCATCGCGCAGAAAATTCTCGAACTGCGAGAGGAAGGGGTGCCGTTGAGCGAGGTGGCGGTGCTGTTTCGATCGAGCTTTCATTCTTTCGATTTGGAAATCGAGCTCTCCCGCGCCGGACTGCCGTTCATCAAACGCGGGGGCGTCAAGTTCATCGAAACGGCCCACGTCAAGGACGTGCTGGCGCACGTCCGGGTGACCGCCAATCCGCTCGACCTGGTCAGTTGGCACCGGGCGCTCATGCTGGTGGAGGGCGTCGGACCGAAAAAGGCTCAAGACCTGTTGTCGTTGATTGCCAAAGCCGATCGGCCTTCCGATGTGTTGCGCGCCGGGGCCGGCCGTTCCGCTCGCGCGCTCACGACTCTCGCCGACACGTTGGATGGTTTGACGGGAAGCGGCCGTCGGTCGCCGGCGGAATCCATCGCCCACGTGTACGACTATTATCTCCCCCTTCTCAAAGAGCAATATGACGATTATCCCAAGCGTATGCGGGATCTCGATCATCTCCACACGATTGCCGGGAACTATGCCGAGCTCGATGAGTTTTTGGCCGATCTGGCCTTGGAACCGCCGGATGGGAGCGTCGTGGATGTCGATGCCATGGAGCGCGACGACGAACGGCTCGTGTTGTCCACGATCCATTCGGCCAAGGGGCTGGAATGGGAGGCGGTCTTCGTGATCTGGGTGGTGGACGGTCGGTTTCCTTCGGCCTATTCGTTTCTAACTGACGAAGAATTGGAAGAGGAACGGCGGCTGTTCTATGTGGCCGTGACACGGGCCAGACGCCATTTGTTCCTGACCTACCCGGTCAACGTGTACGACAAGTCCAGCGGGATGGTGCTCTCGAAACCCTCTCGGTTCCTCAATCCGGTCCCGCCCGAGCTTCTTGAGGTGCTGGCGTTGGTCGAAGAGGGAGAGCGAGAGGAGGAGTGGAGGACGTCGCGGTATTGGGATTGAGCCGGCCGGGCCGCATGGGGGAGGACCGTCGCCACGTGTCCGCTGTATCACGGTCGTCAACACGCTTTCGGCTCAGCGCACGGGTCTTTGTTCTCTCGGGGCTTGGTCTTTTGGGGCCCGTTTTCTGGTGGTGGGGGGCGGGTGGTTCTTGGGCAGGATCCGTTTCCACTGGCGGTGACAGCCGATCAGTCTCCGAGTCGATGTGGAGCCGATTGATCGTCGAGGCGGATCGCCTTCATCTTCCCACCAAGTTTCTCAAGCAGATGCCGGCGGATTTTATCCGGTTCGAATTCGACGATCTTCGAACCTATGCGGCGGAATACCATCCCGGCGACCATCGGATGGTGCTCAACCGATCGCTGTCCTTCAACGTGGCCGGCGCCGTCCTGAAGCCCTTGCGCGCCATGGCGCATCAAGAACTCCAGGTGCTGTACCACGAGCTCTTCCATGCCTACATGGATTATTTGACGATTCTTGAGGAGCAACGAGGAGAGACCGGCGGAACGCCTGAATTATTGCACTTTGCCCGGAGGCAGCAGGGGTGCCGATATCGTGCAGTGGCGATCGTGCCTCTCGCGCAACGGCCGCACGAAACCGAAATCCGGTACTTGACGGAATCGGAGTCCTGGGAGGCGCTGAATGAGACGTGGGCGGTCTTTATCGGATGGGCGATTTGGACACAACTCGAAATCGAAGGGAAACATCACGGCCGGCCGGAACGTCAAAAGGAACAATGGGTGGAACGGTTGAAGGCCGCGTTCTCGCACGGAGAGTTTCGCGGATACTACGTTCCTCAAGATGC
>JANDJJ010000038.1 GCA_024330945.1 Nitrospira sp. | reverse complement strand
GACAATCCCATACGATACAGATGGCCCACGTTATCCAGTCGATGGATGATATTGCCCGCGTTGCCGTGACACCAAAGCATGACCGGCCGATCCGCCCGCGACTCGATGTACCAGCCGAAGAGTCGCACTCCGTCGCCGGACTGAAACCACACGTCTTCGAGCGGCAGCCCGCTGATCCTCACCCAATCGTGATCTTGCCAGGGCTTTGGATAGTACACGAAGAATTGATCGAGGATGCCCATAAGGAGCCTGACCCGCCGACCTTGGTTCGTTTCGGCAGGTTGAGTTTCAATATGACAGGAATAAAGGGACGGGGGCGATGATCAGTCGTTCAGTTTCTTATTGATCTTGTCGCCGGCTTTTTTGAACCCCTGGGCCGTTTTATCGGCGGCTTTTTTCAACTTCCGCTCGATCTTTTCTCCGACCTTCTTTTCTTTCAATTTTCTGCCGGCCTTGGTAAAGCCCTGTTCGATCTTGTTGCCGACTTTTACGGCGGTATGGCCGATCCGCTCCAACACCCCAGGACTCTTGTCCGCCCGGTCTTCGGCCGATGCAGAAGGGGCCGCGACCGTTCCGCCCAGCCAGCAAGAAACCATCAGCCCAAGGACCAAAAACGATCGCGACGATCGCATCATGTTTGAGAGGTAGCTCGCCATGGCAATCGGAGTGCCTTTCCGCCAAGCATAGCACGAACCGGCGGAATCCTCTCAAGGGGAAGGGGAGCCGGGCAAGAAATCTCATCGGCACTGGCCATGATCGCGGCTCTTCGGTATACTGGCCGCGCTTTCATAAAGGATGGGACCCATGGCCGCCACATCCATTCAACATCAACAGAGTCACGATCGAACCAGATGCGACGTGCTGGTCGTAGGGGGCGGTCCAGCCGGAGCGGCCGTTTCCACTCTGCTCGCGGAAAAGGGCTGGAACGTCCACGTCCTTGAAAAAGACCGCCACCCACGTTTCCACATCGGCGAATCGTTACTCCCGCATTCGCTCCCGATGCTCAAACGATTGGGCGTGTTGTCGGAAATCGAAAAAATCGGGATCGTCAAGTACGGAGCCGAAGTCGTCTCCCCCTACCATGGCCGATCCCGCATTCTGTATTTCTCCAAAGCGCTCGACGGCTCGCAACCGTTTGCCTACCAAGTGAAGCGGGCGGAATTCGACAAGATCTTGATCGACAACGCCGTGGCCAAAGGAGTTCATCTCCATGAAGGGGTCCGAGCCAAGCACGTCGAGTTTCGTGCCAACTCAACTCATTTGATTCACGCACAAGATGAAACGGGGCGATCGTTCACCTATGAAGCCGACTTCGTGGTGGACGCCAGCGGACGCGACACCTTTCTTTCCGCCCAACTCGGCGGCAAATCTCGCAATCCCCATCACAACAGCGCGGCGATTTTCGGCCATTTCGAGGGGGTCCGCCGCCTACCGGGACGGGACGAAGGCAACATCAGCATCGTGTGGTTTGACCATGGCTGGTGGTGGATCATTCCATTTAAGGATGGCACGACCAGCGTCGGCGCTGTGTGCTGGCCTTCCTACATCAGCACGCGAAAGGTCCCGTTGGAGCAATTCTTGTGGGATACGATCGCCCTCTGCCGACCGGTGGCTGAACGGATGGCGAACGCCAAACTGCTGGGACAGGCCTATGCCGCCGCCAACTATTCCTACCGGCGAACGACCATGAGAGGCGACGGCTATCTGATGGTGGGCGACGCCTTCGCCTTCATCGATCCCGTGTTTTCCAGTGGCGTCCACCTGGCGCTCAACAGCGCCACGCTGGGAGCCGAGGTCGTGGACGCCTACTTGCGGAAGTCGCCCGACTATCCCCATCGCGTGAAGGAGTTCGAGCGGCTCGTCCGCCTCGGCGTCAACACGTATTCTTGGTTCATTTATCACTTCACCCAACCGGCCTTCCGCGCCTTGTTCATGTCGGAAGGGTCGATTTTCAAGATGGAAGAGGCCGTGCTCTCGATCCTAGCGGGAGACGCCTTCGGGAAGTCGCCGACCCAAATTCCCCTGTTCCTGTTCAAAATGGCCTACTATCTGGTTTACCTGTTCAATTTCAGGGACAATCAAGCCGCACATCGACGACGACTCCGAGGCGTGCCGGAAATCGTCACCGCGCTGAAGGACTATGCTGTTTCCCCCCCCTCATAACGCGATCGAGGAACGACTCACATGACATCGGTATCGACTCATCGAGCGCCCGCCTCCGGCCGTGGTATACCACGGACACCGTCTCATTTACACGTTTCATATCTCGAACCGCAGACGTTGTCGTCCCTCCTTCATTCGGCGTCGGCACCGACACCGATGGCGATCGTTTCTTTCGGGCAACCTCTGTCTTACGACGTTCGCTGCCCTGTCATCGCTCCCGATCTTCCTCAAATTGCCGGCTCCCCGTTGATGGAGGTTTGGACCTCGGATCGTCCGGTTCACACTTCAACCGACGGAAGACTCTCCACAGCCATGAACGGAGAGTGGCTCATCGGGGTCCTCAGCCTGGATGAGCCGCCGAATCAGTCTTTGGATGCACTGACCGACGATGCATACCGGGAAATCCTCCGCCATCTCAATAATGCCGGCTATCCGCACCTGTGCCGCGTCTGGAACTACTTTCCTTGCATCAATGACGACCAGGACGGACTGGAACGGTACCGGCGGTTCTGCGTCGGCCGGCATCAGGCGCTGGCGAAATCGCTGCCCGGCTTCCCCTGCTCCCTGCCTGCCGCCACGGCGGTCGGGACACAATCCGGTCCGTTCCAGATCATGTTCTTGGCAAGCACCGAACCGGGCGTCCATCTCGGCAACCCAAGACAGATGAACGCGTACGAGTACCCCTCGGAGTACGGTCCGCGCAGTCCCTCGTTCGCGCGGGCGACCTTGTGCCAATCCGAACAGGGCACCGCTCTTTTCATCGCCGGCACTGCCAGCGTGGTTGGACACGCCAGTCAACACATCGGCCGACCGGCCGACCAGACGCGCGAGTCGGTTCGCAACATCCTGACCGTTCTCGAACGGGCCGGAGCGATCGGCAACACCGACTTTCTCGATAAAGCAAGCCGCGCGGTGTACAAGGCCTATGTGCGGGACACCGGCTCGCTCTCTGACATTCGCGGCGCGCTTCAGCGGTCGCCGCTGTCCTCACGGCCTCTTCTGTTCCTGCGGGGCGATCTGTGCCGAAAAGAATTGCTTGTTGAAATCGAGGGCCTGATCTTTTCCGAGTAATCACGCGCCATGGAATCCGGTTCCTTCCGATGCATCGGACAAGAAACCCATGAAACCGCCGTTCGGCGATTTCACTTCACGATCGACTGTGATTGGGTGCCCGGCTCGCAAGCCGGTCTGGAACGACTGTTAACCCTCTGCGACAAGCACCGGATCACGGGGACGATCTTTTTTGCCGGCCGATTCGCCGAATCATCGCCGGACCTGGTGCGGGATTGTCATCGGCGCGGACATGAATTGGGCACTCATGGCTGGGCCCACGGCAGCTTGGAAGAGGATGAAGATTTCCGGCTGGCAAGCTACGAGCAACAGCGAGAGTGGATCCGCCTCGCGACCGACGCCGTCGAAAGCGCGTCCGGCGTCCGCCCGATCGTCTTCAGGGCGCCCAATCTTCGCATCGGCGAAGCGACCTTTCGGGCCTTGGCCGACGAAGGGTATCGATTCGATTCCTCCGTCCCCGCCAGGCGATTCGACATGGGATTCGGACGGGTGCACTACACCGATTACTTTTGGGCTCCGCTCGTGCCGTATCGCCCTTCCGATCGAGATCTGGGTAGACGGGGTCAACACGCCATCGTGGAGATTCCTCCCTCGGCCTGCCTCTTCCCCATCAACCTCGCCGCCCTGAGGGTACTGGGGCTGCCGGCGCTTACGTCCATGATCCGTTGGATCTGCCGGCGGTCGCCCCACCTGGTGTTCTACTGCCATCCGTTCGAAGTACTCCACGCCAAGGACCAGCGATTCCCCAAGAACATGTCCAAATGGAATCAACGGGGCATGAGCCCGGCCAATCTCTCCCTCGTGGACGCCTTCATCGAGTCGGTGCTCGACCTCGGCTATGTCTCGGACACGATCTTCAGCGCCATCCCCAGACAAATCGGCTTCCATCGTCCGATCGTACCGGAAGCCGTGGCTGCCAATCCAATCCTGTTTAACAAAAGGAGGGTCATGAAATGAAACGGATACGGTCCACCACGGTTTTGCTATGCATCATGTTCATCGCGGTCGTCGGTTGCCGTGGCGGAGGGCAGATTTATAACGTCAAAGACGCGCCGATCTCGACCGCCACCGGCAAAGAAGCGACGCTGGATCAGATCACAAAGGCCATCGTCGAAGCCGGATCGGGGCTGGGGTGGACCATGGCGGTCGTCAAACCAGGGCAAATCGTCGGTACGCTTCACATCAGAAGCCACACGGCGATCGTCGAAATCCCCTACACGACCAAAACCTACAGCATCATCTACAAGGACAGCACGAACTTGAAATACGACGCCGAAAAGCAGACCATTCACGAAAACTATCGCGGATGGATTCAGAACCTGGATAAAGCCATCAAGAGCCGCTTGTCCGGGTTGGGAGTCTGACCGCCCGCCTCGTCTCGCATGCTACTTCCGCAGCGACGTGACGGCCGCCCGCCCGCCCATCGTTATTACGGCGGGCGGCCGCCCGCCGAAGCGCCGACACAATAGGCGATACAATCCCACCGGATACATCCCTCGGCTGACCAGTTTCCATGCCACCATTTTGGTGATTCGCGCAACGTCCAGCAACGGCCGAAAGTGGCTGGGGCTCGACATCGATCGGCGCCCCACGCCGACGGCCAGGTCTTGAATCACCGTCCCTTTCCTGGCGGCTTCGATCAAGATTTCGCTCTCATACACGAAGCTTCGACTCGGTCCGTGCGGGATCTTCACCGTTTGAAGCAACAGGGCCGGATACAGACGAAACCCCGACTGACTGTCTTCGATCGCTTGTCCGGACGCCCACCCGATCCAAAAGTCGGCGATGCAGTTGGCAAGGTAGCGCCAGAACGACGCACGTCGGTGGTCCCGCCGCCGGGCGCCGATGAGAAAGATGTTCGGATCGTCCTGAGACCGCTCGATGAATGCGGGAATCTCTTCCGGCGCATGTTGTCCGTCCGCATCCAGCGTGATAATTCCGAGCGCTCCTCGGGACAAAGCATACTCGAAGCCTCGTACGAGACTGCCGGCTTTGCCGCGATTCGCCTCGTTGCGCAGCACCGTGACGTCCAAACCGGCCAGGGCTTGTTCGGTTCCATCGGACGACGCATCATCCACCACGATCACGTTGCGGCATTGACGCCGCGCCCGCAGCGCCACCTCGCGAACCGTCGCCGCCTCGTTGAAGGCCGGAATAACCACCCAATACGCCTCACGTGTCACCTTCGACATCCCCTACGCCATCCCGCCGTTAATTCCGATCACCTGACCGGTGATGTACCCCGCTTGATCCGAAACGAGAAACGAGACCAGCGCGGCGACTTCCTCCGGCGTGCCCGCCCGTTTCATCGGCACCAGCGCTTCGATCTGCGGCCGGGCGAACGACGCCTTGACGGAAGGAGACTCGATCAGCCCCGGTGCCACGACATTCACGGTGATCCCCCGCGACGCCACTTCCCTCGCCAACGACCTGCTCGCGCCATGCAAACCGGCCTTGGCCGCGGCATAGTTGGTCTGGCCGCGATTGCCGATCACAGCGGCCACGGACGAGACGGAGACAATCCGCCCCCAGCGAGTCCCGATCATCGGCAGCAACAACGGCTGCGTCACGTTAAAGAATCCGTTGAGCGAGAGGTCGATCACTCTCGTCCATTGTTCGCCGGTCATCCCGGCCATGGGTGCATCGTCGTGCAGTCCGGCATTGTTGACGACGATCTGAATCGGCCCCTCGTTCAACAGCAATTCCAGCGCGCTTCTGGTTGCTCGCGCATCGGTCACGTCAAAATACACGCTCGTGGCCTGTCGGCCCATAGCGAGAATCCTTTGCGTCACCGCCTCGGCCGATTCACGGTTTCGGCATCCGTGCACGATGACGGAATGCCCGTCCGCGGCCAGCCGTTCGGCGATGGCTGATCCGAGCGTCCCGCTCGCCCCCGTGATTAACGCACGCACGCCCATCACGCCGGTTCCGATTCCAAGAAAATCGAGAGCCGCCCACTCAGCACCTTCCGCCCGCCTGACGAAAGAGCGAACCGGTAGAGGCCGCTCCGGTCATCCCCGAACAGACGCACTGCGTCGATCATGAGATCTTCAAGACAGTCGTCGAGACGATCCGTTTCGAATATCACATCCCGCAATCCGCCGACGACGCCGATCGACCGACCTGCCAAGGGTCTTCCGGCGAGAAGGCCCATGTGAACCCCGACCGCCTGAGCCGCATATTCCACCCCGGCGACGACATGAAGCTCGCCACCGGACCGGAGGGGATTCGCCGGATCACGATGCGACCGTGCAAGACAGCGGATCGACCCGTGGTCCCACGACTCCACACTATCGAGAAGCCGCATCGCTCCCCCGTGCGGCAGCAATCCGCCGAGTTCGTCGTTGTTCAGCATCGGCAGGGCTCGATGATCAGTTGAAGCCGTTGGTTCTCAAGCCAAGCCAGCTCGACGGTCCGCGGAACGGCGGCCGCGACGGCGCAGAGGAGGGGCAGCGATCGAGCCGCGGGATTATTCAGCCGAAGCCGCTCCAAGGCTTCATCGGCAAGACACTCGGGAAGACACGCGGATCCGCCGGCGGGCGCCTGTTCCAGCCGCAATCGCAGGATGACAGTCGAATCGCGGGCGGGAGGGGCCAGCACGAACGCCGCGGCGAATCCCTCCGTGATGGGCCTGGCTTCGTCCAATGGAGCCGGCACGGCCAAATCATAAGTCACCAACAAGACCGGCCGTTGCTCCTCCCGCACCATCGCGACCGCTTCCACTAACCCCGCGGCGAACGAATCGTCGTAGCATGAGAGTGCCGTCGAGGACTGTTGGCCGGTCGTGGCGATTCCCCAATAGCCGGCGGCCGTATTATGCACGGATTGATGAAACAGGGTGGGCGAGACCCGTCGCTCCTCCGTCGCCAACGCGCGGCACAGTTGATCGAAGACCGACATCTCCCCTCCGGATGACGCGAAGACGGTCGGGACGTCGCGAGGGTCCAGCCCCGATTGTTCGATCGCCTCCTGCGCGACCTGGACGGCCCATCGGACGGAGTCGCTGCTGCGGCGCCGTTCGTTCGGAGGAAGAACCGACGCCTCCGGAGAGGGAACGGCGGTCGATTGATAGGGGCGATCGCCGGCCAACACCGCACGGCTTTCCCTCCAGCCTGACAGGCCGGGAGCAAGCAGCCCGATGCCGCCGATCGCGACGTCCATCACAGTTTCCCCAACACCAAGCTGCAATTGTTTCCGCCGAATCCGAAAATGTTGCTCACGACACAGGACAGCGCGCCGAACTGATGGTCGCGGACGACCCGACATTGCAAGGCAGGGTCCACCCGCCGACAGTTGAGCGTGCCGGGAATCAGTCCCTTCGTCAGGCACAGCGCAGAAATGATCGCTTCCGTGACGCCGGCCGCGCCCAAGGTGTGGCCGGTCCACCCTTTGGTCGAGCTGCACGCCGGCCGAGCCCCGAACACACTGTACACGGCCTTGTCCTCCACCTCGTCGTTGGCCCTCGTGGCCGTCCCGTGCAAGTTGACGTATTCCACCGCCTCCGGACGGATGCCCGCGCGCGCCAGCGAATCCCGGATCGCCCGGACGGCGCCGGCTCCCTCCGGATGGGGATGCGACATATGGTAACCGTCCGTGCTCTCGCCGTAACCGAGCAGCGCCACCGCCCCTCGCCCACCCGCCCGCTCGACCCGCTCCAGCAACGCATAGCCTGCGGCTTCGCCCAGTGACAGGCCGTCACGATCTTCATCACAGGGGCGGCACGGATCGGACGACAACAGTTGCAAAGCGGAAAAGCCGTAGAGCGTCGTATGGCAAAGACTGTCGGCTCCGCCCACCACGGCGGCATCACATAACCCGGCCCGCATCAACCGGGCCGCGGTCGCAAAGACCTTGGCACTGGATGAACAGGCCGTAGAGACGACCATAGCCGGCCCCTCCAAACCGAGACACGTCCTGACGAAGTGCCCCACGGAAAACATATTGTGAGTGTACCGGTAGCGGGAAACGTACCAGGCCGGAAGCGCCCCCGTGCGAGGATCGCGCGCCCGATACGCATGTTCCGTTTCAAGAATACCGGAGGTGCTGGTGCCCATGACCACGGCAATCCGATGCGCGCCATAGCGCTGCTTGGCCTCGGCCACCGCCACCGTGAATCCATCCTGCTGGAGACCAAGCCAGGCCAGCCGATTGTTGCGGCAATCGAACGGCCGCAGGTCATGATCCAGCGAAAAATCCTCAAGCCCCGCTACCCGCCCGATGTACGTTTTCAACGTCACGTCTTCGAAGTCGCACGGCTTGAGCCCCGATCGGCGGGCCAGAATCGCGTCCAACACCGCTCCCGTGCCCCTGCCGTTGGCGGTGACCAGCGTGTAGGCGGACAAGACGAGCGGCGTCATGGGATCGATACTAGGCGGCATGACTCTCCTTCCTCGCCGTGACGGCCGAAAAGGCAAGGCAACACAACGACCCGCAGGCGGCGGTCATACCGATCGCATGGAGGGCCGGCGTCTTCGAGAAGGCCAGCACGCCGAACACCGCAATGGTGGTTCCGCTGCAAACGAGCAGCCCGAAACGCGTTCTCAGCCGCTCTTCTCCCGTGCACTCCGGCCGGTTGAGAAACAGCGCGTAATCCAACCCCAATCCGACCACCAACAGAAAGGTCGCCACATGAAAGAAGGACAACGACTCTCCGATGCCCCGCAACACCGCCGCCACCACGACAATCGCGCAAAGAATCGGGGTCAACACTCGCACGACCAGAACGGCCGATCGCAATCCGATCCCCAACACGAGCGCAATCGCCGCCACCCCCCATCCCAGCAACTGCACCGTTCGATCGCGGTAGGCCGTCATGATTCGGTTCGACTCTTCCTTGAGATCCAGATACCTGACCGACCTGTCGCCCCATTGCTCAACGGACCCGGCCAACGAGGTACGGTCCTCAACACCGGTCAGCGGCACAACGGCCATCCATCGCTCTCCTTGCGGGAACAACAGCGACTCCAGCTTGACCCCCAGTATCGTTCCCGCGAACACCTCGGGACCGATCGGTTCGTCGCGTCGAGCCGCCTCGACCGCTTCCACGAACGGCGCAAACAGGCCAGGCGTGAAGGGCAATCCCTCCAGCGCCGCCTTCAGGTTCCGCTCGAGGGTCGGCCGATCGGGCAACACTCGTTGCCGCTCCGCTTGCGTCCGGCGGCTGGGGATGTAACGGGATATGATGTCGTACCCGGCCAACATGCCCTCCGTCCGCAGATAGTCGAGCCTCACCGCCACGGTTTCCGCTTTTTGAAGCAGATCTTCGGTCGTTGCCTCTTCAATGACCAACAGATCGCGCACGTCCGGAGCGCCCAATTCTTTCCGCAATTGCTGATCGAGCTGCTTTTTCTCCTCCGGCAACGGGCTGAGGCGTCCCACATCCTGCTCCCACATGGGCGTATCAGACCATACCAAGACCGCCGCCGCAAGAATAAGCGCGACCACCGCCGATAGACGTCCTGTTGACGACAGGTCATCCCTCAACCACACCCCTGCCTGAGCGTCACGTAGGGCAAACCGAGCCCCCACGCAGGCCGGGACAACCCACCTCGTCACCAGGGCTCCGGTCACAAGGCCGACCAAGGCCAACAATCCTAATTGCGCCAAGGCCGGATAGCCGGCCAGCAACAGCGACGAAAATCCGATCGCGGTCGTCACCATGCCCAACCGCATGGTCGGCCAGATCGCCTGCATGGTCGATGACGGGGATTCACGGCTCGTCAGATGGCTGAACAGATGAATCGGATAGTCGTCCACGACTCCCAACAAGATCACCCCGAACCCCAACGTAATCCCGTGGACGAAGCCGAACCATTGATTGACCGCGATGACGCCGGCCACGATACCGGTGGAAATAGGGATCAACGTCAGCAGCACCAGCGCGAGGGATCGATAGCTGACGAAGAGAAGCGCGACGACCAGACCGGTCGCGACGGCGGACAGCCGCCATGCTTCGGCCTCGATGGCCCGCTGAGCCTCGACTGCAAAGACGCCGGGGCCGCTCATGCGCAATCGCGCCGCGGAGCCGATCTTTTTTACCGCCTCGCCGAACGACGCTCGGATCGCCCGATGAAGCGATTCTTGCTCGTCCACGTCGAACCCGCTCCCGCGGGCCTCGACGAGCAAGAGGGCTCGCGCACGGTCCGGCGACATCCACACTCCTCCGTAGGTCGACGGCCCATTCCCCATAGACCACGATCGCAGAAGATTCCATGTTTCGCCCGTCGGATCGGCCGGGATCGACTCCTTCACGACGGCCCCCAACGGAGAGCGAAGATCATCCAACCTCCGTTCAAGAGCGGCACGAAGCGCCGATTCGGAAAACGTGTCCGCCATCACCGTCGGGCTGAGCAGGTAGCGGTATTCGTTCAGCAACGCCAGTTCCTTCTTCGAACGGACCTCCGCGCCGTTGGCGACCATGCCGACGCGTTCGTCAGCGCGAAGGGACTCCGCCAGCGACCGGCTGAGTCCGGCCAATTCGGCCGGCGACGCACCCTCCACCGCCAGCAGGATGAGCCGACCTGACAACCCCTTGCGCGCCTGCGACAATAAGATCCGCTGTGTCTCCGTCGCTCCTTCCGGCAAGAGGTCGCTCAGATCGTTACGGATGGACAGTTTCTCGGCTCCGTACCAGATTCCGCAGAGCATGAAGATCAACCAGAACACCGGGACCAAGCGACGCGCGCTCATGGTCCCGATCCCGGCGACAACGCCATCACCGACCGGTCGCCATCCACAGTCCGGACCGTGATCGCGTTGATGCGGCCCTCCGAGCCGGACAGTTCGATAAAGTCGACCGGCGCGCCCCCGGCCCGATCGCGGGGTCGCACTCGCAAGACCCACCGGCGCTTCGTTCCCTCAAGAGCCGCGTCGTACTCCCGCGTCAGCCTCGCCACGTCCCCGTCCAACAAGGCCCGAAACGTGTCGACGAACCACCGCAAACCAGGGTACTCGTCCAGTGAAACGGTTTTCGTCACGTTCCGCCGTTCGCTCTCGATCGTCACAAAATCGCCGTCGATCACGTACCGCTCCCGATAGGGCTCCCGCACGTCCTTCTCCAACCTCGACGGAGGAGTGAACCGCAAGACTCCCCGCGTGATCAGCGGCTTCGTCAACAGCGACGAATACGTGGCTTCCTCAAACGACACACTGGGCTCCCGTCTTTCTCTCACGGAGGCCGCCACCTGTTCGATGGTCCATGCAATCTCCGATCGATCGTCGGCAATCCCCTGAGCGGCGACGCCGACCACGATCCAGCTCAACGACACCGCCCACACAAACGACGTTCGACTACTGCTCCGCACCATCCCAAAATTCATAAAAATTAAACCAGTTGTCCGGCGCGAGGCGGCACATCGCTTCCAGACGCGCGACATAGCGCTGCATGGCGTGCTGTAGGAACGGCTGTTGTTGATCGCCGGGCTCATCCCCATCGTTGAGAAAAGATTCAAAATGGATGTCGTACCGGTTTCCCCCTCTGTACAATCCAAAGCACAACACGACCGGGACACCCAGCAGAGATGCCAATCGCAAGGCCCCTGTTGGGAAGCGGGCCGGGCGGCCGAAAAACAGACACTCCACCGTCTGTTCGCGACCGACTGCGCGGTCTCCCATCATGCCAACAATCCCACCCCGCCCCAAACGTTCTCTCACATGCAACATTGCCTCAACGCCTCCCGCTTGAATCACGGTTGCTGCCACGGCCGGATTCAGCATCTCTGTGAGACGGCGCATCAGCGGCGCATTGTGTTCATCCATGACGACCGTCACATCCAGCCGGCGCCCCAAGACTCCTACGGCGCGAATCACCTCGAAACTGCCGACATGGGCTCCCACGAGAATGCAACCACGGCCCTTGGCCAATTCGCGATCCAACACCTCCACGCCGTGGAATCGGAGATCAAATAAATCAAACTGAGCCCGGAGCAAGTACACCCGATCGAGGACGGTTGCCGCAAAGGTGTAATAGTGGCGAAAGAGTTCCCCCCACCTGGCTGGCCGACCAAAGACAACCGCTCGAAACCGGGCCACCGCCCGCCGACTCTCCGGTGAGCTCATCAGGAAGTACGCGCAAATAGGATACAAGAGCGCTCGCGCGACCGGCCGTCCCAACGTCAGCGCCGTCCACGTCATGGCGCGAACGCCCGCTCGGCTCCCACGCTCCCGCTGTCGCCGCCACGCGAGGCTCACACGCGCTCCGCCAACGGCAATTCGGTCGAGAACTCGACAGCGCCCGACGCCACGATCCGATTGTCTACCCGACACACGAACGCGGCGCGCTCGGGGGCCGCCCCATCCGATTCAGCGGCAGCTTCAGCGGCCGTTTCGACCGTCACTTCGACAGTGAGGATCTCGTCCGGCTTGAGCGGAGAAATAAATTTCACCGTCGGCAACCCCGCTGCGGATTTCCCCCCCCCGATGGCGCCTCGCGCCGTTTCCAACACCTCGCGAAGCACCAGCACCCCCGGCACAATCGGTCGGCCGGGGAAATGCCCAGCAATCGCCGGATGATCAGACCCGATTGAGACGATCCGCCTACACATCATGGCCGTTCTGCTCTTTCCATTGCCGAATCATCTCATCGACGGATTCACGCGGCAGCTTCCCCGTTTCGTTTCGAGGCAGCTTCGGCAGGCAAACCAGCGGACGCGGCAGAAAAACGGGATCGACGCAGGCGCGCAACCGATGCAGAATCTCCTCGCTGCTCTTCCCCGGCGCCACCACGAACGCCATCAATCTGGTCACCAACCCCGTTTCCTCGTCCGGCAGGACGAAGACTCCGTCATGCACCCCCTCGATCTCCAATAATTTCGCATTCAAATCGCCGATCGACACGCGATGTCCCGCCACGTTCACATGGTCGGCCTTTCGCCCATGGACGACGAAGGTGCCGTCGGAACCGACGGAAAGACGGTCCGGCACCGAAACCGGATCGGGCAGATACGGCGCTCGCACCGTGCAGGAAGTCTCTTCTTGGATCACACACACGCCATCCAGCGGTTTCCATCGGTCACCCGCGATCGTGCGTCGCTCGGCGATGCTCCCCGCTTCGGCGAAACCGAAAATTTCATGCACCGCCGACTGAAATTGCCGCTCGACCCGCCGCGCCAGGTCAAGAGCCAGCGGAGCCGTCGCAGACAACACAAGCCCGCCGGGCGGTGCGAGAACGTTTTCGGCGATACAGGCCCGCAGGTGGAGCGGCGTAGTCACGAGCATCCAACGCCCCGGCGCTTCGGCCAACACGTTCTGAATATCGGCGGGGAAGAGGGGACGTCCCGCGTGCATCGCCAGTCCGTGCATGATCGGCAACATCACGGAGGATTCCAGCCCGAACATGTGCTGATGCGGCACGGTCGCTACCACCGTCACACGATCCCTCTCCTTGATGCCGAGCCGTGATCCGGTCGCCCGAGCCACGGCCGTCAAAGCGCCCCACGTTTTTCGATTCGGCACCGGGGTTCCGGTGGTACCGGACGTGAACGCCACAGCTACGACTTGGTCCAACGGAATTCGTGGAACGACCGTCGGCCGCGGCACGGAAGACGGCGCCGGCCGAATTTGTATGGGGATCGACGGGATTTCTTCGCGTTGCTCATCCCGATCGGTCAACGCATAACTGCCGGGAAAATCGTCGGCGATACGACGGAGGGCATGGGGCGCCCGGCTGTGAGGCAGCAACGTGACTTGGCCGCGGAGGATCGCCGCGGCGAATCCCACCAGAAATTCATAGCGGCTCGCGGCAAGATTGAGGACCGTGGAACGGTCGGGCAAGGATTCGGCGAGGGAACGCGCATCGGCTAAGAATTGACCGGCCGTACGCGGCGTTCCATGCCCCCACGCCACAACGTCGTCGGAATCGTAGGGCCCGATCAACCGCGTCTCGTGCATGGTCCGCGCCGCCCGTCATTTCGTGCGGTTTTTCTCAATGGCCTTGGCCAACGCCCGCAGAGAGGAAAAGATGACCTTGATCTCCGGATCGCTCGACTTGAGCTGATAGCCATACCGTTGGGAAATGGCCAGTGAGAGCTCGAGCGCGTCGATCGAATCGAGTCCCAACCCCTCACCGAACAGAGGCGCCTCCGGTCGAATGGACGTCGGATCGATCTTGAGCTTGAGCGTCCGCACGATCAGCTCAGCGAGGTCTCCCTCGATCGTCGACGAACCGGAATGTTCCATGCCTACACCTACTCTGCTTCTTTCACCGCCCGATAGTCGCGCAACAGCCCGCCGAACCACTCCGTGACACGGCAGTCGCCGAAACCCGATTCTCTCAGCGTTTCGACGATCATGAGGGGAGATACACAGTGCTCCGTCGTCTCCCACCAGTAGGCCATCAACCGTTTCAGATCTTGATTGCCGGTCCCGGCGGCAAACGCCGTTCCCAGCACGTCCCTGATATACCATCGCAACAGCCGATACAAGACCTTGGACCGGGGACGAGAAATCTCCAGCAGCAGAACGATCCCGCCCGGTTTCAGCACACGCCGATACTCGGCAAAGGCCGCTCGGAGATCAGACACGTGCCGAAGCGCGTACCCCATGCTGAGAAAATCGAAAAACTGGTCGGGAAACGGAAGGCGTTCTCCCACCCCGCGCACCAACGCGCGACACGGCCCCTTCTTGGCTTCGCCCAACATGCCGATGCTGGGGTCAAGTCCGACGACCAAGCCGGACGGCCCCGTCAGACTCAAGGCACATTGCGTCACCAACCCGGGCCCGCAGGCGACGTCCAGCACACGCATACCAGGCTTGAGTCCCGCCAGTTGCAGCGCCTTCTTTCGATACCACAGGCCGGATCCGAAACCGGCGGCTTTATCGATGTTCCGATAGTGAGCGGCGGTCCGATTAAACAACTCGTTGAGAAACCCCTGTCTGTCCTCGACTTTTTTGTAATATCGCAGCAGAGGCGGATGAGGCGCGACGGGTCGATTGTCCAAACCGATGCCGTGCTGACTTTCCCGGTCGGCGGATCGAGTCATATGAGAAACCTTCCCTCCGCTTTTCCACTCTTGTAGCAAGACGTTTCATCGTCTAGCAAGAGCGGGTTCTTTTTCGTCTTCAGAAGAACGCGTGGATCGCAAACACCACGTCGTTGTCGCGATCACGATGGGTGTACTCCAGTCGGGCCGCCCAATCGCGAGCCAGCGTATAGCGCAACCCGACATGCCAGCGAATGTCGTCGGATCGGTCGCCGAGGGGAAAGCGAAGATAAGAGCCCGATCCCATGAGTTTCCAACGATCTGTCACGTCGGCCAACAGGCCCATCGTCACGCCTCCTCCCACCCGATGAAAGTCCCGGTAGGCGGGACTGACGTTGGCTTCGGCTTCGGCGAAGAGATAGAACACTTCCCGTTTGAAGACGGCCGCCGACTCGACGGCCCCGCCGACCCCTCCACCGAACACGCCGTTGCTGCACAGCCGACAGCCGCCGTGCCTGATCGTCTGCATGCCCACGTTCACCCGCCACGAGGGCGCGCGAAAGAGCTCGTCGATCGGAGAAAGCGACAGGATATTGATCAACGTGGCCCGCTCGACCCTGGTCTGTTCGGCTCGATTGTAATGCCGCACCGTCAAGCCGAGCGCCTCGATCTGGGCATCCGGCGTGTACCCCTCTTCGGGATCGAGAAGATCGTGATAGAGCGCCCGGATGGACGCTTCCTCGAAGGTATCTTGATTCCGCCAGCCTCCTCCCATCGTCGCGCGCGTCGTCCTGTGCCCTGCGTCCGGACGTTTCGTATAGGGGGGAATTTCCACGTCCGGCGACGGGATAGACAATCGGCTCCGCTCGGTCAAGATGCGTCTGTTGCGCTCCTTATGGACGGCCGTCTCCGGATCGTCGCTTTCGCTCTTGTAGCGCAGATAGTCCGACACGACGTCCAGCGCCAACACGCGCCTGGGCATCGGCAGCTCCTTGAAGAAAGCGTCGCCGGCGAAGTCCGGATTCTGCGCCAGCCTCTTGACAAGCTTCGATTCATCGGCCGTGAGCAGGGCCCGTTTCCGCTTGATGATCGTACTGCGGGACGGTCGATAGATCGCCTCCTTGACTAACCCCGGATAGTCCACGACCGCCCGCACCGTGTCGGCGGGAATCGTCCAGAAATGAAACCGATCCCGCAGGCGCAACTCAGGATTCGCATATTCCAGGAGCGACAAAATGTGGTAGGAGCAATTTTCCTTAAAAAAAAAGTAATCGAAATAGGCGTTGCCCATCTCCCACGCGTGCATGAGCAGCCGATCAAGCTGAGCGGGAGAGAAATCGAGCCGATACTCCCACATATCGCGATTCTCGATGTCCCGGTACTTCTGGACCTTCAGGTAATAGGGGGGGGTGGAAAAAAACCCCTTATAGCCTCCGAAGATCCCCATAAAGGCGAACTCCACTCCCGCGCCGGCCGGCACATCCGCGGCATAGTCGATGGTATAGGCCAACAGCCTCGTCTGTTCCGTCTGCCCCCGCTGATCGATCCGCAAGAAGGTATGGCCGAACATGGAAGCCGGATTGTTCAAGAACGCCGCGGGGAAGATCAAACTGACGCCCTCGGGATTCAGCTCGGTCCGCCATCGTTCATACCGCTCGCAAACCAGCGGTGGAAGCCGTTGCTCGTCGAACCCCAGTCGCTCCTTGAGCCAATGGTACCGGGCAATGAACGCGCACTGAGCCGGCTGTTTCGACCGCCCGACCGGCTCGGCGGAGAAAAATGCCCGGATCGTCGCCTCCAATTCGGCCTGCGGATCGTATTTGCCGCGGGGCGACAAGAAAAACCCCGGGTCGTCTTCCTCGCTGATCACCCTTTCCCATAGATCCGTCTTATAGTGAAGCAAGAGATGCCATTCTCGCTCATCGCCCAGACGAGAGAGCGCCGCCTGCTCGATCAATTCCCGTTGATAGCGTTCCAGATCAAACGAGTCGGCCGACTGGCGCCAAGAACTGGCGAGCAGCACGACGATGGCCAATAGAAAGCGAATCACCGCATCAGAGGGAAACCATGACGGGGCTTCCATCGAATGATGGAAGCCCCCGGAATCAACGTGGCTAGTTCAACAAGGTTTGCGCCAGCGAAGGGTCGGCCGCAATCCCTTCATTCAACGCTTTGACCACGGCGGCTGGAGATAGATCGCCTGAGGAGGCCAGGGCGGCATAACGTCCCTGGGCCATGGCAAAGAACGCCTCGTGCTGTTGTTGAGGCACTCCCAGAAGAGTCGCCATGGAAGCCAAATGCTCGCCGCGCCCTTGCGCCATCTCTTGAGCCAGCGCGTCGGTGTTCAATTCTGCAAACATCGTGGCCTTTTGCTCCGCCCACCACCGGCCGTCGTCCGTACATCCCATCGTCCCGGTGGAAATCCCGAAGGTCTGCGTGCCGAACGATCCGTTCGTCGTTGCCATCAAGATCTGCGCCCCCTTGGTCTTGGCGTGCGGATAATTTTGCCAGGCAAGTTTTCCCAACCCGCAGCCAGGTCCCGTATCCGGCGTGCCGGCGGCCAATGCGATCCCGCCTTGCGCCACCATCGCCAATCCGATCACCGCAACCATGCTCAATTTTCTCATTCGAATCCTCCTTGGTGAAAGTGAGAACCCTCTCTCGACCATGCCCTGCGCGATTATAGACGAATCGCGGCCAAGAACCATATTTTTTTCCTTAGCCGACCGTCATCCCCCGGTTCCGTCTATGACCTGCTCATGGCTCCGCGGGCTGGGAGACACCCAACGATGCCCGCACCGCCGCCCACTCGAAGGTGAACGGCGCAGGGGACAGCTTCGGCATGGCCGCCAGCTCGGCCTTCAATCGTTCTGCCCGCCCCTGGCTCATCGGATGGGTCGAAAGCCACTCTATCCGTCCTTCGTCTTTTTCAGAGAGCCGTTCAAAGAAACTGATCATGCCGGAGGGATCGATCTTTGCCCGATAGAGGAGTTGCAAGCCGGTCAGATCGGCTTCGGTTTCCTGTTCCCGACCGAATTTCAGCGTCATCAATTCCACGCCGAACTGTTTCATCAGACCGGCCAATCCCTGTTGATCTCCAAACACGATGGACGCCGCCGCGACGAGGCCGAGCCGCTTGACGATCCGCTCAAGCCCGTGCCGTTGCAAGACATGGTTCAGCTCATGACTCAGCACGCCTGCTACCTCTTCCGCGCCGGTCGTTTTTTTCATCAAGCCGGTGAACACGACGATGTAGCCGCCCGGCAATGCGAACGCGTTCACGACGTCGCTCTTGACGACCGTGACTTCGAACTTGTAGGGGTTGTTTGGAATCTGCTCGACGAGTCGCCGCGTCATCTCTTGGATTGCCGACACGGCGAGACCTTCCTTGACGATGTCCTGACGAGCCAGAAAATCTCTATAGGCCGACTCGCCCAGTTTCTGTTCCCACTCCGGTGGAATCCGCTCGACAGCCAGAGCGACCAGCAGATCGCCTCCCCGCCACAATCCAGCCGACAGGGCCAGGACCACACCGGCGACCACGCCCCAACCCATCCGGCGTCTCCGCCGAACCAGCCGGGCGAGCTCCGCCGCCCGTTCGAAAGGAACGTGCAACTGTTCAGGAGCCGATCGACGAAACGATCGGATCAGATCCGCATCCTTGAGATACAGGGCCCGTTCGCCTCGATCGCCGGTCCACTTAAGCACGAGTTGATCATGGTCCAATCCGCCCACGAACACCGAAAGGGCCGTGAACGGAACCTCTTCCGACCGACCGGCCGTCGACTCCAACGCAAATGTGACCGTCAGGCCCTGTCCGCTAAGGCGAACCAGGCACGGAGCGCCGCTTGCGGGTAGTTCGGAGCCGAAACACAGGGCATTGGGAGACGAAGACATCGTAGCGGCGTTACCTGCCGTTTGTGCAGGAGGGATTGTCTTTGGTCCTATTCGTAGCCGCGCACAACCCGTGCCGAAGGGCCGTCATTCGGAAACCGGAATGAACTGCCTGATCCAGGCGCCGAAGCCGCCAGGATTGCGACTCTGAATGTAGACGACGCCGGGCCCGCGGAATCGGCACACGAACCCTTCGCCGGACGTGAAGCTTGCCACCCATCCGGACGACGCCCGCTCGATATTGTAGGACGTGGTGGCGGACCAGGCCACCATGTGGCTGTTATCGACGATGTATTCTTGATCAGGTTT
>JANDJJ010000037.1 GCA_024330945.1 Nitrospira sp. | reverse complement strand
TGCTGATCACGTTGCAGAATATCGCGCCGGTCGGTCGTTATGCGCTTGAATTTCAATGGAGCGGCGGCCACGATTCCGGCATTTACTCATACGCGCTCCTACGGAAGCTGTGCCGATGTGATATTTGCGCGCCCGTCAAGCCGACCGAGGTCAAGTCCAGGAGGTTGCTGTGAAGAGCAGGGCCAAGACCAAGGGACAAGATTCTGTACGGCCCGATGTGACGGTACGAATGATCGCGCCAAAAGCGCTCATGATCGGTGTGCTGCTTCTGGTGACCGGTATCGCCGCTTGCCGAGGGATACCACCCTTGGCTGAACAGGAGCAGTTGGTCAGAGAAGGTAATCTCGTACTTGAACGGGTGACGACAAGGGCTGTTGTGAACGTCTGGGGAGAACCGCCCCATTATCAAACCAAGTTTACTCAGTTTTTTGTGATGCCAGATTTCACGATGATTCCCGCTTCCCGTGTGGCGTTGGGAGAGTCGCCAAAAGGATGGGAAGCCGGAGTTCATGCGGGGGAAGGGGTGTTTTTTTTATATCCTGATCGAGGATGGCTGTTGGTTTTTCTCGATGACCGATTGGTGTACAAGGAAACATTGAAAGCGGAAGAGATGCGAGCGTTGGTCGAAGCGTGGGCATACGACGATCGATTCAAAAGTCGATTGTTGGAGGGAACCCCTCTGCCCTAGCAGTTTGGTCGGTCTTTTTTGTACCCCAACTGATCGGAGACAAGCGAGAGTTTCATTTCCCCGATCCCTTCAGCAAGACAACCGAGCAGTATGCATATCGTAATAGCGGCGTCCGAAGCCGTTCCCTATGTCAAGACCGGTGGGTTGGCCGATGTCGCCGGCGCGTTACCCGTCGAGCTCATCAAGCTGGGACATCGAGTGACGTTGATCTTGCCGGGGTATCGCGGCGTTACGGAACATCTGCGATCAAGTCACATCAAGACCCGTTTTTCGATTCCTGTTGCCGGGGTCCCGCTGGGCGTGGATTTGGAAGAAGTGTTCGCTCACGTCACGAACAGTGCGCATTCGTTAAGAATCCTGATCGTCCGATATGATCCGTACTTCGACCGCCCCGGGCTCTATCAGGATCGAAACGGAGACTATCCCGACAATCTTGAACGGTTCACGCTGTTTTCCCGATCGGTTCTCCAGAGCATCGGCTACCTCAATGAGACCTGCAAGGAACCGGTGGAGGTCCTGCATTTGCACGATTGGCAAACAGCCCTGTGCTCGGTGTACCTGAAAACCGGCATCGGTGTGCCCAAGGGGGCAGGTTCAGTCAAAACTCTTCTGACCTTGCATAATGTCGGCTATCAGGGTTTGTTTCCTGGAGAGCGATTCGCGGTCACCGGACTTCCTCCCGCGCTGTTTTCGCCGGACGCGCTGGAATTTTATGGGTCGGTCAATTGCTTGAAGGGGGGAATCGTGTTTTCCGACGCGCTGTCGACGGTCAGTCCGACCTATGCGAAAGAAATCTTGACGAAAGAATTCGGCCATGGATTGGAGGGAGTGCTGGCGAGTCGGCCCGACGGTATTGAAGGTATCGTAAATGGCATCGACACGAATATCTGGAATCCGGAAACTGACCGGCATTTGCCGGCGCATTACAATGCATCTGATTTATCCGGAAAGAAAGTGTGTAAGGAAGCGTTGCAACGAGAGCTTGAGTTGCCGGTGCGAGAGGTGCCGCTCATGGCTGTTATCGGGCGACTCGCTTCGCAGAAGGGATTGGATCTTTTGCTGGAGATTCTTCCCGAATTGGTCCTTCTGGACATACAAATTGCCATCTTGGGAACCGGCGATCAAGATTTGGAGCAGCGATGGTTGAAGGCTCAGGCCTCCCATCACGATCGTATCGCGGTGCGTATAGGTTTTGACGAAAAGCTGGCCCATCGACTTGAAGCCGGCGCCGATATGCTGGTCATGCCTTCTCGATATGAGCCGTGTGGGTTGACTCAGCTCCATAGTTTGATGTACGGGACTGTACCGATTGTTCGACGTACCGGAGGATTGGCCGATACGGTGGTGCCTTTCAAACCGTCGACGTTGCAGGCCCATCTCGCGACAGGATTTCACTTCGGTCAGGCATCTTCCGATGCGCTCTTGACAGCGATTCTGTTGGCGCTATCGGTGTATCAACAAGGTGAAACGTGGCGTTCGCTGATGCGGGCAGGAATGAGCTTGGACTTGTCGTGGGATCGGTCCGCGAAACAATATGAATACCTCTACCGTTCGCTGCTTCAGAGGCGATAGAGGGGAATGGGGGAGTTCCCGTCCTGGGGAGCGGTTAAGGAGTCTTCAAAGAAACGATAACGCCGCGGTCAAGTTCTGTAAGCAAGCGTTTGGCCTGAACGACATAGTAGGGAGAGACGTCTTTATGGTGTGTAAGGACAGATGAGAAAAGATCTCGAGCGGTGTCGATTCGTCCCTCATGTAAAGCCAGTTGACCGGTACGGAGCGAGCACGAGGCAGCCATGGCTCGGACATCGACGGCCTGGCGGTTCGTCGGAGCACTGACCCACCGTTGAAGCTTGGTTGGGAGAGGGAGTACAAACCCATCTTGTTTTTTCAGAAAAGCCGCGGAAGAAAGTTGTTTTAGCTCCAAATGAGCGCGTTGAAAGTCTGAAGCAACTCTGCACGCATTATATCGTTGCCACAGAGACATAAACCTATCATTATCATGGTGATCATTGACAAGATTGAGTGTCTGGGAAGACTGACAGCCAGAAGCAAGGAGGATAATCCCTACTACCAAACCAAACCGACACTTTCTGTTCATTTCCATGATATTTTCCCTAGCCACGTTAGCTCACTTAGCTTTTTAAGAAACGGCTTACAATACAGTGTGCAATCGGCGAGCCAGGAAAAATTAAATGATAAATTAATAATTTTATTACGATATTTTAACTGATAGCCGATTGGATGTGGTATAAGAACTGTGTAAATGATGACTCAGTGTGTTATTCATGCAACGGATTGCTGGAGAGACAAACGAGTCAAAAAATCGGTGCTTGAGTTTAGGAGTTGAAGACTTGAACCAGAATTCCAGTGCGAGTCGAAGCGTTCGTTTTTCTCATGATGTGCTTGATGTGCTCTTTTACCGTTTGCTCGGTAATTTGGAGCGCATTGGCAATTTCTTTGTTGGTCCATCCCTTGGCGAGGTGTTCGATGACTTCCTGCTCTCGGCTAGTTAATTGGAAACGATCGCGCGCATGGTCTGCATTCAGCGTTTTTCTCCGTCCCAGTTCCTCCATGGTCACGACAAGTCTGGCGTTTTGGATGCCGCCTCGGTCCGGGAGACCGAATCCGCGCAAAAGGATCGGTTGACTAGGGTCCCCCGCGATGCGCTTCAGTTCGAATTGCTCCCAGTCTTTAGCTTCGGTTCGAATATGGAGCGCCTTGATGATTTCTCCGCACAACTCCGTGAGAGCTGCGGGTAGAACCCCATGGGCGAATTTTGCGCTGTTGCCTCCATTTTCCACTTCATTGATTTTCTTGGCAAGTTCAGATGCCTGACGATTCATATGAAGCAATTGCATCGAGGCCGAAAGGACGACGATCCCAGACCCTGCTCGCTGATCGGCAAGACTGTCGGTTTGATCAAGAACGCCGGGACTGTTAGTCATAGAAGTTCGTTCTGGGTGCCTGTTCCGGATGTTTGTAGTCTAGCAAGTTCCATGGACATCCAAGGTCACTCAGGGGAAGCGAAAGAAGCTAGGCCCGAATGTACACGGCGATAGTACCTAACCCTTTTGGGGGAGTCAACATAATACCTTTGAGAAAGCAGCCTACGTCATCGGTATTGTGGTCGTAACATTGCCCGGATATATTTCAATCCGTTCTTGTCGAAGGCCGGGGTTCTTGAAAAAAAGAGGGATTCTGTTGCGAAAGAAGCCGGTTGAGAGGTGAGGGTGTGATGAGACGAAAGGGAATACGATCACCGCGATTCACCGGAATGGGGTTTCTTAGAGGAGGGGGTTGGTTGTGACGCAGAAAGAATGGGAGTGGCCTATGAAGAGCGATAATCATGCAACTCACAGTGAACGGGCGGCGCTCCTGCGACCGATTCCATATGAGATGACCTCACCGGTTGACGAAGAGGTGGAAAGAGGAAGAAGGAAGGCGCTGTCCCTGAATATCAGTCGAGGGGGCATGCTATTGATGATGGATCAGGCGCCCAAGATCGAGCAGGTCTTGAAGGTCTACGTTCCGACGCCGATCACTATAGCCGAGACTCCGACGCTCGCTGAGGTGCGCTGGGTCAGAAAAGTACCGTTTGGGAAGACGAATGGAGGAGGGCCGTATTTTGTTGGACTTAAGTTCATATTCTGATATGACGGTACAATGAAATGATTGTCGGAAGACGTGCTCTCTTGGTCACAGAGTCTCCAGCCGCTGTCTTGGTGGAAAATTGGCCATGTGCCAGAGTAACGATGTGCGCTCTATTGGTGGGGGTGGGGTTGTTGTGTGGTTTTGTTGAGGGTGAGGGATTGGCAGAACCACCTCTTCAGGCGCAAACCAAAGATGGTCTGCGGGATTCGGACAAATCCTCTCTTGTGGTCACGCCGGATTACATCATAGGACCGGAAGACGTGCTGGATGTCAATGTCTGGAAAAACACGGATTTGTCGCGGACGGTTCTGGTTCGGCCTGATGGGAAAATTTCTCTTCCGCTGATCGGTGATGTCGTAGCTGTCGGGATGACGGCGACGCAATTGGCGGATGTCATCTCAAGTCGATTAAAAGAGTTTAAAGAGAATCCTCAAGTTTCGATCGTGGTGAAGGAGATCAACAGTTATGCGATCTACGTGCTCGGTGAAGTGGCCCATCCGGGGAAGTATCCACTAAAAAGCAAAACGACCCTTTTGCAGGCCATCACGCTGGCCGGCGGGTTTACACCGACGGCGGTGCGGAATAAGATCGTGGTGTTTCGGTTTGGGGAGAATGGGCAAAAGGATGTCAAGATCAAGGTGAATTATGACGACATTATTCTGCGAGATGGCTCAAGTCAAAACCTAGTGCTTGCTCCCGGCGACACCATTGTGATTCCCTCAGAAACCATGGTGCTGGTGCCGTAACAAGAACACAGAAAAAATGAAAATCGGCCCAATCGTCTGTGAGCTATCAGCCCTTACGACGGAATGGAGGGAGGACTTCTCTTGAGCAGGATTTTGATTCTTCTATGGTGCGTATTCATTCTTTTTCTGGGGGGGTGTTTGGCAGGGTCGATCCCAAACGAGGTCTTGGAAGAGGTGAGTAGGCCGCTTCCAAAAGATTTTTTGCTGGGCCCCGAGGATGTCGTAGAAGTGACGGTATGGAAAAACCAGGATCTGTCGCGAATTGTGACTGTGCGACCGGACGGCATGATCTCCTTGCCGTTGATCGGTGATGTGCAAGCGAGTGGTCTGACCGCGGCCCAGGTTGGCGAGATTATTTCCAAACGGTTGTCCGAATATAAAGAAAACCCGTCCGTGTCCGTCAGTGTGAAGGAGGTCAACAGTTACTATATCTATGTGATGGGCGAAGTCGCTCATCCTGGTAAGTTTCCGCTGAAGTCGTACGCGACGGTTTTACAGGGTATTTCGCTGGCCGGCGGATTTACCCAATATGCATCCAAAAACCGGATGGCTGTCGTAAGGACGATCGATAAGGGCACACCGGATGAGCGCCAAATCAGAATCCCGGTGAGGTATGACGATCTAGTATCAGGAAATGGAGTAATCGGCAATTTTCAACTGATGTCGGGTGATACCATTGTCGTGCCGTGATGGTTTTACGCGAAGCTGGTGGGGGATGGTCTATCTGGTGGGAGGGATGCTGTTCATGGCTCCTTCAGTGACGCAGGCACAAGTGCCCTATGGGCCAGGGGGAGTTCCCCAGCATGAAACCTCTCCGCCTGGTGGTATTGAGGAGTTGGTTGCGAATATACGCCAACTCGGCCCGTTCCGTGTGATTCCAACACTGATGGTTACGGAGCGATACGACAGCAATATTTTCGCGTTTCGTGGGGTAGGTGGCGGTCAACGGTCGGATTTTGTGACGGATGTGTTTCCCGGTGCTCGAGTGACCCATTCGAATGACTACCTGGATGGAACGTTAACAGGACAGGCGATCGCGAGCTTCTATGTCAACAATCCCGGATTAAATTACGTGGGAACACAAGGAAGTTTTACAACGGTTTTGGACAAAATGTCTCAACGGGTTGTCCGGGGTCTCGGGCTCCGCTTGAGTGGCACGGTTCTGTATTATCCAGAGCAACCCTCATTTGTAGCCGCCCAGTCTCTGCAGTCGGATTTTACTCGCGGGATTCAGGCACGTCGTAATAACGCGATCAGCAATACCACTACGGTCCAGAGTGCTTACACGGTCAGTCCGTCCGTGCAGCTCAATAGTTCGTATTCGTTTCAGACCATGCGGTTTTTGGGGCATAGAGACTTTGGAGATGGGAGGCCGACTCTTCCGCTGTTTAACATGACGACTCATGGGGCAACCGGAGGAATGGCCTATCTTGTTTCCCCCGATCATACGATAGGGGTCACCTATGCCTTTCGGCAGATGATGTTCGGTTCACGTGTCGGCGATAGTGTGGTCGGCGAGTCTTTTGCAGGACGTTCCTTTGCAATTCATGGCGTCAATGCTAACTGGAGTGGCACGTTCGGCCGTGAGTGGAGGGCGCAAATCTCACCTGGCCTGTCGTTCGCCAGCCAAGTGCCGGATAGGATTCTATGGACCATCAATGCAAGTCTGAGCTGGATGGGGCAAGGAAAATCAGCCAGTGTGTCATTCAGTCGAGGATTGTATCCGAGTTTTTTTGGAGAAGCGGGCTTGCTCGCCAGCAACGTCGCCAGTGGGTCGGTGTCTTATCGCCTCTCTCAGAAATGGGAAGTGATGCTGGGGGCTAATTATGCCGTCAATACGAGAAGTGGAACGGGAATAGGAACAGGTCGTCTGCGTTTTGAATCGATCAATGTGAATGGAACACTGCGATATGCCCTCTATCGAGGGATCTCAGCAGCCCTGACTGGCAGCCATGGTGACTTTACGATCGAGCAGGCTGGCACCACGTTCAACTATGACCGCCAAATCGGCATGCTGACGCTGACGGCGGAATGGGACTAGGCATGAATACACCGAGTGACCTCACCATCGCAGACTATTTGGACATCGCTCGCCGGCGAAAATGGCTGATCCTGGGAGCGGTCGTAGGATGCCTGGCGGCCTCTGTTGCTCTGTATGAGGTGCTGCCCAAGACTTATCGATCAACCACGACCATTCTTTTGGAAGGCCAGAAAATTCCCGAGAATTATGTCAAAACCGGTGTTGAGGGAAAGGTTGATTCGCGGCTCTACGCCGTTCAGCAAATCGTGATGAGTCGGACGTTGCTGGCCAAGCTTGGTGAGCAGTTCGGCTTGATCACGCCGCAGATGTCATCATTTGAGCGAGAGAGTGTGGTGCAGGGCATGAGGCAACGGACTCAGGTGACCAAAATGCGGCTGGGGCATCTCAAAGGGCAAGATTCCACTGAAGGCTTCACCTTGTCGTTTGATCACACTGATCCGGTCATTGCCATGAAAGTCGCTGAAGCCCTGGCCGCTCAATTTATTGAGCAGGACCTGAAACTGCGAGAACAGGTGCTCGAAGGGGCGTCGGAATTTCTCGATCAGGAACTGCGGATAGCAGAAGCCAAGCTCGAAGAACAGGAACAGGCGATCAGTGTCTTCCGAGCCAAATACATGGGGGAGTTGCCTCAACAGATGGAGGCGAACTTACGGACTCTCGATCGGTTGCAGACGGAAGTCATTGCGGCTCGAGAAAACGTTCAAGCGGCGAAAAACAAGGTTGAGCTGTTGGAGCAGCGTATCAAGGAAGCATCCTTGGCGGCGGCTCAGGGTGTGACACAACCGGCCACCTCCTCCCAGGGACAATCACACGGCGGAGATCCGTTGCTTGCGCGATTAGCGGAGCTCGAGCGGAATCTCACCACGCTTTCCACCGAGTATCATGATAATTATCCGGACATTGTTCTCTTGCGGAAAGAAATCGATGCCGTGAAGGCGCAGTTGGCCCTCAAGTATGGGGTTGCCAAGGAAGAGGTCCAACAGGGATCTCCAAAGTTGGTTGATCCCATTGTTCTTGATCTCATGCGCCAGCGAGATGAAGCGCTCAAGGATCTTGAAGCGCGGCAAGATCGACTCCGCCGCTTGCTTGAGCAAGTCAAAGAGTATGAGGGGCGGGTCGAACGGACGCCGATGCGGGAGCAGGAACTGAGCGTGTTGGTCCGAGACTATGACAACATGCAAAAGAACTATCAGGCTCTGCTCGATAAGCGGTTGAACGCTCGATTGGCTGAAAATCTTGAAAAACGGCAGAAGGGCGAACAGTTTCGTATTCTGGATCCCGCCAACCTGCCCATTGCGCCGGAGTCGCCCAAACAATACATGATCCTCTTGGGAGGTTTGGTTGTCGGCTGCGGACTTGGAGGTGGAGCCGCCTTTGCCCTTGAGTTGTTCAGGCCGGCCTTTAGGCGTGTAGAACAGGTCGAAGGGATTTTGGGAGTCCCTATTCTTGCCGGAATCCCGTCGTTTGCCACGTTAATCGGAGCTGGCAAAAAATCCCTTGCCGGCCCAGCTCCGGCGATTGAGGAGAAAAAGGGGTCTCGCCTGCTGGGATATCTCAAAAGAGGGCGTGATCGGGAACTCACCACTCCGCAGGTGGGAGCGAACGGGATTCCGTCCGCCATTTCGTGGAATCTTGTGGCCAAATGGTGGCCGGATTCCATGATCTCTGAACAATATCGGGTGGCTGCGACAAGACTCGCCTTGATGTCAAGAGAGCATGATCGCCCCGTTGCATTGGTAACCAGCTCCGTGCTTGGTGAGGGGAAAAGTACGACTACGGTCAATCTTGGATACACCTTTGCCTATGCACTGGATAAACGAACATTGATCATCGATTGCGATTTTAAGCGTCCCTCTGTCAGCAGGTATCTCGGAAAACCTTATGCCCCCGGATTGAGCGATTACTGGAGTGGAACCTGTTCCATTGAAGCTTGTATTCACCAGATTGAGGAAGGACCTCTTTGGGTGTTGCCAGCCGGAACGGAGAGTCATCGGGTCTTTGAATTGTCGAAAATTCGCGAACTAGAACAACTCCTCGATCAATTAAAGCCGCGTTTCGACCAAATTTTCCTTGATACACCTCCGGTGTTTCCCCTTGCGGATCTTAATTTCTTATCGCGGCTGGCGGATGTGATGGTGTTCGTGATCATGGCGGGAAAGACAGGCCGTGACGTCGTCGAAACAGCGTTCAAAACGCTGCGCCCTCAATGCAAGGTGGGAATCATTCTTGCGGGCGTCGAATCGACGAGCATGCCGTATTATCACTATTATCATCAGGATGAAGAGCGCGCCGTGGCTCGATATGCCGCGAGAAGGTAAAAATGGAAAAAACGATCGCTCCCGTCCTCCTCAAACCGAATAAGGAGCAGGATTACGCGTCCGGCTTGGATTTATTCAAGCGGCGGGTCGTTCTTCTCGGCTGTGGCCAACTTGCGATGGAGTTGTATCAGGTTCTCTCGGAGAAACGATGGACAAATCTGCAAATCATAGGGGTGGTTGACCAAAATCCCCCACAGGCGACCGGTTCTTTTCCCGTCAAGGATCTGCAAATGCTGGGGAGCTGTGAGGATCTCTGCGGGATCGTAGAGCAGTTCTCGGTCAACACGATCGTCGTGTGCATGGAGGATAGAAGAGCGGGATTGCCGGTGAACGCGTTGCTTGATCTGAAAGCGCGCGGCATTGAGATCATCGACGGGCACCAGATGTTTGAGAAGGTGTCGGGTCGGCTCTCGATCGATCAGCTTCGACCAAGTGCGCTCATTTTTTCAACCGGTTTTAAACGAAGAGCTCCGACGAAAGTCTTAAAACGAACGGTTGATGTGACGGTGTCCGTTCTCGGTTTAACGATCCTGGCTCCGGCTTTGTGCATCATTGCTCTTCTGATCAAACTTGATTCTCCAGGGCCGGTGTTTTACCGCCAGATGCGCGTCGGATTAGGCGGTCAGCCGTTTATGATGTGGAAGTTTCGCTCGATGTATCAGGAAGCGGAGCGCCATGGACCTCGGTGGGCCGAGAAAAACGACGCGCGGGTGTCGAGAGTCGGTCGAATTCTTCGTAAGTTTCGCCTTGACGAGATCCCGCAGCTTTATAATGTCATACGAGGCGAAATGAGTCTGGTCGGACCTCGCCCCGAACGCCCGGTATTCGTCAACGAGCTGAGAAAAAGCATCCCCTATTACGATATCAGGCATACAGTGAGACCGGGGCTGACCGGTTGGGCGCAAACACAGTTTCAATATGGTGCGAGTGCTGAAGATGCACATGCGAAATTGCAGTATGACCTCTATTACGTCAAGAACATGACCTTTGCTCTGGACCTTCGGATCTTAATTGAGACGGTGCGAGTCGTGTTACTCGGCGAAGGAGCTCGATAAAAGGACCAAGCATGAAGAGGGAGGGAGTGCATGCCTTGTCGTTCGACGTGGAAGAGCATTTCCAGGTTTCGGCCTTCTGGTCGGACGAACGAAGAAGCAAGTGGGAGAGCTATGAAAGCCGTATTGAACGCAATGTGGACAAGATCCTGAGTCTTCTTTCACTCTACGGAGTCCATGCCACCTTTTTTGTACTTGGTTGGGTGGCGAGCCGCCGCCGCGGGGTGGTGAAAACCATTGTTGATCAAGGACACGAACTTGCTTCGCATGGCTTCGGACACGAGATGATCACAATGCAGCATCCGGCTCAGTTTCGCGACGACGTGCGGAAAAGCAAACAATTACTCGAGGATATTGCTGGAGTGCCCGTGTACGGCTACAGGGCGCCATCCTTTACGATTGTTTCACGAACCAGATGGGCTCTCCCCATTCTTGTCGAGGAAGGCTATCGCTATGACTCGAGCATCTTTCCCATCCGTCATGATCGGTATGGCATGCCGGGAGCTCTGCCGTACTGTCACCGAATAGAAACGGGGAGCGGGTCGTTATGGGAGGTGCCTCCTTCGACCTTGAAGGTAGGATCGGTTCGCATTCCGATCGCCGGGGGAGGGTATTTTCGGCTGTTTCCCTATCCAATGTTGCGTCCGTTGTTGAACCGTGCCGTGGCGGAGGGGCATCCTCTAGTCATGTATTTCCATCCTTGGGAATTGGATCCAGAGCAACCTCGGATGACCGGCTCATGGCTCTCAACTTTTCGCCATTATTTGAATTTGGACAAAACTGAAAGGCGATTGAAGTGGCTCCTGTCTGATTTTCGATTCACGACGATTCAAAATGCGGTGGAGATGGTGAGGCTGGCCTGTAATGGCGATGGTAGTCTCGTCGGCACAACGAGCATTAATGTTCAACACTCTGCAAGCCGATATGTAACGGCGGGGAACGGTCATGTCTGAACAGGTCGAGGCCGAGTGGTACGTGGTCCGTACGAAACCCCATCAGGAAGCCGTGGCCGAATCGAGCCTGTTGCGGGGGGGCATCGAGGCTGTCTGCCCGAGGATTCAGGAACGACGTACCATTCGGAGAAAAGTGCAGCAAGTCATCGGTCCTTTGTTTCCCGGCTATCTGTTTGCAAAGTCCTCCCCATCGGGATTGCGGTTGATTCAGTACGCCAGAGGGGTGCGTCATTTAGTCTCCTTTGGGAGCGGGCCGGTCATCGTGAGGCCGGAAGTCATGGAAGAGATTTTTAGAAGACTCGACGGCGGCATAGTTGTTCCCCAACCGATGGTATTCTCGCGCGGTGACGTGGTTCGGATTACCGAGGGGCCTCTGCAGGGCTTGGAGGCGTTGTTTGAGCGGGAGCTTCCGGGCCGGCAGCGCGCGATGTTGTTGTTGAAAATGTTGACTAGTCAAGTTCGTGTGGTGCTGGACCTGCATTCCATTGTGAATGCCTGATCTGGTCAAGAACGGTTGTCGTTGAAGACTTCTGGTGGGCGCGCATAGTGAAAGCGAGAAGTGCCCCCTGAGGTTGTCGCGTCATCGACCCTTCCAACTAGGACATGGTGTGTCCGAGAAGAGTCGACGCTAACAGAGAGAAAAAAAGGAGAGAAGGGAGTCGTCACTGGTCGCTGCACCAGAAGGGCGGTAGCTCGTGTTTTCTCGGGCTGTCTGGCCTCCCCAATCAGGATAGTCCCTGGTCTTAACCGAAGATTCCTATGTGTGGCATCGCCGGATTCATGACACGAGAGGGGGCATTCCTCGACAGAGGTATGCTCCACCGCATGATCGACTTGATAAATCATCGAGGGCCGGATGCCGTCGGGTTCCAGATGGACGGACCGGTGGGGTTGGGGCACGCGCGGCTGAGCATTATTGATCTTGCTGGAGGGGCTCAGCCGATGGCGAACGAAGACCAAAGTCTGTGGATTACGTTCAACGGCGAAATCTTTAACTATGTCGAATTGCGAAATGAGCTGATCAAAAAAGGTTATCGGTTCAGAACCCAGTCTGATACGGAAGTGATCCTTCATCTGTATGAAGAGAAGGGCGATGCTTGCGTGCAGGATCTCAATGGACAGTGGGCATTTGCCATTTGGGATTCAAAACGGCAACGGCTGTTTCTGTCCCGAGACCGGATGGGTATCCGTCCTCTTTTCTATGCAAAAACGGCGGAGGGGTTTGGATTTGCATCCGAGATCAAGTCGTTGCTGGTTATCCCGTCGTTGCCGCGGGAGATCGATCCTCTTGCGTTGGACCAGATCTTTACCTTCTGGGTAACGATACCTCCGGCCACAGTGTTTGCGGGAGTCTCAGAGCTTCCTCCAGGTCATTGCTTAACCCTCCAAGAAGGGAAGATGGACGTCACTCCCTATTGGACTTTGGAATATGATGGTCATGCCTCTATCAAAGATGAGAAGGAAGCTTGTGAGGAATTACTGGCTTTGCTTCTGGACGCGACGCGTCTTCGATTACGGTCGGATGTGCCGGTTGGTGCCTATCTGAGCGGCGGGCTGGATTCAACTGTGATCGCTGCCCTGATCAAGAAGCTGGGCGTCACGCATTTGAAAACCTTTTCGGTGGCGTTCGACGATAAAGAATTCGATGAAAGCTCGTTTCAAGAAGAGGCTCGCCAATTTCTCGGTACGGATCATCAAACCGTCCTGTGTCGGCCACGCGACATCGGGCGGGTATTTCCTGAAGTGATCTGGCATACGGAGACGCCGGTTGTCCGAACCGCTCCCGCTCCGTTGTTTCTCTTGTCCAAGCTCGTTCGGGAGCAGGGATACAAGGTGGTATTGACCGGTGAGGGATCTGATGAAGTCTTGGGCGGATACGATATTTTTAAGGAGGCCAAGATTCGTCGGTTTTGGGCCAACCAACCGCAGTCGAAGTTTCGTCCCCTCCTCCTCCGCAAGCTCTACCCGTATATGAAGAATCTTCAAGCTCAGCCCGATGCCTATCTCCGCGCGTTTTTCTATGTGCGGAAAGAAGATTTGAAAAGCCCGTTTTTCTCCCATCTCCCTCGCTGGGAGATGACATCTAAACTGAAACTGTTCTTTTCACGAGAGGTGAAAGCGCAGATAGAGGGTATTACTCCCCTTCAGCACCTGGAAAAACAATTGCCCCGGGATTATGACCGATGGGATTCGTTCGCCCAATCCCAATATTTGGAAACCGCCTATCTCTTGCCGGGCTATATCTTATCGTCGCAGGGGGATCGAATGGCGATGGCCCATTCGGTGGAAGGGCGTTTCCCATTTTTGGATTATCGCGTCGTCCAATTCGCGTCACGACTGCCGCCGCAGCTCAAGATGAAAGTCTTGAACGAAAAATATCTGTTAAAACAAGCGGCCGGCTCATTAGTTCCTGAGACTATCCGCAACCGACCCAAACAGCCCTATCGGGCTCCTGATTGTCAGAGTTTTCTTCTGCGAGATGGATCCAACTCCATGGTGGAGTATGCCGAAGAGTTGCTCAGTCCTGCTGCGATCGGTGAAACGGGTCTCTTTGACTCGGCCAGGGTTGGAAAGTTAGTAGAAAAGGTTCGGGCGGGACAAGCGATCGGGGTGAAGGACAACATGGCCTTCGTGGGGATTTTATCGATGCAGTTGGTGGCGGATCGGTTCATCAAGCATTTTCCCAAGGAGCACACCCTATGATGTCAATCGAGGCTCAAGTGCGGCAGTATGTGACAGATCGGTTATTGTTCGGGCGGTCGGATGTCGTGGTCGACGGCGAGACGTCATTTTTGGAATCCGGGCTCATCGATTCGACGGGAGTATTGGAGCTTGTCGCGTTCTTGGAAGAAACCTTTAAGATCAAAGTTGAAGATGAGGACCTCATCCCGGCGAATCTTGATTCGATCAATGCGCTGACTCGGTTTATTCAAGCCAAATCCGAAGCCCTCGCCCATAGCCGCACCTAGATCCCCATGCTGGTCGAAGAATTTTTAGAAGCAAGTGCCGCTCGCTTCCCCGAGAAGGTCGCCGTCGTGGCGGGGGGGCGAGGGGTGACTTATCGGGAGCTGGATCAACGAGCCAATGGTTTGGCCAATTCACTGATCCAGGTCGGGATTCAACGGAGTGACCGCGTTGTCATTTGTCTCAGTAATTCTATCGAGGCGGTGGTGTCGATTTTTGGGGTGTTGAAGGCCGGTGGTGCGTTTGTGGTGCTCAGTCCTTCGACCAAGACGGAGAAATTGCTTTACGTTCTAACACAGAGCCAAGCGGCAGGTCTCATTGTGTCGGACAAGCGCGTGAGAGAAAGCGTGTCCCTCAGCCGTCAACTCAATGGTCTCCAAGTCATAGTTGGGTGCCCATGGGCCTTGGAGGAGCCGGGAGGGGAAAGGGAAGAACTACCGAGGCTGGCATCGTTTGCACACTATGTCGAGAATTCCGAGACGGTGACCGTTCCTCCCAAACGACACATCGATGTCGACTTGGCGGCGTTGATTTATACGTCGTCCTCCACCGGCGAGCCGAAGGGCGTCATGCTAACCCATCTGAACATCCGTTCGGCAGCGGCTTCCATCCTCTCGTATCTGGAGTATGAGCAGAACGATGTGATTCTCAATGTCCTTCCCCTTTCGTTCGATTACGGCCTGTATCAGATCCTGATGGGCATCAAGGTCGGTGCACGGATTGTGCTGGAGCCTTCGTTTGCCTATCCCCATGGAGTGTTCCAGCGTATTGAACAAGAACGAGTGACAGTTCTGCCGTTGGTTCCGACGCTCATCGCCTCGCTGCTCGAAACCAAACCTGGTTGCTATGATTTGGCCTCCGTTCGGTGCATAACCACGACTGGCGCTGCCCTGCCGACCGATCATATTAGACAGTTACGCGAACGCCTTCCAAAGGCGAAACTGTTCTCAATGTATGGCCTGACAGAATGCAAACGGGTGTCATATCTGCCACCGGAGGAATTGGAGTGGCGCCCGATGTCTGTGGGGAAGGGCATGCCAAACCAGGAAATCTATCTGGTGGATGCCGATGGGAATCGTCTCGAGCCGGGATCGGTAGGGGAGCTGGTGGTCAGGGGGTCTCATGTGATGAAAGGCTATTGGAATATGCCGGAAGAGACCGCCCGTGTGTTAAAGCCGGGGCCTTGGGGAGACGAGCGAGTGCTGTTCACGGGCGATTGGTTTCATATGGACGAAGAGGGCTATCTCTATTTCATAGGTCGCAAGGACGACATAATCAAAACGGGCGGGAAAAAAGTGAGTCCGCGTGAGGTGGAAAATGTCCTCCAAGAGATGACGGAGATTGCTGAAGCGGCCGTCATCGGAGTGCCTGACGCGCGCTTGGGTCATGTCGTTAAAGCGTTTGTGAGGCTGCGGGAGAAGGCCGGTCTGACAGAGGAAGATGTGGTACGCCATTGCCGGAATTTTCTCGAAGATTACATGGTTCCCCGAGCGATCCAGTTTGTCGATGTGCTGCCAAAGACGGACAACGGAAAGATAGACAAAAAAGTGTTGGAGCGAGCCAACATGCCGTCGGAAATGGCTATGCACCGGCCTGCTCCTTCAAGTGAGGGGCGTAACCGTCACATGTGGGCGGAAGAACTCCGAATCGAGCATGTCATCAATGGCGTGATACAGGCGCAAGGGCAGAGAACGGCGGTGATCTATAGAAACGAGCGCTATACCTACGGAGATCTGCGAGCGCTCATCGATGCTCAAAAATATAAATTGGCCGACGCTGGTTTGAGCCGAGAGGACCGGGCCGTCCTCTGGATGGAAAACTCACCAGATTATGTCGCGACCTATTTGGCGGTGCTGGAGCTGGGGGCGATTGTGGTGGCGCTCCATCCGCAAACGACGGTCGAAGAAATCGTGCGGGTTGTTCGCCATGTGGGTGCTGCCGGGGTGATCATTTCTCAGGCCGTGAAACAGTGGACGGTGGATGACTTTGAATCAGCCGGTCTCCGCTTTGTGTTGACGGACGACCACATCCGGCGCATGCAGTATCGCGATGCGGGGCACATTGTTCCTTCCGGCACTGCACAGATTATTTATACATCCGGTTCGACCGGGCGTCCTAAGGGAGTGGTTCTCACCCATAGGAATCTGATTGCAAATACGACGTCGATTCTCGACTACTTGCAACTGACCTGTGATGATTCAGTCATGGCGGTTCTGCCCTTCATCTATGCTTATGGTAACTCTGTTATGCTGACGCACCTTTTCTCGGGGGGGACGCTGGTGATCGAGAACAACATGCTCTACCAGCAAACGGTGGTGGAGGCCATGGCCCGATATGATGTTACCGGCCTGTCGGGAGTTTCGACCACCTATGCCCTCTTGCTGAACAATGCGCATTTCTCATCTTCTTCCTTTCCGTCGCTTCGCTATCTGACCCACGCGGGGGGGCCGATGCCGTCTGAGCTGTTGGGGCGGCTCCGGAAGGCTTTTCCCGACACGCGGCTCTATTTGATGTATGGTCAAACAGAAGCATCTGCCCGGTTGACCTATCTCCCGCCCGAACTCTTGGATGTGAAAAAAGGGTCAGCAGGTCGTGCGATTCCCGGTGTGACGCTAAAAGTCGTCAAAGAAAGCGGTGAGACGGCTCTGCCGGGCGAAGTAGGAGAAATTTGGGCCTTTGGCGACAATATCATGCAGGGATACTGGCAAGATCCGGAACTGACAGCGGAAGTCCTCAAAAATGGATGGCTGCGCACGGGAGATGTCGGATGGATGGATGAAGAGGGGGTTGTCACCATCGTTGGTCGTAACAATCAAATGATCAAGTCGGGAGCCTATCGGATCAGTCCGACTGAGATCGAAGAAGTGCTGTTGCAGCACCAGCAGATTTTGGAAGCCGGTGTCGTTGGAGTCGAAGACCCGCTCTTAGGGGAAAAAATTTGTGCGATTGTGGTCCTCAAAGAAGGAGGAATTCTCACCGAACGGGATGTAATGGCCTATTGCGCGCAACACCTGGTTCCCTATAAAAGACCAAAAGTTGTCGCCATCATCTCCGCCTTACCGAAATCCCCTTCGGGCAAGGTCTTGCGTCATCGCCTGCGCGAAATCGGTTCCGCGGCGGCCGGAGCTGCCGGAGCGGCAATGCCGGCTTCTTCATAACTCTTCATCCAATTGCCTGCATTATATTCTTCTCCAATGTCAGTGATGTGAGGAAGGGTGCACTAGTAACTGAGATACGACAAGGAGAAAACAAGAATGGGAGAGAAAACAAACAGATTCTCAGCCGACCACCTGCGGCTTGATGCAGGCGCCGAGGCGGCACGAATCGCTACCTTTATTCGAGATGCCGTATTGACGACACTGAGACGAAAGGGAGTGGTTGTCGGTCTCTCCGGAGGTATCGACAGCAGTACGGTCGCCGCTCTCGCTGTCCGCGCCTTGGGTGCCGATCGGGTGATCGGATTGTTTATGCCGGAGTCCGATTCCTCTGATGACAGTCTGCGTTTGGGCCAGTTGTTGGCGGAGAAGCTGGGCATCAGAACCTTTACCGAGGACATCTCCGGCATTCTTCGTGGTGCGGAATGTTACCGACGACGCGATGAAGCGATTCGTACTGTTGTGCCTGAGTACCATTCAGGCTACAAGTCCAAACTGGTGCTTTCTTCTCTCGACAGTTCGGAGTTTCGCATCTCCTATGTTGTGGTGCAGTCGCCGGCTGGCGAGCAGCGCAAGGTTCGTCTAACGGCCGAGGCATTTTTGGCGCTGGTGGCGGCGACGAATTTCAAGCAGCGCACACGAAAGATGATGGAGTATTACTATGCCGATCGTTTTCAGTACGCCGTTGCGGGTACGCCCAATCGATTGGAATATGATCTCGGGTTTTTCGTCAAGAATGGGGACGGCTCGGCCGATATCAAGCCAATCGCGCATTTGTACAAGTCGCAGGTCTATCAACTGGCTGCTTCTCTCGGTGTGCCGAAAGAGATTCTCGATCGCCCGCCTACGACCGACACCTATTCGTTGCCTCAGTCTCAGGAAGAATTTTATTTTTCGCTCCCCTACGACCAGATGGACCTCTGTCTGTACGGCAAGACCCATCGAATACCTGCTTCGGAGATCGCCGAGGCGCTTGGAAAGCGTGAGGATCAAGTCGAACGGGTGTATCGCGACATCGACGCCAAGCGGGCTGTCGCTCACTACCTCCTGATGGAACCGTTGCTCGTCGAGCCGATCAAGAAAACGGCTGCCGAGACATGAACCGTCCATAAACCGTCTTTCCATGAAACCCGCCACGTTGTCGCTGTCTGTCATAGCCAAAACGGTTGGCGATCGGCGAGTGCAGACACTCGGAATCGTTCTGGCTCTCGCCTTGCTGTTTTGTTATGTGGACGTCCTGCTTGGAATGGCCAACCAGTGGTGGACCATCTCTTTTTACTCATACGCCTTTTTGATTCCTGGCATCAGCGCGTATCTTGTGTGGGTCAGGCGAGATCAATTGTGGGCGGTCCAGCCGGAGCCAGCCTATGTGATGGGGACGGTCATTACTGCCGCCGGCTTGTCAGCCTTGATGCTTGGTCGCAAAGCCGGCGTTCAGACCGTGCAGCAGATATCGCTGTTGATCACCGTTCCCGGTGTTGTGTTGTTTCTCTTCGGATGGCGAATCCTCAAAGTGCTGGGTCTGCCCATTGCGTTTTTAGGATTTATGATTCCCGTATGGGATGCTGTCACCGAACCGCTCCATTTACCCTTTCAACGCCTTTCGGCCGACCTTGGCGTGCGGCTGCTGAACCTGTTCGGGATTCCGGTCTATCAGAACGGCGTGTTCATCTATTTGCCGAACATCACGTTGGAAGTTGCCAAGTCGTGTAGCGGCGTCAACTATTTGATTGCGGTGTTGGCCACGTCGATTCCACTGGCGACCATTGTGCTTCATAGTGTCTGGAAGCGGGTCGGTCTTGTTGTATTTGCCGTCACGGTTTCCGCCTTGGCGAATAGTGTGCGTGTGGCCTTGATCGGTGTGTTGGCCTATTACGGTTTGAGCGGC
>JANDJJ010000036.1 GCA_024330945.1 Nitrospira sp. | reverse complement strand
AACCGAGCGGCAACCGGCCCTTGCGACTTCCTGAGCTTGCCTTGACGGTACCATCGCCTCATCCGATCGATGTCGGGCCCGCCGATCTTCACGTCCATCGATCGCAGGGCAATACAGTGGGGAATCGTGGCGACTTCGTCCTGAGCCGCCAACATGACCGGTACCACTCCGATCGGCACGGGGAACCGAAAGAGTTCTCGTTCACCGAATCGCCGAGCAAGGGCATAGCGCCCATCGCGATACACACAGGGCGGCGACACGGCTTCGTCGAACGAAACGTCGGCCGACCATCGGGAGACGGGCTGTCGGCTGTCCGTGGCTTCATAGAGCCGAACGCGAACGGTCTCGACCGTATCGAGTCGATCCGCCGCCGCGGCCACCAGCAGATTGGTCAACCCCGGCGCAACCCCGGCAGTGATCACAGCCGACCGTCGCTTTTCCAGAAATCGCCTCGCGAACCGTATCTGTTCTGCCCGAAACGGACTCGCCGTGAGGTGCACGGCCGTATCGAGGTAATGGGCCCGGACATGGAGCGCGGCGCGAATCACGGTCCGGTTACAGACAGACGGCAACATGTTCACGATCAATTGCGCCCCCCGTGAGGCCTTGACGACACTCCACCGATTGCGCCCGTTCACCTGCTCGACGGCGACCGGAACCGAATCCCCCAAGAAACGGCGAGCCCGTTCCGGATCGCGATCCCCGCAGATTGTCGACGAATATCGACCAGTAATTTCAGTAGAGCTATAGCGGACTCCTGTTCAGCCTAGCGTTACGCAATCATATCGATTTCCTTTCTCAGCCAAGCTTTCAAGAAATTTTCAGTATTTTCTTCTCGCTTCACCATCATTCCGGCCTCTATCTCATGCTCATGGCCCACACTCATGACTTGAGTGTGCCGCCACCAAGCAAGGCCTAAAATCCGTTGTCTTTGACGACCCAAAATGTTTGAACGGCCCCTATACAACACACATAAAAACCTGTTAATGCTTCATGGCGCACATTTTGCTACCATACTTTCCGTTGACACCAGTTGAACTGGTCCATGACAATACCGCCCGTTACGTTGCTTCACGAAAAGAACCTGAGCACTGAGTCCCTATGCACTCCATCCGAGCCTTTAGGATGATCGCGTTGGCCGAGGGCACGTCGTTTGTCATCCTGCTCTTTATCGCCATGCCGATGAAGTACCTGATGGGCCTGCCCCTGGCCGTCAGGATCGTGGGATCGATCCACGGGATTTTGTTCCTGCTCTATGTTATCAGGCTCACCAAGCTCCGCACCGCCTATCAATGGGACAATAGATTTTGCTTCCAAGCCTTCATGGCATCGATCCTCCCCTTCGGCACGTTCGTCTTCGACAAATATCTCCGCGAGAAGGAAACCGCCCTTCAGCGATAGCCACGGCCTCGTGCGTGCTCTCAAGATCTCCGGCACCAGGCTCCTACCGCCAACAGGCGGGCTGTCGCTCTATCGAATTTCTCGCGCAACCCTTTTTTCATTCTTTACTGACGCAACAGTAACAACCGCCTCCTAGTCTGCTACCAGACCGTTTTTTTCAGCGATTCTCCTCACCCACCTGTTCGCATGCCATGGCATGCCATGGGGCTGTAGCATACGGTGGACGATGGAGAGGAGGCTGTTCGGGAAATCTTTGCGTGAGACGGCACAACTTCTCAACGATCGGAGGCTACGATGAACGTGTTGCGACAGGTCATGATGATGGTGACGGCAGTAGGTCTATTCGGTGCATCGGCGGTTTCGAATGTGTCGGCGGCGCCGGAATTCGTCAATGGTCTTGCATTGGACGGGGCGATGCTTGATCGGAGCGGCGGCACGGACGCCAACACAGGTCGAGTCGGCTATTTTTCGGACCTCTATTATGACGCCAAACGAAACCAGTGGTACGGCCTCTCCGACCGAGGCCCCGGCGGCGGCTCGCTGGATTATCAGACCCGAGTCCAGCGCTTCCGTTTAAAGGTCGATAAGAAGACCGGTGCCATCAGCGGGTTCAAAATCCTCAAGACCATCCTTTTCAAGGATGAGTTCGGAAATCCCTTCAACGGTCTGGCGCCGACTCCGCCCAGCGTCTTGGGCATCGCCTTCGATCCGGAAGGATTCGTGGTCGATCCCCGCAACGGCCATTTCTATGTATCGGATGAATACGGCCCCTCCCTCTATGAGTTTGATCGCAAAGGCCGCCGGGTCCGCTCGTTCGTCACTCCCGCCAATCTGATTCCTCGTAACGCCGCCGGGATGCCCAACTATACCGGCGACAGTGGCAATACGGCCGGCAAGCGATCAAATCGTGGGGTTGAAGGATTGGCCATCAGTCCCGACGGCAACTATGTCTATGCCATGTTGCAAAGCGCCATGTTGGATGAAGGGGGCAGCAACGGTGTGTGTCTTCGCTTGGTGAAATTCAGCACCGCTACTGGCACCGCTGTCGCGCAATACGCCTATCAACTGGAAGGGTCCAGCCAAGGCCGTGGCGTATCAGGTCTATTGGCCATCAACGACCATGAGTTTCTCGTGCTTGAGCGCAACAACCGAGGTATCGGCGTCGGCGCCACCCTTGCACCGCCGAACAAGAAGCTGTTCCGCATCGATATTGCGGGTGCCACAGACTTTAGTTCCCCCGCTCCCTCCTTCCCCGCTTCAGCCTGTCCTTCTGGAAAAGTTACCAAACAGCCGGTTCCGTTCCTGGACCTCACGACCAACACCCTCCCGGAGCTGGGCAACAAGGTTCCGGAAAAGTGGGAAGGGTTGGCGATCGGCCCGCGCCTCAAGGATGGAAGCTACGTCCTGGTTGTCGGCACGGACAACGACTATAGTGTGACGCAGAACGCGAGCGGGACACAATTTGATGTGTACGTTCGGGTCAGTGACGCCGATCCCTGGGCAACCTCCATCCAATGTCCGCTGGGCCACACGACCGGCTGCTTCACAACGGCCGATGCCGCGGACGGCGTGATCAACGAGACATTCGATCTGCCAATGGACGGCAGCTATAAGCTGCTTCCCGGCGTGTTGCACGCTTACAAGGTCTCGGCAAGCGATCTCGGCGACTATGTGAGGCCGATGGCCCATCAAAAGGGTCGTGACCGTGAAGCCTCCCTCGAACTCGACGATGAAGACGATCAAGAAGCTGATGACGATCGCGACGACAAGTAGTTCGTAAACGGCTGTTTGCCCATCGTTCGAGTCGATTCCGACCGCGGGGTGCGAGGGCGGGCATACCGCCCTCGCACTCCCTTTCAACAACCAGCCGTTGGCGAATAGACGGACAGTGAGACGGTTCTTGCAGATCTGCAGGAACGGATCGCGAGTTCACCGTTTGCCGTCGTACCCGTGATCGCGCCACCGTTCCAGAAGTTGGATCCGTTTGCGAAGCTGCTCAATGGTCGCCTGATCGATTCGACTGCCGGTCCGTGCGATCAGCTCAGCATTCAGCCGCCGATGATCCACTCCCCTTTGCCTGGCGACCGCGCTCACGAGCAATCGATGAAGATCCCGCAGCTCTTGCTTGAGTTCGTGCAAAGAAACCGGCGGCGCGCCCCCCGCCGTCGCGCGGTTGATTCCCTCACCCTCTTCCGCCCCGATCACCGTATCCATACGGGCCACAGCCATCAGTGGCCGATATTCGTTCGTCGACGTCGCGACACGGCCAAAGAGATCCCGTGACTCGACCGGCAGCCTCTCCTCCAGAACATGATCACGCTCTTCTTTGATCTGTCGGGCATAGTGGGCCACGATTGGGTCTTTGGGCAAATAGAGCCACGCCCGTTGCGGCTTCGGTACATGGTCCTGCATGCGAACGAATCGTCCGACTACCTGCCGGAAATACATCTCTGTCAGCACGTTGGTGCCATAGACCCCGACACGGAGGCGAGGAATATCGACCCCCTCGCTCACCATGTTGACCGCCACCAACCACTGTTGCTTTCCATCGCCGGTGAACGTTTCGATGATGCGAGATGCCTGTGGATCATCCGAGACCGCCACCGCCGCCCTGACGCCGGCGACGTGACCGACCAGATCGGCCACCCAACGGGCATGGTCTTGATCCATGGCGACAATGAGCCCGCCTGCATCGGGCTGCTCTTCCCGCCGAACCCGAACGAGCTGCGCATGGGCGTCCGCGATCACCGACCCCAACCACGACTCTTGCAGCAACGCCGTCTTCAACCGTTCCCGCTGCCGATCAAACGGCAAACCGTCTTCGAACGTGGCCGTATGTTCACGACCTTTCGACACCCAGGTTAACTCGCCTTCATAGCTGGGAAAGAGGATCGGCCGGCAGACGCCGTCGCCGATCGCTTCGCTGTATCCGTAAGAAAAATCCGGCTGACTTTCGCCTTGCACGTACCGGACGAAGGGAATGGCATCATTGTCGGAGCGAAACGGGGTGCCGGACAAAATCAGACGAAACACCGCCGCTTCCAGCGCCGTTTTGAGCGATCTGCCCCACTGTTTGCCGTCGCCGGCATGATGCAGCTCGTCCAACACGACCAGCGTTTTTTTGGCAAGACAGCCGCGGCGCACCATTTCCGGAGCGGAGCAGACATGCTGATACGTCACCGTGGCTCCATGATAGTCCGGCGCCTCGAGCGCCCGTTCGTTCGTCAAGGTCGGATCAAGCTGCAAGCCGACGGTTCCCGCAGCAGCGGCCCACTGCCTGCGTAGATGACTGGTGGGACAGATCACCAGAAGCCGCTGCGCGCGGCCGATTTTCAAAAACTCATGGGCCACGCGCAGCGCAAACCGCGTTTTTCCCGCCGCGGGCGTCGCCATAGCCAAAAAGTCCGCCGTCTGCGTCTGATGGCTACGGACCGCCTCAAACGCGCGACGTTGCCAATCACGAAGCGGCGAAGTCCAAGCCGGCGGAATCTTCATGGCTGACGGAGAACGTCCAAGTCACAGAAGCGACGGGCTAATCAAGCCAATCCCGCTCCTGTAATTTTCGAGGGAGATACTGTTTGGTGAGGTACTGGAAGTCTTTGTTCGCCAAGGCGTCGAGTTCGTACTTTAATCCGCTCGCCAACATCCGTTTGATCTCCGCCTGCCAGGCCGGTTTTTTGAACCATTGGTAATTCATCAATTCTTTCGCCCGTGCTACGTCCTTGTCGTTGAGCTTGATGCCGACGTTGCGCGGCAGACCGTACCGGTCGGGATCGGCGCTGGAGAGGCCGATGAACTTGGCCTTGGGAATCGCCATGCGTTGACTTTCAAACGCCAAATTGATCGATCCCTGCTTGACCACCGAATAGATGTAGTAGCCCCAGGGATCGTTATCGACCAGCACGTAAATCGGAAGTCTCTGTTCTTCGTGCAGCCGTCTGGCCAGCCGCCGCACGCCGCGCGGCGGCTGGCCGTTGCCCGTGAGCAGAATACAATTGTACCGCCTCCAGAACTTATCCTCGGACAACCGGTTCCACTGCGTCCCCTTCTCCACCAGCAGCACGAAATCTGCCGTGCACCGCCGAATCTCCAGATATTCCGGCTCCACGATGGAAGGAACGGAGTAGCCGCCTTTGCCCAATTTCGAACAGTCCACGCGATCGCCGTCGTCGCCGAACACGACCGGCCCGACGATGCTTCCGGCGTTCTCCGCCCGGACATGCAGCTCTTCCCGAAGCGCGGCGAGGGAAACCTCCAAATCTTCGATGATCGGATCGGACTCGTCCTGCGTGTCGAACGTGTTCTCGTGGGAATCTCTAATCGTGTGCTTGGTTCGATAATAGATCTCGCGGAGCGAGGTGGTAAGTTCGGCCCGCTGCAGCTCCGCCAGTGCGTCCGCCACCAACATCGTCTGCATGAACTTCTTGGCCATCCCGACATTGAAGAACGAGCGGGCCTGTTTTTTGTCCCCCATCTCAATCATGCCCCTCCGTTCGTTAAACGAAACATTGGAAAGGGCGCGAATAGGAATCTGTAACGTGGGATCTTTCGACCGTTCGGCGGCTTGGATGACGAGATCGGCCAGACCGACCAGTTTCTTTTCGACCAGGCTGGGTTTCTTCATCTTGGTCGTCATGCTGTCGCCCCTCGGCGAATGCGAGCCGCCTGTTTGGTCGCCCTGGGCGATGATGCATCGGCCTTGACCGTTTCCCCTGCCTCGGAAGCGCCGGTGGTCTCGTGTTCCACGCCATCCTCCGTGACGATAATGGAATGGGGCAGCCCCTCCGGCCCTCCTCCGGTTTTCCCCAGCACCTCGTCGGTCTTGGTCCCGCCGGTGCGAGACTGGGCGATGTGCTGTAACTGTTTCTTGAGTTTCTCTTTCGGCACCTTGCCACCCTTCAAGCGGTTGCAGGCCTCGACGACTTCTTCAATGTACAATTCGAAAATGTTCCTGCGCCGATACTCGCTCGCAGCCCGCTCCCGCCGGCGCAGATACAATCCCAGCCGACGGCCGCATTCCCGCAACGCCAGCGTGATTTCCTTGTGGATCTCGTCGTAGTCAGCGATCGCTTCTTTCGACTCGCTCGTAAACGGCACCCACACCGACGCCATGTGGACAAAGATCACCATCGGACCGGCCGGCAAGGCGCCACGCGACTGTGCCACCCCGTAGTTTTTCCATGACAAGCCGAGCACGGCCTTGAAGGTCGCGCAAGCCGATTGTTGATAGAGGAGCGGCACGCGATTGGCGTATCTGATCACTCGCGCCAGCTCGACGTCATCCTCTTCTTGCTCCCCCTCGGCCTTGGGAACGGCGGGTTTCGCCATCGTATTGTGCGCCTCCGGTCGCTGGCCATAGGCCAATCCCGCCTCGATGACAAACGGATTGCCGCGATAGACGGCGGGCGGGCGCGTCACCGCCGTATAGAACTCGCCTTTGATTTGTTTATAGAGACCGGAGAGGATCGCTTTCTCGCCAATTGGCGACAGACAATTGGTCGGCGGAGCCATGATTTTCGTGTTCTGAATCGTCCGGTACAAGGTTTCGGCGACGGCCCCTTTCAAATCCCTCGGCTTCATCTGCGGCGAGACCTTGGCCTCCCTGCACATCTGTTCGGCCAACTGAGAGGAAACCCGGCAAAAATCACTTGTCAAAAATCCCGTTACGGTATGGCTCTTGGTCTCCTGCACCATCTTCAGGAACATGCCGAACTCAATGCCATAGGGATGCGGCTTGATCTCCCGCGGCGAAGGCGGCAGTTCATGATAGGCCCTGACGTATTCTTTCGTCTCGCCTTCCGGCGTGTGATAAATCAGTCTGGCATGGGGATTGGCGATGGAGGTCTGTTCAAGCCATTCGTCCACCGAGGTCCGCCCTTTCTGGTAACGGCCCTCGATTTCCAACGTGACTTGAGTCCCCCGTGGCTGATCCCACTCGATCTGTCTGCTTTCGTGTACCAGCGGCTCGTTCTTCTTGGTGTCGATCTGCACTTCGAAAAAATGAGCGGCGGCACGAGGACCAATGCGCGAGATAATCCGAACCGGCTTCCCGGTCGTCAATTGTGCATACATCCCCGCGGCGGAAATCCCGATACCCTGTTGCCCCCGACTCATGCGCAACCGATGAAACTTGGAGCCGTACAACAGCTTGGCGAAAATGCGGGGAATCTGTTGACGTACGATACCCGGCCCGTTGTCCGTCACCGTCACGCGAAACCGTGTCGCCTGACTGGCCGGCAACGTCACACCGTCGGTTGGCACAACTTCCAATCGCACCGTCACATCAGGCAGGATACCGGCCTCTTCGCAGGCATCCAAAGCGTTATCGACCGCTTCCTTCACACAGGTCAACAGAGCCTTGCGGGGATTGTCGAAACCGAGCAGGTGCCGGTTCTTCGTGAAGAATTCCGAGACGGAAATTTCCCGCTGGCGCGCGCCCATTTCGACGGCGGTCACACGTTCGACCGGATTCGATGAGGGGTTCCTTCGAACGGCAGGATCGGGAGCTGACCGAGAAACGGCCGCTACAGATTCTCTTTTGGTCGTCATTCAACCTCGCAAGATGTGACGCGAACCCGTTGGTATCACAAAATCCTTGACCGACTCAAGGCAACCGTACCCCTTGCTGGAGGACCGGCGCTCGGTCGCGACAAACATCCCTCCTCTTGTTCTTCAAGACGGGAACACATCCCGATTCGAGGACGATACAGAGAGAAGAGACAGCCCTCAAGAGGTGAGCATCTTCGGCGCGGCGACGCCGGCCGGCATGTTTAGGGTGGGAGGAGCACGCACCTAACCGAGGACGATTAGGTACGACGGAGATCTTGGGAGGACTTTAGGCTTCCCGGTCCAAGCCGGGCCTGCACACCATCCTCGGCGCTCGACCCCCTCATGATCCACATTCCCTCGGGGCGTTCACTCCTCCCACAAGAGATACCATAGACTTCACGCCAAGCAGAGTCAAGCAACCCCGTTTTATTAGGAGGATGGCGCGTGAGGAGATGACGCGCCGGAGCCGATCCATGAACTACTTTGGAGGATTCGCCCGGGAACCCGAAAACCGGAGAACGTTCAATCAGGCCTCGAACCGGCCCCTGACGATGGAATAAACACTTCGTTCGCGTCGCTGAACGAGCCGCCGGGCGTCGGCCCTCCGCCGATGACGTAGATGCGCCCCTCGACCGCCGCCGATCCGAGTCCGTGACGGGCGGTCGGCATCGGCGCCATCGGCCGCCACGTATCGCGCTGCGGGTCATACGCCTCGTTCTCGCGAAACGTTCCGGACGCCCCTTCTCCGCCGAACACGTAGATCATGTGATTGAGCACCGAAGCGGTGATGCCGCTGCGCGCCGTCGGAAGATCCGCGACTCCGGTCCAGCGGTCGGCCAGGGGATCGTACATTTCGACCACCGCCAGATTCCGACCGTAATCGCCGTTGACTCGCCCGCCTATTGCGTAAATTTTTCCCTCGACTGCCGCGGTCGCCAGATGATCGCGCGGAGTCGGCAGCGGCGATCGAGTCTCCCATCTGTCAAGCGGAGGATCGTAGACTTCAACCGCCGCCACATTGGCTTTCCGATCGAAGCCGCCGATGGCGTAGAGCTTCCCTCCCTGCTCCGCTACAGAGAGGGCGCCGCGCGCGGTCGGCATCGGAGCCCGCTCGGTCCACCGATCGGTCACCGGATCATAGGCATAGACCGTCGCCACCGGGCTCCAGATGTTGATGCCGGATCGGGCATAGCCGCCGATGACGTACAATCGACCGCCCACCACACCGATCCCGACGTGGTGCAGCCCGACGGGCAAGGGAGCTTTGGCAGTCCATCGGTCAGTCGCCGGATCATAGACTTCGACCGTAGGTGTAATCGACAGATTCATCACGTTGCCGAGGCTTGGCTTTTCAAACCCGCCGACCACGTAGATCTTTCCGCCCAGCGCCGCGACCGCCACCTCCGTCCGTTTGGCCGGCATCGGCGCCGCCGAGCGCCAGGCGCCGCGGTCAGACTCAGACTGTGACGCAGGGTGTGACAATTGAGCGGAAACCGGCGACACGGTCGCCATCAATCCGGCCAGCAACAGCCCTAGGATCGACATGACCGGCGAGTTCCACCCACGTTTGGAGGACGTCGGAGAAGACGGCATGGTTTCATTGTATCCGTTTTCACCTCCGATGGAAACGGATCGGAAAGGGAAGGGGCTCAACACGCCGCGTTTTCGAAGGAGTGGACCATCGTCCTCCGCAGGAACATGACACGGGTTTCTTCACGCATCTCGTCCAAGACGGGATCGAGCGGAACCGTTTTAGGATTCATCGGTATCGAGATACTCGTCGATCAACCGTTCGAGATCGTCCCGCTGATCCTGCCGGATCTCAAGAAACCGGACGCCGAACATCCGATCGCGAATCCAACGGATCTCCGCCTGCTCGATCACGATGGGAGCCGCACCCGGGATCATCAGTTTGACCGTCACATACTTGCCGGGATCGACGGGTAACGCGCTTTCGATCTTGGCCCCGCCGAGCGACAGATCCACGGCCTTGCCGCCGACCTCATGGGCGTTGACCCGCACCCAGCTTGCGAGACCAGCCCGCACCCGCCGATGTTGACGCCGTTCCATCACAAGCACACAAGCACCGTATCCGCACAGGTACCGTACCGCAGAGGCCGGAAAAACTCACGGGAAATTTCTTTTGCCTCTCGCGCGGTTCCCTTGCAAGTGACAGGGGCTTTCGTTATCGTACCGTTCAAATGAACCAGGCTCGTTCGCGCCAGATTCTCCTCGCCTGCGCGAGCGGCGCGTTGTTGCCGCTGTGCTTTCCCAAATTCGACCTCGGGCTCCTGGCGTGGATCGCCCTCGTCCCCCTGCACCTCGCCCTCGATCAATGTTCGCGACAACGCGCATTTTGGATCGGATGGCTCGGCGGGGCCATCAGCTTCACCGGCATCATGGCCTGGGTCGTCACGGCCATGACCACCTACGGCAAGGTGCCGTTGCTCGTCAGCTACGCCATTCTCCTGTTGCTGACGGCCTATCTTGGATTGTACGTCGCGCTGTACAGCTTTTCCGTGGTGTGGCTCCGAGAGCTGATTCCTCGATACGGCATCCTCTTCGCTCCCTGTTTCTGGGTCGCGCTGGAACTGCTGCGCACCTACGCCCTCTCGGGACTCCCCTGGTGTCTATTGGGCTATTCGCAATATCAAATGCTCGACCTCATCCAAATCGCGGATCGCACCGGGGTCTATGGAGTGTCTTTTTTGCTCATCTTGGTCAACGTCGCCTTGGCCGAGCTGACTCTGTGGCTGATGCCGTTTTTCCGTGGATTTCACCCCGCCAAGTTGCCGTGGGAATTACTCACGATCGCGGCAGTTTGCCTGGTTGCGTCGTGGCTCTACTCCTCCTCTCTGATGACGAGCGGACAATCCAGGGAATCGTCCCCCTCCATCACTGTCGGGGTGGTCCAGCCCAACATCGACCAGGCGGTCAAATGGGACGCCGAGTACCGAGACGAAACGATGCGGCGGTTTGACCGCCTCACCGACCGGTTGGGAACCGGAACCGACCTGATCGTCTGGCCGGAAGCGGCCACGCCGTTCATTCTGGAGCGGGAACCGGACTATCAGGTCCAGGTCATCGAATGGGCGGCTCGGGCCCAAGCGCCGATTCTTCTCGGCAGCCCGGCCTTGCGGTTCTATCCCGATCGCAGGCCCTATCTCTTGAACAGCGCCTATCTGCTGGAATCGGACGGCACCGTCTTGGGGCGCTACGACAAACATCATTTGGTCCCCTTCGGAGAATATATTCCGCTGAAATCGTCCGTCTTGTTTTTTCTCGACAAGCTTGTTGAAGGCATCGGAGACTTTGAACCGGGGCCTGGCGCGACCCTCCTCTCCTTCACCCCCAAGTCCCTGGCCGCCGGCGAGCCGGCGAGCCCGCGACCGGTCAAATTCGGAACGGTGATTTGCTACGAAGTCATCTTTCCGGACTTGGTCAGACAATTCTCGGTCAAGGGAGCCGAGTTCTTGGTCAACATCACCAATGACGGGTGGTTCGGTCCCTCGTCTGCGCCCGCGCAACATTTTTCCATGGTCGTCTTTCGCTCGATTGAAAATCGCCTGGCTTTTGCCCGTTCCGCCAACACGGGGATCTCTGGTTTCATTGATCCATACGGTCGCATCCTGGATCAAACCCCTCTCTTCACGGAACAGGCGTCGCGGGCGACCATTCCCCTCAGTCAATCGAGAACGTTTTACAGTTATTACGGGGACGTCTTTGCCTATGGCTGTGCTATAATCTGCGCGATTTTGTGGCTGTACGGCTTCTTCCGGACAGAGGAACCCGCCCCGACGACCTCCGTCATCGAGCCGGCATAACAGGGAAGGATCATTGAGTATGCTAGTCGACGAAGTTCGAACGCGAGTCCGCGCCATCGGAGAGCAAATCTCGGAATTACGGGGGCATCTTTGACCTCGCTCGCATGACCGCCGACTTGCACGAGCTGGAAGCCAGGATGAGCCAGCCCAACTTCTGGAACGACGCCCGTGGCGCGGCCGCCACCAGCCGGAAGAAGGCGATGATCGAGCAAGAACTCACGACCTGGCGCGACATCGAAACCAAGCTTGGAGACGTCAATGCCCTGCTGGAATTGGCGATGGAAAGCGGGGACGCGAGCTTGGAACAGGAACTGATCGCGGAGCTGAACCGGTTGGAACCTCGCGTGACGACGTTGCGGCTGGAGATGCTGCTCTCCGGCGAGCTCGACCCCAACAACGCCCTGTTGGAGATTCATCCGGGGGCGGGAGGCACGGAATCGCAGGACTGGGCCCAAATGCTGCTGCGCATGTACGTACGGTGGGCGGAAGCCAAACGGTTCAAGGTGGAGACGCTGGATCTCCTGCCCGGCGAGGAGGCCGGCATCAAAAGCGCGACCCTCTCGATCACCGGTCCTTACGCCTACGGCTATTTGAAGGCAGAGGCGGGCGTTCATCGCCTGGTTCGCATTTCTCCTTTCGACGCCAACAAACGCCGCCACACGTCGTTCGCCTCGGTGTTCGTCTATCCCGAGTTGAGCGAGGACATCGACGTCGCGATCGAGGAAAAAGACCTGCGAATCGACACCTTTCGCTCGGGAGGCGCCGGAGGGCAAAACGTCAACAAGGTCGAGACGGCGATCCGCATCACGCACTTGCCGACCGGCATCGTGGTGCAATGCCAGAATGAACGGTCTCAGCTTCAGAACAGAACCGGCGCGATGAAGATTTTGAAGGCCCGTTTGTTCGAGTTGGAGCGCCAGAAGAAAGAAGCGGAATTCAACGCGATCGTCGGCGAAAAGAAAGACATCGCATGGGGCAGCCAGATCCGTTCGTACGTCTTTCAGCCCTATCAGATGGTCAAAGACCACCGGACCGGCTACGAGACCGGCGACGTGTCTTCCGTCATGGACGGCGATCTCGACGGCTTCATTGAAGCGTATTTGAAGAGGCGACTCTCAAAAGGAAGCGAACCGCTGCCGGTCGTCGGCAAATCGGACGACAATCTCTAAGGACGATCTCGTTGCGCCCGCCCGGTTCGGCCGCTCCTCCGTCCGACGGCTCGGCGATCAAAGCCCGGCAAGGGGCAAACCCGAGGGACAAACCGCCGCAAACATATGGATGAACTGAACGAACAACGGCAACAACGAATCAAAAAACTGGATCAGCTCCGCCAAGCGGGCGTGGCACCCTACGGCGGCCGTTTTGAAGTCAAGGACCGGGCCGGGCACCTCATCAAACTGCACGGCGAAAAGTCCAAAGAAGTTCTCGAACGGGAACGGATTCCTTGCACGATCGCGGGGCGAATCGTGGCCCTCCGCCGGTTCGGCAAGGCCGGGTTCGCCGTGTTGCAAGACGGAGCCGACCGCATTCAAGTCTATCTGAAAAAAGACCTGCTCACGGAACAGGCCTCTCTGATCATGGAACAACTCGATCTGGGAGACTGGATCGGCGTCTCGGGGGTGTTGTTCCGCACAAAGACCGATGAATTCACGGTCGAGGCTCGCCAAGTGACGTTTCTCAGCAAGGCGCTTCGCCCGCTCCCCGAAAAATGGCACGGGTTGACAGACGTGGAAACCCGCTACCGGCAACGATACGTGGACCTGATCGCCAACCCCCACATTCACCACATCTTTGTGACCAGAAGCCGCATCATCGCCGCCATCCGGTCCTTTCTCATTGAACGGGGGTTTCTCGAGGTGGAAACGCCGATGATGCACCCGATTCCGGGAGGCGCCGCGGCCAAACCGTTCGTCACACATCACAATGCCCTCGGCATCGATCTCTATCTGCGAATCGCGCCGGAGTTGTATTTGAAGCGCTTGATCGTCGGAGGGTTCCCGCGGGTGTTCGAGATCAACCGCAACTTTCGGAACGAAGGGATCTCGACGATTCACAACCCCGAATTCACGATGCTCGAGTTTTACGTCGCCTATGCGGATTATCAAGACCTGATCGTCCTGACCGAAGAGCTACTTTCCTCCGTCGCCCGACAGATCCTGGGCACGACCGTCATCGATTACCAAGGCACGACCATCGACTTGACGCCTCCTTGGAGACGCTGGTCATACCGTCAGGCCCTGTGCGAAGTGAACGGCCTTGATCCGTCCGTCCTTCAGAATCGGGATGAGGTGCTGGCCGCGGCCGAGCGGCTCAAGGTGCCGGTCGATCCCCGGGCGCCATTGTTCAAGATCGTCAACGACATCTTCGAAGAAACCGTCGAGCCGAACCTGCAACAACCCACGTTTATTACCGATTATCCGATCGAGATCTCGCCCCTGGCCCGACGGAAGGATACCGACCCCGCTCTCACCGACCGGTTCGAGCTCTACATCGCGGGGCGGGAGATCGCCAACGCCTTTTCCGAGTTGAACGATCCCTTGGACCAACGGGAACGATTCGAGCAGCAAGCCGCGCAACGCAACGCCGGAGACGAGGAAGCCCACCTGGTTGACGAAGACTTTCTCCGGGCTCTGGAATTCGGCATGCCGCCGACCGCCGGCGAAGGGATCGGTATCGACCGCCTGATCATGCTCTTCACCGACCAGGCTTCCATTCGCGACGTCGTGCTGTTTCCCCAATTAAGACCGGAGCGACAGCCATGACCCTGCCCTATGAGGTCGTCGTCGGCCTCCGCTACCTACGAGCCAAACGCCGCAACCGGACGATCTCGCTCAACACCTTCGTGTCGATCGCCGGCATCACGTTGGGCGTGGCGGCCTTGATCGGCACAGTCGGCATCATGACGGGATTCAAGGAAGACATCCAGGCCAAGATCTTGGGCACGACGGCCCACGTCATCGTGCAGGAACGCATGAAAGAAAACATGAGTGAGTACGATCCCCTGGTCGAACGCATCGAGTCGGTGTCGGAGGTCGTCGCGGCGACGCCGTTCGTGCTCCGTCAGGTCCTGCTCACCTCGCAATCGGCCGTGCAGGGCATCGTTCTGAGGGGGATCGATCCAAGGCGCGAAGCGCGCGTCACCGAATTGGCCAACAACATGTCATCCGGACAACTGACCGACCTGCTCGCGCCGGTCAAGGTCCGGCAACCGCCGCCCGACGACCCGCTCGGCGAGCCGGTCGCGGCCGAACGACCCGGCATCATTCTCGGCAAAGAACTGGCGATGCGACTCGGCGTCTTTCCGGGAGACGTCCTGAACGTCGTCTCGCCGGTCGGCCCGGTCAACGCCATGGGCATGGTGCCGAAGATTCGCACCTTCGCCGTTGTGGGACTCTTTCAGTCCGGCATGTACGAGTACGATTCCTCCCTCGCCTACATCGAGCTGGGCGAAGCCCAGAAGTTCTTCAACATGGGCGCAAGCGTGTCCGGCATCGAGGTCAAGGTGGCGGACGTCTTCCGCGCCGATGAGATCGCCCGTGCGATCGAGCGGGAGTTGGGCTTCAGCCACGGCGCGCGGGATTGGATGCAGATGAACCGTAATCTCTTCTCCGCCCTCAAGCTCGAAAAGACGATGATGTTTTTGCTGTTGGTGCTGATCACGATCGTGGCCTCGTTCAACATTGTCAGCACGCTCACCATGATCGTGACCGAAAAACAGAAGGAGATCGCGATTCTCAAGGCGATGGGCGCGACCAGACGCAGCATCCGGCGCATTTTCATGTTGAACGGCCTGATCATCGGGTTGGCCGGCACGACTATCGGCATCCCGCTGGGCTATACTTTTTTGTGGTTGATCCAAACGTTTTGGACGTTCGATCCGACCGTGTATTACATTTCAAAAATTCCCGTGCACGTGCTGGCCGAGGACGTGTTGCTCGTCGCTGGGTCCGCCCTCCTCATCAGCTTCGCCGCGACGATCCATCCGGCCAACCAGGCCGCCAAGCTCGAACCGGTCGCAGCTCTGCGGTACGAATGATCAAGGTCGTCGATCTCTACAAATCGTTCTCCATGGGAGCCTATGACGTGCCGGTGCTCAAGGGGATCAATCTGGAAATCCGGCGCGGCGAACTGATCGCGATCATCGGCGCGTCGGGAGCCGGCAAGAGCACGTTGCTGCACATCCTCGGCACGCTCGACAAACCGAGCAGCGGCACCGTAATATTCGACGGCCAGGACCTGTTTCAAATGACGGAGACCGGGCAGGCGGATTTCCGCAACAAGCGGATCGGGTTCGTCTTTCAATTTCACCACTTGTTGCCGGAGTTCACCGCTCTCGAAAACGCCTGCATGCCGGCTCTCGTTCAACGACGCGACGCCGCCTCCGTCCAATCCGACGCCAAGGCGCTGCTCGACGCGGTGGGACTCGGCCATCGGTTGCATCACAAACCGGGCGAACTGTCGGGCGGCGAGCAACAGCGCGTCGCCATCGCGCGGGCGTTGATGCAGAAACCGGATGTGGTCCTTGCCGACGAGCCGACCGGCAATCTGGACTCTCATACAGGCGACGCCCTCTTTCACCTGATGCGCGACCTGAACAAGACCAAGGGCATCACGTTCGTGATCGTGACGCACAACGACAAACTCTCGGCTCAGGCCGATCGCATCATTCACATGCAGGACGGGATGATCGTCTGACTTTCTTTCGGAGCGGCCATGACGGAGCGGATTTTCGGCCGGACGGCATCCAGCGATTCCATCGGGCGGGCTGTCATCGGATTCCTCGCGGCCCTGTCGCTTTCCCTCTCGGCGACGGGACCGGTGACGAACGCCCGGGCGGTGGAATTCGTCTTCGTCGGGCCTCGGGCGACCGGCATGGGCGGCGCCGGCGTGGCGGTGACAACGGATGCCCTGGCGACTTATTGGAACCCGGCCGGACTGGCGATGACCCAGACCCTCGACGTTCGCGCCCAAGGCAGCGGACTCGCCATCGACCGAAAAGGATTCGGCGACGCCATCCGGGATTTGGAGGATTTTTCTCCCGGCGCTCCCGGTTCGGCGGCACGAGCACGGGATATCGCCGCACGGCTCAATCAACCGGGTTCGACCCTGTCGATCGCCGGATCGGCCGGTCTGTATCTCAAGGGGCATCTGGGCAGACACGCATTCGGCATCAATGTTTCGGACGTTGCGACCGGCGGCGGCTACATCAGCCAACCCATCGATCCGATCACGCTCAGGGGCCGTATGGCCTTGCGCGGGCTCGAAGCCAGGCAACTGGCCTTTTCCTACGGCTACGCCTTTTCGGACAAAACGTTTGCCGTCGGCATCACGGCGAAAGTCATTCAAGGCGCTTCCTACTCAGGCTTCGTTGATCTCCAAGGCGGCAACGGCGTGACGATCAGCAATCGCTTCGGCAAGCCGACGATCTCGACGACCTATGGCATCGACCTGGGTGCCCTGTACAAACCCGCTTCATGGATTCGGGTCGGTATCGTGGCCAAGGACATCAATTCTCCGACCTTCGACGATGCCGGCGGGGGCGAGATCAAACTTGATCCGCAGGTCCGCGGCGGCGTGGCGTTGAACCCCTGGTCCACCTTGACCCTGACGGCGGACATCGACCTCACGGCCAACAAGACCCTGTTGCCCAACGTGAACAGTCGGATTTTGAGTTTGGGAGCGGAACAGACGTTCCTCACGGAATTTCTCTCGCTGCGGATTGGAACGTTCAAAAACCTGGAAGACGCCAACACGCCGTTCATTCCGACGGCGGGATTGGGTCTTCGATTTTTCTTCTTGCGCGCCGATGCGGCGGGCGGTTATGACTTCCGCGAACAGGGTGCGCTCGTGTCCGCCTCCCTCTCTGCGACGTTTTGACGTGCTATACTGACGCCATGTTGATGAGAGCGAACAAGCTGAGAGTCGGCATCGTCGTCGCGATCGTTCTTCTGCTGACCGGATGCGGGGGGCTCCAGGAAATGTGGGAAGGCCCCGGCGCCAAGGTGTTCCGCCCCCAGGCCATCGCCGTATTGCCGCCGATGTCAAGCCAGTACGACGGCGCGCGGGAGGATATTCAAGAAGTCCTGGCCCTTGCCTTGAGAAAGGTCGGCCACATCGAACGGGTCGTGTCGCCGGAGAGCGTGACCGACGTGTTTCAAGGATCGAAAGACGCGTTCGATTCGTTGGTGTTTTATTTCTCCAGGCTGGAAATGACCGGTCAATCAGACAAAGAATCGGCCATCGCACTGGGCAAAGCGCTCAACGTGGACTCGTTCCTCGTTGTGCGAGTCAACTCGTGGGAATACGTCCGCAAGGAAGGCGACAACGTAGGACGCGTGGGACTGAGCTTGCGTCTCGTGGACGCCACCAACGGCGCCACGGTTTGGAAAGCGCGCCACGAACGGTCGAAAAGCTACATGTTCTTCCGGCCCAATCTCAAGGACATCGCCAAGGATCTGGCGGTGGAGATGATCGCCTACATGCCGCCCCAGCCGAGGTCGTAGAGAGGATTATCACGCCTTCGCCGACGCTCTACGCCGCCAGTCGATCCGACCAAGCACTTCCCCTTTCATCCCCTCCCTTCGCCTCTTCTTCTCCCCTCACTTTCATCAGAAAAAAGTGAGTCATCGTTTGTCTTGCCCTCGCCCCCCTTGGGGGGCGAGGGTCACCTGCCGATCATTGGCCAGGCCCCCGATCATCCCGCCACATGCTTAAGACTCGGTCGGCAACTCAGATCGCCGCCATCGAGCAAAGCCAGCTAGTCCTGCGAGCCCCGCCCCGAACAGAGACACGGTCGCCGGAACCGGTACCACATCGACAGTGAGCCGCACAACAGTTCCGCCCGCGGACGTGCCTCCAAACACATACTGGAGCGGCTTCGGTTCTTCGACATCAGCCTTGACGATGCGCAATCCAAAGGCAAAAAAGTCTCCGCTAAAGGGCCCGCTCCCATCTGCCGCCTGACGCAGGGCATCAAGTGCTGCTGCCGGCAACTCGAAGGTGACAGTGGAGCCGGGCCAGGAAACGGGAGCCACCAAGGTAGAACCCCATAAGGGGGAGAGACTGCTTCCGATGAACGAAAAATTGGACATATTGAGAGAGCCATTGCCCGTGTAATTGAACCACGTCATGCCTGGAAGGCCATAAAGCCGCAGTTCGATATCTCCTCCCACTTCGTTGACGGTATAGGGGTTTTGCAGCGAGAGTGTCGCAGAGTGGATCGTGCCATCGGGAAGACCGCTGACATCGAAGGCCGCCAGGCTGCGCGCCTCAGGGCCGTAGGCAAATGAGATGCCGGTGATATAGGTCGGTGCTGTCCATATTCCATCAGAAGTATAAGCACCGGTTTGAACTGAGGTCAGATCAATCGTCACGGCTGACGCCTGTGATGGGAAGCCTATCATACACAACCCTACGACACCCCAGACGTAACAAAGCACCCGCTGAATATTCATCGCCCCTCCCTTCAAGTAGTGACGAAGGACTCTTCCCACAAGGAATAGGAGCCCATCATGTTGAAAATTTTAATGAAACGGCCCACTCTCCCGCTCTCGGCACATCTATCTGCGTGCGGCACGCACAGCCGCAAGGAATGTACGGCTCACCACCAGGTCTTGTCAATCGGTGTGTAAATGCCCTAATCCGGACGTAAGCCATCCATTAAGAGTCTGAAGAGTCTGCCGAGCCAGTCAGACTCCGTGCTGGAAGCGGCAACGGATGCCCGAGCCGGTGGTGTCGGCGTGCGGCTCCCAGGTGCACGCCGGTGGTGTATCATGCAGCCCCATGAAGACACCCGCCTACCGG
>JANDJJ010000035.1 GCA_024330945.1 Nitrospira sp. | reverse complement strand
ACAAGTAGACTTTCTGGACATCGTCCTTCCGTCGTCTGAGATTGGTTCCAATTCGAGTCCGTTCGCGCTCATAGCCGACGGCGGCATAATACAACGCTCTGTCGAAAAATTTGTTCACGAGATAGATCAGCTCCAGTTCTCCATGCAGCTCCACCGCGCTTTCAGATAAGCCTTCGCGTTGAATAAACGCGCACATATGTGCTTTCGTCTCGGTGATAGCCCAAAGGAAGTGGCTGAAGGCAACGCCCTGTCCGGCCCGACGTGCGCCCAACTCCGTGTATCGCTCTTCGACCTCGGTTTCCGGTTTATCCAATAGCCAATCGCTCAAGTTACGATAGATTTCGCTGGCGCGGGCCCGTAATTCGTCCGGCGGGACTTTATGGAGGTCGCTACAACGGGGGGAGTTCCAAACCTTCTCATTGAGTTCACGGGACAGTTGCTCCGAATGTTGTTCAATGAGCCGGACTAATCGGCTGGCCAACATAGGGTCCCTCCTTTGTTAAAAGGTAAGAAGGTATCGGTTCAGTACACCCAGTCCCCTCCCCAATACATTATGCATGGATGATGCATGTATGCGCGACATTACTCGATCGCGATCAGCTCCGTCAATCACTTGTTTGACCCAGACCAACGGGGCGGATTCAGCCGATCATCCCTGACGGAGTCACTATCAAGCCATTTAAAAATCTTCCCCGGTCGGGGATCGTTGAGTCATTTCTGAATCTTACCGGGCGACTCATCGTTCCTTGCGCGCAGGCGGGCCGTGGGGGGCCGTCGAGGAATCGACCGCCGGAGTTGGCCTAGCAGGCTCAACGATCACCGTGGAGTCGATGCCGGCGTCTCCCCCCTGTGAGCGTCCTGTGCGGCGTAGTGCCTGAGGCCGGCGCTGAACCTGCGGGCTGAAAGTCCCTCCGCGCCAGAGCGTGCTCGCCCGTGGTTGCGGCGGCCAGGGCGCCGTCTCGCGCGGCGGGCGCGTGGCCCGCCGCCCAGAGTCCGGTCCATCCGCTGTGGATCCGCAAACGGATTGGTTGTCGTCAGGATCTGCTCTAGCGCGGTGACCTGCTGCGGATCGGCGTCGGTACAGGCTCGCACCCGCTCGAACGGCGTCTGTGGTCGGGCAGGCACGCTGCCTCTAGCCGACGCAGCACCCGCAGCTACTCCTGCTCGGCTTGTCGCGCCATGCTGCCTGCCTCCATCCGTGCCCTCCTTCGGTCCTGCCCCGTCCAGGGTCGAAAGGTCAGCGTGGCAACTGACGCAGCAATCCATCGCCCGGTAAGATTTTAGATGACTCAATGCGTCTTCTTGCACTCACTTGCGTTGATCTGCTATCCTGCGCCCGCCTTTCGGAAGCAATCATTTACCCTTCAACAAGCTAAAAATCAGCATTACCAAGGAGCGCACACATGGCTGGCATCAAGCGGGCGCTGATCAGTGTGTCGGACAAGACGGGCGTGGTCGAGATGGCCAAGGGGCTCGAGGCTCTCGGCGCGGAGATTTTATCGACCGGAGGAACGGCCAAAGCCTTGCGCGACGCTGGCGTGACGGTTACGGACGTAGCCTCCTACACCGGGGCTCCGGAAATTCTCGACGGTCGTGTAAAAACCCTCCATCCCAAAATTCACGGCGGGCTGCTCGGTCGGCGGTCGGTGCCCGCGCATGTGGAGCAAATGGCTCAGCACCGTATCAATCCGATCGACGTCGTGGTGGTCAATCTCTATCCTTTCGAGGCCACGATCGCCAATCCCCATTGTCGGTTTGAAGACGCCATCGAGAACATCGACATCGGCGGACCGTCGATGTTGCGGTCCGCGGCCAAAAATCACGAGGACGTGCTGGTCGTTGTCGATCCCGCTGACTACGCGCGCGTGTTGGATGCCGTAAAAAACGACGCCGTCACGGGCGAGCTGCGCCGCGAGTTGGCGATGAAGGTATTTCAGCATACGGCGCGATACGACGGCTTGATCGCCGGCTATCTCGAAAAACAGGTGCGGGGCGGGGAAGTGAAGTTTCCCAAGCTGCTCTCTCTCCAGTTTGAGCTGGGCGAGATTCTCCGGTACGGTGAGAATCCGCATCAACAGGGAGCGTTCTATCGCGAGGCCGGATCGCAAGAACCGTCGGTTTCACGCGGCAAGATTCTTCACGGCAAGGCGATGTCGTACAACAATTTTCTCGACGCCAATGCCGCCCTCGAGCTGGCCAAGGAATACGACGAATGCGCCGTCGCCATTATCAAACACAATAACCCGTGCGGCGTCGCTTTGGGTGAGACCCCGGTGGAAGCCTACGTGAAAGCCCGCGAAACCGATCCTGTTTCGGCCTTCGGCGGAGTGATCGCCTTCAATCGACCGGTGAATCTGGCTGCGGCCAAGGAAATTACCTCCACATTCGTCGAGGTCGTCATCGCGCCGGGTTTTGCCGAGGATGCGCTCACGGAACTGAAGCGCAAGAAGGACCTTCGGTTGCTTGATGTGGGACCGCTGACAAGGGTGAAACAAGACGGCTATGATCTGAAAAAGCTGGTCGGTGGCTTGATCGTTCAGGATCGCGATCTGGGCGTGCTGCCGGACCTGCGGACGTTGCAAGTGCCGACGGCGCGCAAGCCGACGGATGATGAATATGCCGCCTGCGCCTTTGCGTGGAAAGTCTGCAAGCACGTCAAATCGAATGCGATCGTCTATGCCCGACCCAGCCAAACGGTCGGTATCGGTGCCGGCCAGATGAGCCGGGTCGATTCGGTCAAGCTGGCGGCGATGAAGGCGCAGCTCCCGGTCAAAGGCTGTGTCATGGCGTCGGATGCCTTTTTCCCCTTCCGCGACGGCCTTGATGCCGCAGCGCAGGCGGGGATCACCGCCGTCATTCAGCCTGGCGGGTCGATCCGCGACGCGGAGGTCATCAAAGCCGCTGACGAACACGGCATGACGATGATTCTCACCGGCATGCGGCATTTCCGCCACTGATCGAATCGTGAAACCATCGTCACCTTTTCCCGCACCGCTGCACCGGGAAAATATCTGCCAAGGGGCGCCCCTCATGATCCGGTACATGTCTCGTCCCTCGCCTGCGGAAAGCACGGCGGGGAATCGGTCGAACCTCCTGACCTTCTCGTGGGAAACCGCGTTGCGGCCATGAAAGTTCTCGTTGTCGGAAGCGGTGGGCGTGAACATGCGCTTGTATGGAAGTTGGCGCAGAGCCCTCGTACCCCTACGTTATACTGCGCGCCGGGAAACGCCGGCATCGAGACGCTTGCCACCTGTGTTCCCATCAAGGCCGACGATATTGCCGGTCTAAAAGCCTTTGTCGAGCGGGAGCGGATCGATCTGACCGTGGTTGGACCGGAGGCCCCGCTTGCAATGGGAATTGTTGATGAATTTCGAAAGGCCAAACTCAAGATCTTCGGCCCGACAAAGCAAGCGGCGCAGTTGGAATCGAGCAAGATTTTCTCAAAGGAGATCATGGGTCGATCAAAGATTCCCACTCCGACGGCCGTAAGTTTCGACAAAGAGGTCAATGCCTTGGCTTACGTCGAGCAACAGATGTTGCCCGTCGTGATCAAGGCTGACGGCCTTGCGCAAGGGAAAGGGGTCGTGATTGCGACGACAAGGGAGCAGGCGCGCAGCGCCATTGTCGATTTTATGGAAAGGGCGGTATTCGGCGAGGCCGGCAAGCGGATTTTGATCGAACAATGCCTCCAGGGAGAGGAAGTGACGATCATGGCGTTCACGGACGGCAGAACCGTTGTGCCCATGTTACCGGCGCAAGATCATAAGAGGGTGGGGGATGGAGATACGGGACCGAATACGGGCGGCATGGGCGCCTACTGTCCGGCGCCGGTGGGGACGGAGATGTTGCGCGCGCTGGTGACACGGGACATTTTACAACCGATCGTCGATGCGATGTCGAAGTTGGGGACTCCGTTTCAAGGAGTGATCTATGCCGGCTTGATGGTGGTGAACGGAGCCCCCTTCGTGCTGGAGTTCAACGCACGGATGGGTGATCCTGAAACGCAAGTGGTGTTGCCGCTGCTCAAAACGGACCTGCTCGACATTATCGAGGCGGTTGTTGAGCATCGATTGGATCAAAGGACAGTCGAATGGCACCATGATGCAACTGTTTGTGTCGTGATGGCGTCGGAAGGGTATCCAGGCTCGTATCGGCAGGGGTGTTCGATCTCCGGATTATCGTCCGTGGAGAGTCCTGCTTCGGTAGAGAGCTCTTCTTCAATGGTGTTTCACGCGGGGACAGCCCGTCGTGGACAGGAGATTGTCACCGCCGGGGGACGGGTGCTGAGCGTGGTGGGACGGGGGGCTTCGTTGAAAGAGGCCCAAGCCGAAGCCTATAAAAGAGCAGCGGCTATTTCGTTCGAAGGATGCCACTACCGCCGGGATATCGCCGGTCGCGCGTTCGGGCGCTGACCGCTCCTCTTTCGGGTTCCTCGATCGATGACAACAATCGTTTCCTATAGTGAGCAAGAGAGTCTTCGTCTTTCGCGGACGGTGGCGGAGGCCATTGAGCGAGGCGGCGTAGTGGGATTTCCGACCGAGACCTATTACGGGCTCGGTGTGAACCCCTTCAACCCAACGGCCCTTGGCCGGCTCATACAAATCAAGGGCCGCCCGGACAGCAAACCCCTCCTCGTGCTGATCGGCAAGATGGAGCATCTGTCCCTGTTGACGGAGTCCGTTCCGCCCGCCGCCGCATTGTTAATTGATGCGTTCTGGCCAGGCCCGCTGACCATTCTGTTTCCTGCGACGCCTTCGCTCCCATCCGCCCTCACGGCGGGAACCGGAAAGGTCGGCGTCCGACTGACGTCCTGCTTGCCGTTACGGAATATCTTAACGCACGTCGGGCCGTTGACCGGAACCAGTGCCAATCGATCCGGTGATCCTCCGGTAACCACGGCGGCTGAGGTTGTCGAGGCCTTGGGCTCGGAGATCGATCTGGTGATCGATGGAGGACCAACACCGGGAGGAGCGCCATCGACTGTCGTCGATGTTGGGGAAACAATCCAGATCATCCGTGAAGGAGCCGTGACGCGAGCGATGTTGCAAACCTCGATTGGAACGAAGAATCCCATATTTACCTGAAGGCCGCCTTGATTGATGTTACGAAAAGGTTTTATAAGGGGTTACTTACTCGAACGGAAGGAACGGTGGAATGTTGACAAAAAGATGGGTGTGGCGGTGCACAGGCCTGACCGTCTGTTTCGGACTGATATTCAGTCTCTCAGGATGTGACTACTGGCCTCCCGCGCTTCAGGCTCAGATTGAACAATTACGGACTGAAATCCAGACCCTGACGGCCGAAAAGTCCGAACTCCAGTCGCAGATCGATGAATTGACCAAAGCCAAGCGCGACCTCCAAACACAAGTCGATGAGTTAAGCCGGTTGAATCGAGAAAAGACGAATCTTATCGATGGCTTACAGCGTCAAGTCGCGGCATTCCACGCAAAATCGTCCAAAACTCACAAGGGAGTGAGCAAGCCTACCCACAAATCGACCACGCGCTCACCCGGGAAAAAGTCTCCGACGACAAAGCGATAGGCCTCACGCCGTGCGTGCAACTGAAGCTTGATCTTCAACACCCATGGGATCACATATCAACCAGACGTTGAAGAACTCCCCGAGGAGGCTGCTCCCGAAGAGGAGGGGGCTGTTGCCGGGGATGGTGACGCCGCTGGAGCAGAGGCGGCGTTGGTTGTTGTCTCTTTCTTTGACGAGGTCGATGCGTCCGTGGCATCACCGGACGGCGGTTTCAGCTTGTCCGAATAATCCGTCACGTACCAGCCGCTTCCTTTGAACATGATGGCCGGTGGCGAGATGATGCGATTGACCGATTTCCCACATCGAGAGCACGCGGCAACCGGATCATCTTTGATGCGTTGCTTGACCTCAAATTTATACGCGCACGCTTGACACCAGTATTCGTAGATCGGCACGGCACTCTCCTGATTTGTAATAAAGTGAACGCAGTGAAGATAATCGCGGGACGTCGGGAGTCAAGGGGGCCTGTCAAGTTTGTAGCTTTTGTATTGCCTCCGCAAGACGCTCAAGCCCTCGATTGATTGTGTCCATGCTGGTGGCATAGGAAAGCCGGATGTGTTCTTTGCTTCCAAACGGCTCTCCGGGAACAACGGCCACATGGGCATGTTTCAAGAGATAATCCGCCAAAGCCTGTGGGGAGTGAATCGGACCATCGGGTCCACACCTCCCCAGAACTCCCCTAATATTGGGAAACGCATAGAACGCCCCGGTGGGCATACGGCACGTGACTCCTGGGATTTGGTTCAATCTGCCAATCATCGCCCTACGGCGGCGATCGAATTCCGTCACCATTTTTTCAGTGAACGGCGCGCCAAACTTAAGAGCGGCGACGGCGGCCTTCTGTGAAATCGAGCAGGGATTCGACGTGCTCTGGCTTTGGATATTGGCCATTGCCGTCAGGATCTCTTTCGGCCCCGCCGCATAGCCGATCCGCCAACCGGTCATTGCGTAGGCTTTCGAGACACCGTTGATAATGACCGTCTGGGCCGCCACTTCCGGCCCCAGCGAGGCGATGCTCACGTGTGTGACTCCGTCATAGACGATCTTTTCATAAATCTCGTCGGAGATAATCAATATGCGATGACGCACGGCCATCTCGGCAATGGATTGCAAAGTCTTTCGATCGTACGTCGCTCCAGTTGGGTTGCAGGGGCTGTTGATGACCATCGCCTTGGTCTGCGGCGTGATTAATCGTCGCAAGTCATCCACATCGATGGCGTACCCGCTATTTTCGCTGGTCGGCAGAAAAACCGGTGTCGCGTCGTTGAGCAGCACTTGGTCGACATAAGAGACCCAATAAGGAGCGGTAATGATCACTTCATCGCCGGCCTCCAGATAGGCCTGTGCTAAGTTATATAAGGAATGTTTGGCTCCGCAGGATACGAGAATTTGAGGCTTCTCGTACCGCAATCCGAATTCGTTCTGAAACTTCTCAATAATGGCCTGACGGAGCTCGTCAATGCCGGACGACGGCGTATACTTCGTAAAACCCGCTCGAATGGCCGCTTCCGCGGCAGTCTTCACCGGCTCCGGAGTGTCAAAGTCCGGTTCACCGGAAGAAAAATCCACCACGTCGATGCCTTGCGCAGCCATCGCTTTGGCCGTCGCGGTCATGGCTAAGGTGGGGGAGGGAGTAATTTTATTGACCCGCGCAGCCAGTTTCATAAGACAACTCTCTTGATTCGTTCCCGTAAACGTTGCGCGACCTCCGGATGAAGAAACTCTGTCAGCGAACCGCCGTGCTTGGCAACATCTTTAATGATGGTGGATGAGAGGTAGGAGTATTCCTCGCTCGGCATCAGAAAGACGGTTTCGACATTCCGGGCCAACTTTCTGTTGACGAGAGCCATTTGAAATTCGTGTTCAAAGTCGGAAATGGCCCGCAATCCTCTGATGATCGCATGAGCCCCGGATCGCTCGACATATTCGACCAACAACCCCTCGAACGAGGTGACCTCAACCTGTTTCAACTCTTTTGTCACCCACTTCACCATCTCCAGTCGCTCAGCCAGGTTAAACAGCGGATGTTTATCAGGATTCGGCGCAACGGCGACCACGACAATGTCGAAGACTCGAAGGCTTCTGGTAATGATGTCCGTATGGCCGTGCGTAATGGGATCGAACGTTCCTGGATATACTCCTATTTTCATGACGGTCTCTGGTTTGTTCGTGAGTACAGGGAGAGCATGGTATCGCCATAACGATAGTTGCGGAGGCGGACGCATGATCCGAGCAGCGGGGGCAGGGTCGTTTTTGCCGCATGCTCGATAATAAACCAGGAATCCGGAGCAAGAAGGCGGTCAAGGGCCGAATGCTCGAAGATCGATGTCAGTTTCGTGACCATTAGATAGGGAGGATCGGCAAAAACGACATCATATCCCCCCTCCCACAGTTCAGGGCGCGATAAGAACTGCTCGACAGTTTGAGCATGTACAGTTAGGAAAGAGACCATCGCACAATCCTGCACATTTTTCCTCAACAATTTCAGCGCCGAGGGGTCAGACTCGACGCACGTTGCGTGTGAGGCTCCTCGACTCAAGGCCTCGATCGCGACGGCTCCTGTCCCGGCATAGAGATCTAGAAAACGGCAGTGCGGAAGACGATTGCCAAGGATAGAGAACAAGGCTTCTCGAACTCTCTCAGAAGTAGGACGGAGCCTAGACCCCTGAGGTTGGCGAAGACGTCGACCACGGTGAGTGCCAGCGATGACGCGCATGAAAAAGGCGAGCGACCCTGTTTATGATAGAGGAGGACTCTAACACAGCGTTTTTGAAGGGGTCAACAAATTGAAACCGTTGATGGGGACCCAACTCTCAGGCGAACGACGACCTCATTTCTACGTTCTACGTTGCATAATGCTCAGCACGTCGGGTCATAAAAAGCATATTTTTTGACCCTCAACCGGGAGAGGGACTATAATGGCCGACACGTAAGTTTCTTTGTAACCCAATCGTCGTTCCACAACATCTTCACGATCTTCACGAGGGTCAAGGATGGAGAGCCCCGTGATGACGATCCGACCTCGAAACACTCGATTGCCGTTAACGAACGGCGACGGGCTGCGGCTCACGAGCCGCAAGGCTCTTGCGCCGATTATTGGAGATGGTCCGGTCAATAATCGCGCCGCAGTTAATACATTTCCATGCATAGAAAATGAGGAAAAAATCAGAGAATCGTTCCAACATCATGAGCCCTTTGCACTTTGGACATTCCATCACTCCCTCCTCGGGTGACTATGTTCACTTCTGTCACTTCATCAAGCAAAAGACGAACCAATTTTAACAGCATTGATATTTCAATATGTTATGAGTTTTTCGTTTCAAGGTCCGGTCATATACGACCTATTTCTCTAGAACAAAAACGTCCGTGGTGTCATTTTTTTGTCCTTTTGAAGGTCATAGGGGTGGAGAATGGCGGCCAAGGGAATTGCCTATTGGCCTGAAAGTGAGCGACCTCGCGAACGGCTTCTGAGCAAAGGGCCTGAGGCCCTTTCCGATGCCCAATTGCTGGCTATTTTGCTGAGAACGGGGAGACGGGATTCATCAGCCGTGCAGGTCGCAATGGAGCTCCTCCGTCACGTCGGAGGTCTTGGCGGCTTAGTCAAATCCGGCGTGGAGGAACTTTGCTCGGTCGAAGGGGTGGGGCCGGCGAAAGCAGCGCAGCTCAAAGCGGCGTTGGAATTGGGGCGACGGTCTCTGGCAACGCCTCTCTCAACGGGCATGCGCGTCTCGTCAAGCGCCGACCTTTTTCGCCACTTTTATCCCGTTTTACGAGACCGAAAACAGGAACTGTTCAAAGTTGTGCTGCTCGATGCCAAGAACGCGGTCATCAAAGAAACCACGATCTCGGAAGGGAGCCTGACGCTCAGCATTGTTCACCCGCGGGAAGTGTTTGCATCGGCCATACGTGAATCGGCCGCCGGTGTCATTTTTTTACATAATCACCCCAGCGGCGATCCGACTCCAAGCCAAGAAGATCGCCGGCTGACGGATCGTTTGGTGGCCGCCGGCAGATTGCTTGGAATCTCCGTACTTGATCACGTAATCCTCGGAGACGGACGCTACGTCAGCTTTGCGGACGAAGGATGGCTCACGAAGACGGCCGCCTGGGAATAAGACAAAACAAGGAGGATCGCACCAGCCAGCACCATCTTTCCACTTTTTACTCAGCAGAGGAGGGCAGGCTATGGAAGACGTCCGTGCAGTGCCCATCAGAAATGTCGCCATTGTGTCCAATGCCGGAGCGGGTAAGACCTCACTCAGTGAGGCGCTCCTGTTTGTCGGAGGCGCCGTTCCCGCTCTCGGATCGGTCGCAGAAGGAACGACGGTTTCAGACTTCGAGCCGGAGGAACTCCGCCATCGCTGTTCCATCAGCACCAGCGTGCTCCGCTTCTCCTGGAACCACATCCAGGTCACGCTCCTGGATACTCCCGGGGCCCTGAGTTTGATCGGCGAGCCTCTCGCCGCGTTGCAGGCCGTTGATGCGGTGATCGTTATCCTCGACAGCCAAGGCGCCGTTCGGACGGAATTGGCGCGTCTCTGGCGACGGATCGAAGAACTTGCCCTTCCCTGTCTGGTGTTTGTGAATGGATTGGATCATGAAGGGGCATCGATTGATCCGGCCTTGCAGGCGTGCCGTACACGGCTTCATTGTCAACCGATTCCCATGGTCGTGCCGGTCGGAGTTGGTTCCAAGCTCGAAGGAGTTATCGACCTTCTCAGCGGATTCTTGGTTTGCTCGGCTCCTCAGGCCGCGAAGCCTCGACTGCTGCCCGTCCCACCCTCGTTGGAAGCACTCCTCAAAGAAAAGCGCAGGCAGCTCGTCGAAACGGTCGTGGAGAGCGACGACGCGTTTCTTGAAGCATACCTTGCCCAAGAAGATCTGTCTCAAGACACCCTTCTCGCCGGACTGCGTTCCGGCGTCCTGACCAGGCGTCTGGTTCCTCTCTATGCCGGCTCGGCGTTACAAACGGTCGGCATCTGGCCCCTGCTGAACGCGGTCGTGGCATTATTGCCATCGCCGACCGACCGAGGGACGGCTTACCCCTTACCAGGCACACATCCCGACACAGGCCAGCCTTGCACGTGGAAGGGAGACGAGCGGGAGCCGTTTTCAGCCTTGGTATTTAAAACCCTGATCGATCCCTTCGTAGGGCGACTGTCCTATTGCCGCGTTTTTTCAGGATCCGTTCAGGCCGACTCGACCGTGTGGAATGCGTCGAGACACTCGCGCGAGAAATTGGGGCATTTCTATGCCCTTATGGGGAAACGGCACACGATGGTCGGATCGGCCAAGGCGGGAGAAATCATCGCCGTCGGAAAGTTGCACGATACACATACGGGTGATACCCTCTGCCACGAAAAGGATTCCGTGCGGTATCCCGACCTCGGATTGCCGAGGCCGGTCCTCTCGTATGCCATCGAAGCCAAATCAAAGGTGGAAATCGAAAAAGTGGGCCTTGGTCTCCATAAGCTCATCGAAGAAGACCCCACATTGGAATTTACGCGCAACACGGAAACCAAAGAGATGGTGCTGAGCGGGCTGGGTCAGCTCCATATCGACTTGACGTTGGAGAAACTTCGCAGAAAATTCGGCGCCGACGTTTCGCTGCACGCGCCGAAAATTCCGTACCGTGAGACCGTCCGCACGGTATCTCAGGCGCAGGGCAAATATAAAAAACAAACCGGAGGCCACGGGCAATACGGAGACTGTTGGCTCGAGGTGGCTCCCTTGCCGCGCGGCAGGGGATTTACGTTCGAGAATCGAATCGTCGGCGGGGTCATTCCCCGAAACTTCATCCCCGCAGTTGAAAAGGGAGTGGTCGAGGCGATGCACGAAGGCGTGTTGGGCGGATTTCCCGTCGTCGACGTTCACGTGGCCGTCTATGACGGGTCCTATCATGTCGTGGATTCCTCCGAGCTATCGTTTAAAATCGCAGGCGCCATGGCCTTTAAAAAAGCCATGGAAACCGCCCGCCCGGTGTTGCTCGAGCCGATCATGGCCGTCGAAATCGAAACCCCGGCGGATGCCATCGGAGCGGTGATGGGCGACTTAAGCGGGCGACGGGGCCGCATTCAGTCCGTCAATGCGGACGCTCAGGTCGAACGAATTCACGCGCTCGTACCGCTTGCCGAGTTGCTCGCCTACGCGACGGCGCTCAACAGTCTGACCGGCGGACGCGGAACCTACGTGATGGAATTTTCAGGATACGAGGAAGTTCCCAGCGAATCGGTCGCCAGAATCGTCGAGCAACACAAAGCCGCGCGGCACGCCGCGGCTTCTGCGTGAGCAGAACCGAGAAGAGTGGAATGGGAACAAGGCCCTTCCGGTTTGCAGGGCCGTCTTTACTTGGTCATTTTGAGCACCACGTAGAACGCTTGCCCCTCACGCAAGACTCGGAGGAGGACCGAATCCCCACGACGAATCCGACCAAGCGCTTCGTTAAAGTCTTGGGCGTTCAACACCGCGGTGCGGTTTATTTCCTTGATCAAGTCGCCTTCGCGTAACCCCTCGGCGTGAGCAAGGCCGCCGCTTTCCACCTGGGCGATAAGGACGCCCTGGGTCTCCTTCAGGTTGAACTTTTCCGCCAACGCCGGCGTCAAGTCTTGGACACCCAGTCCAAGTCTGTCCTCTTTCTTGGCTTGAGGCAAAGCGGCGGCCAGGGGGCCGTCGCGCTTCGCGGTCAAGAGAATGTTCAAAACGAGGCGCGAAAAGTCTCGGACTACCTCGATTTTTGCGGTGCTGCCCGGAGAGAGTGTGCCGATCAACCTGGAGAGACGATTGGGCGAGTCCACTACGATTCCATTGAGACTGATGATGATATCTCCCGGTTTCATGCCCGCGATGGAGGCGGGATCGCCATCAAACACTTCATTGACCAGCACTCCCTCGTGTTCGGATACGCCGAATTGCTTCGCCAACTCCGGCGTCAGCGGTTGAATGCCGATTCCAAGCCATCCACGCTCGACTTTCCCCTTGGCCTGAAGCTGCTCAATGACCTGCTTTGCCATGTTCGACGGAATGGCAAAACCGATGCCTTGAGCGAAGTTAATGATCGCCGTGTTGATGCCGATGACCTCGCCATGAAGATTGAAAAGAGGCCCTCCGGAATTGCCGGGATTGATCGACGCATCGGTTTGAATGAAATTCTCATATCGAGACAAATTGATATTTTCCCGCCCTATGCCGCTCACGACCCCCAACGTGACCGTGCGGTCAAGGCCGAAGGGATTTCCGACAGCAAGGACCCATTGCCCGACTTTGACGGAAGAAGAATCGCCGAAGCGAGCGCTGGGCAGCGGCCGGTCCGCCGTAACCTTGAGAAGGGCCAAATCCGTGTCCGGATCTCTGCCGATCACCTGGGCGATCAGTTTGCTCTTGTCCGCGAACCGAACCTCGACTTCAACGGCATCGCCGATCACATGGTGATTCGTAATGATGTATCCGTCGCTATCGACAATGAAGCCGGACCCTGACCCTGGCTCATTCGGAGTCGGCGTCTTCACTCCCTCGCGCGGACGCCCGCCGGCAGGGATCGGGAAAAGATTGACGACCGAAGGTTTCACTTCTTCCGCCAGATTGGTAATAACGGTTTGGATTTCTTCAAGCAGGCGAATGCCGGGCAGTTCGGTTCGTAACGGACCGGCGGCCGCTGGTTCTGCCGAGGCACATTTCACAAAAGACAGCCCCGTCACGGCAGCTATAAAGACGATCGCTACCACTCTCCTCATCGGATCACGCCTCCTTTTTTACATCCTCGCACATTTCCGCCAGGAAATTAAGGCCGCCATGCGGGCACAGGACTCTAGTGCTTGGCAAGCAAAGTGTTTACAACCGCTGACTTGTGAACCATGTCACACACGAAGACAGGTCGGACTCCGGACCGATCAACACGACGATATCATCGGGTTGAAACACCACATCGTCCGACGGCGCCAAGAGAAATGCCCCGCGCATCACCACCACAAGGTGGACAGACGATGAACGAGGCAACTCACGAGTGGATCGGCCGACCGCTGCAGCACGGCGGGCAACAGTCAGTCGTTCGATTCTTGCCGAGCGAACGCTTAAATCGTGTTGCATTTTGAGCAAGTCTTCATAAACAGCTTCAAGTTTCAAGTCGCGGATTCGGGCGTCGATCTGCAGCAAGGCTTGCTTAAGACTATGAACCTGGCCCATTGAACGGGTCAGTATGGTGTCCATGGCTGCAAGAACGGAGTGTTCTCCATTGGTGAAGCGGGAACGAGTCAGATGATCGGCCAACTGCCGACCCGTTTCTATGGCAACCCCATCGATTCGCTGAAGAAAAGTCGAGGCCTGCCAATGAAGGCGAATAATCTGAGTCTTTCGATTGACACGTTCCGAAACGGCGAGAATGATTTCGTACAGCGCGCTGCCGGTGATGAAGAGTTCTTTGCGGATGCGATCGACAATCTCAAATGTCATGTCTGATAAGATGTATTATGTAAACTTATGTTAGAAGGTCAAACTTCTCTTCTTCCCTTTCTTGCAAGCTGCTTTTAATAGCATAACAGATCCCCGCCTGATCCTCATTGGCCAGAAAAACATCTAAACGCGCAAACGATTTGCTTCTTTATTAAGCAATCCGTAAGATCACTGTGTCATGAATTGCGTGAAATGCCGAAGCCGCGCCGTCATTAAAATACCCCGCCATCATGCCGCGTTCTGTGGTTCGTGTTTCATCGGCTTCATGCACGATCAGGTCAATCGGGCGATCACATCGCACGCGATGTTTGCCAAACACGACCGTATCCTTGTCGCCGTCTCCGGCGGCAAAGACAGCCTGGCGCTGTGGCATATCCTTCTCACCATCGGATATCAAGCGGACGCCTTGTATGTTCATCTTGGCATTTCTGACTATTCCGACCGTTCACAGGAGAAAGTGCAACGGTTCGCGGATGTTGTTGCTCGCCCACGAGGAGCCATGTTGCACATTCACAAAGTCGAAAAGGAAGAAGGCGCCGGGATTCGGGAATTGGCCGAATTGGTTCATCGTCCTCCCTGCTCCACGTGTGGAACGCTGAAGCGCTATCAATTCAATCGTCTGGCGCTCGAGCATCGATACGACGTCATGGCGACCGGACACAACCTCGACGACGAAGCCGCACGTCTGCTGGGTAACGTCTTGCACTGGCAAACCGACTATCTGGATAAACAAGGACCGGTCCTTCCCGCATCCATGGACGGATTCGCCAAAAAAGTGAAGCCCCTGTACCGATTGACCGAACGCGAACTGGCCGCCTATTGCATCCTCAACAAGATCGAGTACATTGTCGATGAGTGCCCCATGGCGCAGGGAGCCAGAACGCTTCTGTATAAGGACGTGTTGAATCGGTTGGAGACTGAGTCACCGGGAACCAAACAATCGTTCTACTGGGGATTTCTCGCGCAGCAACGACGGCACGCTCTCGACCGTCAAACCATGACGGAAACTGACCGGGCTCTTCTCCATCCCTGCTCGGCATGCGGTCAACCGACAACGGCCGCTCTCTGCACCTATTGCAAGTTGATGGCAAAGGCGAAACAGGCGACATCGCACTGAACATCCCAGTGCGGGCATCGCAAACGGGAATCGGATGGCCTCTACGGCGCGTGATTATTACCAGATTCTGGGGCTTTCGCGAACCGCCTCCCCTGACGACATCAAGAAGGCCTTTCGCCGTTTGGCCAGACAGTATCATCCCGATCTTCATTCCGGCGCCGCAAAATCCGAAATGGAAAGAAAGTTTAAGGAACTCAACGAAGCCTACGAAGTGTTATCCGACCCCGAAAAACGAAAACAGTATGATCGACGCAGCTCATCAACCGCATGGAGCCGGTCGGAGACGCACACAAAAAACAGAGCGAAATCTGACGATTTCGGCTTCACGGGCCGCCGACCCCAGACCGGTTTCGGCGGCGGCGGTTTCGCAGATTTCTTTGAAAACTTATTCGGCGAGCAACAACGACAACCCCCTCCTTCAGGGGTCAACGAACAAGGAGAAGACGTCGAAACCACCGTTGAAGTCTCACTCAGGGACGTCTATTGGGGCGTCACGAAACGAGTCTCGCTGCTGGAGCCGGTTCCTTGCACCACGTGCGGGGGAAGCGGCTCATTACGCGGGCGAATCTGTCACGCCTGTTTTGGAACCGGCGCCCGCGCGGAGTCGAGGATCATCGAAGTCAAAATTCCGGCCGGTATCCACGACGGCACCAAGATGCGCGTCGCCGGAAAAGGCCGACCGGGAGGAGACGGCGGAAAACGCGGGGACCTCTATCTTCACGTCAAAATCAAACCCGGGAAAGTTTTTCATCGAGAAGGCGACGACCTCCACGCCGTCCTCCCTGTTTGGCCGTGGGAAGCAGCCTTGGGAGCTGAGGTCACGGTTCCGACCCTTACTCAGCCTGTGCGCGTGAAAATCCCGGCCGGCAGCGCCGCGGAAAGCAAATTGCGTCTCAAAGGGAAAGGACTTCCAACGGCGTCCGGCAGTCAGGGCGATTTGCTTTTGACCCTGCAGATCATCATGCCGCCTCTTATATCGGAAGAGGCGCGAATACTCTACCAACAACTCGCCCGACAGAGTCACCCCGACCCTCGATCCGAGATCATCGCCAAAGCCCAACAAGATTAGGGATCGCTCCAACGAACTAGAGACGCTTGCTTGCGTTGCCATGACTAATGTGGCAATCTACCTTCCCATCACACATCACGTATGAGGTCTTCGCTCCACGAGACAGGGAGACAGGAAGGAGGATGAATATGAAACCGATCATGAGAGGAATTGTATTCTGCGTCGCAGCGGCTGTGGTGCTGGCGTGCGGAGTGGCGGATTCATGGGCCAACGAACCGGGCTACGGCTACGGCGGTCACGGCAAAATGGGCGGATACGGCAAATCGTTCATGCACGGAGGGACCGGACATCTGATTCGCCACCTGCTGAAACACGAAAAAGATATCGGATTGACGCCTGACCAAGTAGCCAAATTGAAAGATCTCCAATTAGCCCTCGATAAGGCACGTATCAAAGCCGAGGCCGACATCCAAATCACCGAGCGCGAGATCAAGGCTCTGACAGAAGATGAAAAATCCGATCTTGCCGCCATCGAAGCCAAGTTGAAGCAGAGCGCCGATCAGCGAGTGGCACTTCGTCTGACCGCTCTCAAGATGAAGAGAGATGTGTTGGGTCTCCTGACACCGGAGCAGCGTGAAAAAGAAAAAACCGAGCACGAAAAAGTCTTGCGGGAGCATGGAAAATCTTCTTATGGAGGGCCGCATAGCGGCGGAACATACGGCACCTATCCTCATCACAAGAAAAATCCGCATGAGGGAATGGAGGGACACCCCCCTCTCGCGCCGACCGAGATGTCTGTCCAGTAAGTAACGAGGACGGTTCAGTCTGCGCGCACAAAAACATACTCTGCCCTAATGTTCGACGGGGGCAACGGAAAGGAAGAGGATCAGGGGTATGCCGAAAGAAGTGAAACTCAAGAGCCATGATCTGCTGGTCGGACCATCGCGGGCTCCAGCACGGGCGATGCTGAAAGCGGTGGGATTCACCGATGATGATCTGGCAAAACCCCTTGTCGGTGTGGCCAATACCTGGATCGAGGTGATGCCGTGCAATTACCATCTCCGACGGTTGTCGGAGCGCGTCAAGGCCGGGATTCGCGCCGCAGGCGGCACCCCGATCGAATATAACACCATCGCCGTCTCGGACGGAATTTCGATGGGGACCGAAGGAATGAAGGCGTCCCTGATCAGCCGGGAAGTCATCGCTGACTCCATCGAATTAGTGGCACGCGGTCACTTGTTTGACGCGGTCGTGGCGCTCTCCGGCTGCGACAAGACGATACCTGGAACAGTCATGGCGCTCGCGCGATTGAACCTGCCGTCACTCATGCTGTACGGCGGTTCGATCATGCCCGGGCAATTTCAAGGCCACGACGTGACGATTCAAGATGTCTTTGAAGCGGTCGGCAAACATGCGAAGGGCGCCATGACGGATGTCGAGCTCAAAGACTTGGAAGATCATGCCTGTCCAGGACCCGGCGCCTGCGGCGGACAATTCACCGCCAACACCATGGCGATCGCGTTTGAGTTCCTGGGCATTTCTCCCATGGGGCGCAACGGCGTCCCCGCCATGGACAGTCGAAAAGACGACGTCGCCTTTGAATGCGGCAAACTGGTGATGGATCTGATAAAAAACGACCTGCGTCCCCGCCGGATCATCACCAGAAAGTCTATAGAAAACGCCATCGCCGCCGTCGCCACCAGCGGTGGATCAACAAACGCAGTCCTGCATCTGCTCGCCATCGCGCGAGAGTCCGGCGTCAAACTCAGTATCGACGATTTCGACAAGATCAATAGAAAGGTGCCGTTGCTGGCGGATCTGAAGCCGGGTGGCCGGTTTACCGCCGCCGACCTCTATGCGGCAGGTGGAACGACGCTGGTCGCCAAACGGCTGCTGGATGCCGGTCTCCTCCACGGTGATCAACCCACGGTCACGGGACGCACGATCGGCCAAGAGGCCGGGAGCGCCATCGAGACACCGGGTCAAGAGGTGGTTCGCCCACTGTCCAATCCGATCAAGCCGACCGGCGGGCTCGTCATTTTGAAGGGCAATCTCGCGCCGGAAGGTTGCGTGGTCAAAGTCGCCGGGCACTCGATGATGAAGTTTCAAGGCCCCGCCAAAGTCTTCGATCGAGAAGAAGACGCCTTCGTCGCCGTCAAGGCGGGACAAATCAAAGCGGGCGACGTCGTGGTGATTCGTTACGAAGGACCGGCCGGAGGGCCGGGTATGCGCGAGATGCTGGGGGTGACGGCTGCCATCGTGGGCGCCGGTCTTGGCGATTCCGTGGCCCTGTTGACCGATGGGCGATTTTCAGGGGCGACGCACGGATTGATGGCCGGTCACGTCGCGCCGGAAGCCGTGCGAGGCGGGCCGATCGCGGCGCTCAAAAACGGCGACACGATCATCTTCGACATTCCCAAACGCCGGCTCGACGTCAAGCTGACGCAGAAAGAGATCGCGGCACGGCTCAAAAAAGTGAAGCAGCCGGCTCCCCGCTACACCTCCGGTGTCATGGCCAAATACGCCAGACACGTCTCATCGGCATCGGAAGGCGCCGTGACGAGTTGAAGGCATTCACCCGAGGGAAACGACGGAGCCCTCCAAGGAAGATCTTCATTCCCTCACAACACATGGGTTCAATGCTCGACCTTCAGATCTCGCGGCGATCTGCCGGCCGGCAGCCGTCCAAGGGGATCACCTGTTGAGAATCGGCGTCCACCGAGATCACCAAAGCAGTTGAGGCCCAGGGGCGCGGCGAGCTGATGTTCGGTCGTCCGACCGCCGCACAACCGGGAGGAAGAAGCACCGTGAGACTTCGGACTGCCTCGCGCGCCGCCACGCGCAGTTGAACGCCTTCTGTAGTTACCGCCACCTCCACTCGCACCTGATCCCTCCCCTTCCACCAATCCCCAAATTCATCGAGTGCGCCGATCCAAGCCGTTTGCCTCAACGCATCAATCAAGCCCGTCTCGAATCGTAACTTGTGGTCGAGAATGTTCGGATGGATGAGCACCGTCAGGACCCCACCGTATCGACTCATCTGTTCGGCCAGTTTCAAGGCGTCAGGTAACCGCTCACCGAGCGGCGGCAGCTCTTCGTCTTCGACGGCGACGGGAAATTCATATTGATCGACCTCGACTACATCCATCCGGTCCTTCATCAGCCGATACGGCAAATGGGTCAAGGCTGTATTGGCCGTCGCCGTCGAGTTGTAGCGATACCCCGTCGCCACCAACGCCTGGGGCAGACCAAGCGGGTACGCCAGCTCCCCCGCCCGAAACGACCGGACGGTGACGCCAGGAGCAAGGGCCTCCAGCAGAAACTTGCTCACCCGCAGTTCGCCGAGCACCGTTGCGCCCTTGGCTGATAGCCGACCAGTGACAATCGGCCGATACTCAGGGTACTGCTCCGTTCCCGTTCCCATTGGAAACTGATCAAATACCTTTGAATGAGCCACCGTGTGGCTGCCGATCTCCATTCCCCTGGCGGCCAAAGCCCTCAGATCTGCAATCCACTGATCAGTCAAAAAGACCTCGTCATTGAAATCACGGATGTACTTGGTTTGGATGAAAAAGGTTCCCCGCACCCCGCGGGCTTGTTCTTCCTTGGCAAAGGTCAGGGC
>JANDJJ010000034.1 GCA_024330945.1 Nitrospira sp. | reverse complement strand
GGTTGGAACATCGGATCGGCGTCCAGCACCGCTTTGAGGCGTTCCGTGTTCAGGAAGTACCGCCACACCACATCATCTTGCTCATGCTTGTCGGTGATCCGGTCGAACCAGCGTTTGGCTTCCGTGAGGTGATGGAGCAGCTTGGCCTTGTCTCCGTAGTTCGGCATGAAGATCATGCAGTAGGCCATGGTGTACTCGGCCAAGAACTTGTTGATCGGCAGTTCGGCCACCGCCAAGGCCGATTCGGCATCCGCGTAGGCCCTGACACTGTCCGGATCGTGCAAGATCCGGTTCCAGGCGACCTTGTTGATGCGTGACCAGGCGAGTTGGAGCAGGGCTTCGGCTTTGGGCGTCTTCCGGTGTTCCGGAATATCTTGAATCAACGACTCAAAAGTCTGAATCATCGGCAACTGATCATTGTTCCACCGATATGCCATGCCGAGACGGAAGCGATTATCCAACTGTTCGGGGTGAGTTTCGGCCAGGGTCTCCATGGGGGGCAGCATGCGGTATAAAAAATCCGCCGGAGTCGGTTCTGTGAGCCCTCCCATTTCCATGGTGTTTGCAAGGTCCAGCCGAGCCGATGCCGAGTAGATGTTCCAGTAGAACTCGTTGAGGACGCGCGCCAACGCCTGATCCTTGATCGCCAGGTTGTGTCTGTCGGCGGCCTGGCGCAGCAACGCGGTATACAGGTGTCTCGATAACACCGTCAGCGCGTCGGTTTGTCGAGGATCGATCAAGAGAATGCGGTTGAGCAACGCCACTCGGTCGCGCAAGTCGGGAAAGGCCGCCGCTCTGACAACTGCGGCGGCCAGCGTGCTGGGTTGGTCTTGTGGAGACCACCAGGTCAGTGAGTTCGGGATGGCGCGGCTTCTTTCCGTGGTAAAGGGAACAGTGTCGGGTCGCACTTGGGTGGTCTCCGGTTCCGTCGGGACGGGAAGGAGAAACACCGCGGTATCTTCCGGGAACCCGTGCTTCTTGAGGTTGGAGAACACCACCCACTGGGTGGTGACGGACTTCAACGCTCCTCTCGCCCGCTTCACTGTATTGGTCCAACGCACGGTTCCAGGGGCATAGGTGACGGGGGACGTCAAAGGATCGTGATAGTGAACCGTCACCTCGACCACCGTGGCGGGCGCGCCGACGACGTTCCCGTCCGGCTTGAGACGAAACGATCCGTCCGGAATACGTCTGCTGTTTGCCACGGTCAAGCGGAGCCCGCTCCCCGGAGGAGAAACTCCTATCGAATCCATCACGAAAGCGGAAGGGGGAAGATCCAGCACGTCGTCGCCGAAGAACACGAGCGGACCTGTGCTGGGCCAGAGGACGTCCATGCCTGTGTCCGTGCGGGTCAACGTATGCGCGTGGGATTCGGTCATTTCCCGCCAACATCGGTCATAGAGTGAGTCGATCGTTGCCGAGGAGGGTGCGAGGGTTTTTTTCAGTCCTGTCAGCAGTCGATACTGGCAGGAAAAGTCCAATTTGCCGAACGTGGCACGGTCGCCTTGAGAAATCGCGGTGGCATAGGTGAGCACGGTTTCGACGGCGGCCTTGTCCGCCGGCGCTCTCTTTTTCTGCGAAAGAGCAGCCGCAAAAGAAGAGTCGAAGTTGAACGTCGCGGAGAGGGCCCAGCATCCCGACAGCGCGAGGAGAAAAAACCGTCGCCGGATTGAACTCATGGAGATTCCTTCTGTTACGTCTTGTAGTGAAGTCTTCGAAAAACCACTGACCGTTAAATCTACCACGAGACCGTTCCGATGCGGTAGGGAGGTGGAGGCCGCGACGTTGACGGCAGGGAGGAGAGTCCGGGAAGAGTTATCTGCGACCGGCGGCCGCCAAGATTCTTTCGCGCATCCGCGCTCGATCGTATGCCGTGAGGACCGGAGCCGGGATTTGCCGGCACAAGGAGACGGTCTGACGAAGGGAAACGACGAAGTCCTCACAGCGGGGACAAGCTCCGAGGTGCCGGCGGATCTCTGAACAAACGTCGCGCGGCAGCTCGTCGTCGATGAAGGCCGACAATGCGCGAAGAATGCGGAGGCACCGCCCCGATTTGTGGCGATGGGGTTCGGCTGATGAATGCGCCGAACGTTTGGAAGAGGAACGTTTGGCCATAGCGCGTGTCGCTTTCCTATGTGGTCACATCTTGCTCATGCAAGGTTTGACGGTCGGCGAGGCCCCGTGCGCTGAGCTCGCGGCGGACGAACAAACGCGCGCGGTGAAGCCGCGATTTGACGGCGCGTTCGTTCAATCCCATGACCGTTCCCACTTCTTTGGCGCTCAAGCCTTCCATGTCGCGCAGCACGAGCACCATTTTATATTTTGGGGGCAATCTGTCAATCGCGTCGTTGAGCGCCTGCCGCAGTTGCTTGTTCTGGAGCGCCTCTTCGGGGCTGAGATCGTCAACGGGGATCTGGAGATGAAATTCTCCGTCGTCGGTGGGCACAAACTCCTCCAGCGACAATTCGCGTTGCGGGGCTCCTTTCCGGCGTCGTCGCATGCGCAGGCATGCGCGGGAAGCGATGGTATAGAGCCAGGTGGAAACTTGCGCTTCTCCTCGGAACTGCTTGAATCCTCGATAGGCGTTCAAAAACGTTTCCTGCACCAAGTCTTTGGCCGCTTCGGTTTCTCCGCAGAGCCGGCTCGCGTAACGGTATATCAGATCTACGTGGTCCCGATACAGCGTATCGAACGCGTCCCGTATCTTAGCTGAGACGGAAGACCGCTCGCGCGGCGTGGGGTGAGAACGCGAGGGCATCATGAGCGGGATCAGTGTACGAGGGAGAGAGAAAAAGAGTCAAGCCGGGGCTAGTGAGGGCGATGAAAGTCGACCACGTCTCCCCGCTCGTTCAGTTCGGCGGTGATGGAGTGGCCTTCCTTCAAGCCGGCCAAAGCAGTTTTCCCATGGGCTGCAGAATCGATCGGGTAAATCTGCTCGCCTTCGGGCGTCCACAATTTCACGCTCGTACGGTCCGGCGCGGCGAATTCGAGCGGGCCCGTCACGAATCGGCGAGCCGTCGAGGGAGCATGCGGGGCCGACAAGTCCGCCACCATGTGCCGTTCATGAATGTACAAGGTCATCGTTTGTCCCACCCGGACATTTTTGATGCCGATCTTGGCGTTCACGTTGATGATGCCGAGGGGCGTTCGCAGAAAAATGAAGTTGGATTTCAGCTTGTCCACCGTGCCGGTCAGGATGAGGTGCGCGGCGGATCGTCCGGTGGGAAGTTGTCCGATCTGAAGGTCGAATTGCACGTCGTGCACACCGACGACGGTGTCCGACTCGTCCACTTCCACGGTGATGGGGTCGCCTTCCCGGAAATCGGCCAGCGACCGCTCATAGGCACCGAAAGCGACGGCCTTCTCCCCTTCGGGGCTCCATCGCAACAGTTTGGTGGGGTCGTCGTCGCTTCGTTTGAACGGTCCACCGAGGTAGCGATGGATCAGCGATCCGTCGCTCCGCTTTCGGATGTCGATGGCGGAGTGAACGTCATGGACCCACAACGTCACCGCTTGGGATGCCAGCACGTTTTTGAGCGTCGTTTTTGAGCTCAGCGTGAGCAAACCGACCGGCGTTTTCAAGAACACAATGCCGGGCTTGGTCCTCCAGACCTGGCCCGTGAGGGTGATCGACGGATTGGCGTCACCGGTGGAAACGTCCGTCGCTTCGGTCGCTTGATCGGATTCCGGCTCTTCGACCGTCGCCGATTCCTCTTCGGCGAAATCCGGCGCCTCGGCACGGGCGATACAGGGCGAGAGAAGGATCAGGACGATCCCCAGACTGTAAAGCAATCGGTTGATGAGGAATGACACCATCGCGGCATTCAACCATCAAAACATCGCGCGAAACATCGCGGTGACTCGATCTGGGAAGGTGATCTGCCGGCGCACCCGCGGATCGCGCGTTGATCAATGTAGTGATGGTATGCGAATAACACGGGTCGCCGGGACAGTCAACCCGAAAAGGGGTTTCGTGTGAGACGCGCGGGTCGAAAGACGCTCGTGGACGGACCCCCGGACTATTTTTTTCTCACCAGGATGCGCAGCGGCGTGCCGGTGAAGTCATACGTGTTGCGCAGTTGATTTTCGAGAAATCGCAGATAGGCGGGGGACATGTCTTCCGGATGCCCTACGAACAGGGCGAACGCCGGGGGCTTGGTCGCCACTTGCGTGATGAACGCAGATTTCGTGATTTTTGTCGGCTTGGCCGTCCGGACCGGCAGAGAGTGCGCCGACAACAGGGTTTGCAACCACGCGTTCAGTGTGCTGGTGGGGATTCGTTTGGAGAACGTGGCGTAGACCTCGTCGATCCGAACGAACAAGGCGGATGCGGAATGCGACTCGACGGCCGAGCCGTACAAAACCGGCGCCCACGTCAAAAAGGGCAGCCGCCTGCGGAGTTGCAGCTCAAAATCTTTTCGGGCGCCGCCGTCACCTCTGCGAAGATCCCACTTATTGACCCAGAGAAGACAGCCGCGCCCCTGCTTGAGAATCGCTCCGGCCAATTTCGTGTCCTGCTCCGTCACGCCTTCGGCTCCATCCAATACCAGCACCGCCAAGTCGGATCGGCCGATGGCACGCAGCGAGCGGAGCACGCTGTAGCCCTCGACGCCGCGGTCGATTTTCCCCCTGCGACGGATGCCCGCGGTGTCGGTGAAGAGGTACCGACGCCCCTCGTGGGCAACCAGGGAATCGATCGGATCGCGCGTGGTTCCGGGAACATCGCTGACGATCGCGCGCTCTTCTCCCAACAACGCATTGACAAGGGTGGATTTACCGACATTGGGCCGGCCGACGACGGCGATGCGGGGCGTCTGATGACGCTCTTCGGATTCCTGGGCCGGTGGCAGGAGAGGGTAAATGGCGTCCAACAGTTCGGCGACGCCCAATCCGTGTTCGGCGGAGATCGGGAACAGTGTGTCCAGTCCGGCTTGATAAAAGTCGGCCGTCAACGGTTCCGCCTGCGGTGTGTCGATTTTGTTCACAGCGACGAACACCGGTTTCGTGACCCCGCGGAGAAGCCCCATGACTTCTTGATCGAGAGGAGTCAAGCCGGAGCGCCCGTCCAACAGCAAAATCAGAATGTCGGATTCGGCGATGGCCAATTCGGACTGTCGGCGAATCAACGCCGACAGCCCGGCCGACGCGGAGGGGTCGAGTCCCCCCGTATCGACGAGACGGAAGGCGCGATCCCGATGGGTCGCATCGGCGTAGTTTCGATCGCGGGTGACGCCGGGCACGTCGTCCACGATGGCGGCCTTGGTACCGAGGATCTTGTTGAACAACGTCGATTTCCCGACGTTCGGCCGGCCGATGATGGCGACCGTTGGAATCCGCGACAGGTCCGGCTCGACGGGAGAACGGTCTGAGAGGGGTTGGTTTGTCATGCGCAGTCCGTTGATCGGAACGAGGCAGACCGTACCATTAGGGCCGGCCCGATGACAAGGGAACGATCCCGCGGAAGAGTTCCGTCGTGTTAGACTACTCCTCTCTTCGTTGTGAGTGGTGGGGGGCCGAATGATGAGCGACGGTTTTTTTTGGGACGACGTCGACGACGTGTTGCTTGACATGGACGGCACGTTGTTGGACCGGCATTTCGACAATTTCTTTTTCGAGGAGGAATTACCTCGTCGGTACGCACGTTTGCAAGAGCTGCCGTTTGAGGAGGCTCGCGATCGCTTAATGACCATGTATCGGTCGGTGGAGGGCGAATTGGCGTGGACCGATCTCCATTATTGGAGTCGGCGGGTCGGGATCGACGTCGTGGCTCTCCACAAAGAGTTGGATCACATGATCGGGTTTTTGCCGGGGGCGGAGGAATTTCTCCGCGCGCTGCGTCGGTTGGGCAAGCGGGTGACGATCCTCACCAACGCCCATCGCGACGGGGTCGCCGTCAAAACGGCCAAAACGGGGCTGGATCGTTACGTCGATCGGATCGTGGACGCCTTCGAGGTGGGCTATCTAAAAATGCGGCCGGAATACTGGCCGGCTTGCCGGGAGCTGATCGGATTTGATGCGAAGCGGTCGCTGTATGTCGACGACGATGAGCTCTGCCTCGCCGCTGCGCGGGAGTTCGGTCTCGGTTGGATCATCCACAGCGCCAAATCCAGCTCTCAACTGCCGCCCACTCCTTCGGCTGATTTTCCGTCCGTCGAGAGGCTGTCATCCTTGGTCCGGAGGAGCTGACCAGCTGCGGCGGCCCAGCCTCGGTACATCGTGCCGCCGATGCGAGGAATTCCCTCCATTTCGAATCGACCCACGTGGAGAAGCTTGAGACCAGCTTGCTCGATCAGGCGATCGATTCGTCTGTTCAGGTTGCATCCGCAGCCGATGACGTTTTGAATCGGATTGAGCCGATGCTGCCAGGCCGCGATGGTCGGATCGTCGCTGAGCCCATGCTCCAAGAAGAGAAAACGTCCCTCCGGCTTCAGTACACGGCCGACTTCCCGCAGCGCCTGGACCGGATCGGAAATCGTGCAGAGGGTCCAGGTACTCACCACGAAATCGAAGGAGCGATCGTCGTACAGCAACGTTTCGGCGCTCCTCCGGTCGAATCGGACCGGAAAGGGGGCGGCGGCGACGCGGCGCGCGACTCGTTTAGGGAGCAGCTCGGCCGGGTCCACGGCATGCAGTTGCGCGACATGGCGGGGATAGTGCGGAAGGTTGAGACCTGTCCCGAACCCCAGTTCCAGCACCTGGCCATGGACCGGCGCGAGCAGTTCGGATCGTAGGCGGCGGAATTCCTCCGCCGCCATGACCCAATCCATCAGACAGGGGAAGATGTGATCGCTGTAGAATCCCATTGCTCGCCGGAGGACGGGGCCGTCGGCCCCTGCATTCTGAAACCTTGTGAGCCTGAAGGGGCTGTGCTAGATTCCTTCCTCATTTTTTGAATACCATGCGGCCATGAGCAAAGGCTACGATCCTCACGCCATCGAGACCAAGTGGCAACGGTATTGGGAGGAACACAAGACCTTCCGGGCGACCGAAGATCCGACCAAGCCAAAATTTTATTGCCTCGACATGTTCCCGTATCCGTCGGGCTCAGGACTCCATGTCGGTCATCTGGAGGGCTACACGGCCACCGACATCGTCTCCCGTTATAAACGAATGCGGGGCTTCAACGTGCTGCATCCCATGGGCTGGGATGCCTTCGGGTTGCCGGCCGAACAGTACGCGGTCAAAACCGGTATCCATCCGGCTATCACGACAGCGCAAAACATCGCCACGTTCAAGCGCCAGATGAAGCGGGTCGGGCTCTCCTACGATTGGGAGCGCGAGCTCAGCACCACCGATCCCGACTATTACCGCTGGACCCAGTGGATCTTCTTGAAACTGTTTGAACGAGGACTGGCCTATGTCGCCGAAGTGCCGGTCAATTGGTGTCCCGCGCTGGGGACGGTGCTGGCAAACGAAGAGATCGTGGACGGCAAGAGCGAAGTGGGCGGCTTTGAGGTGATCCGCAAACCGATGCGGCAGTGGGTCTTAAAAATCACGGCCTATGCTGACCGTTTGCTCGAAGACTTGAAGCTGGTCGATTGGCCGGCCAGCACGCTCGAAATGCAAAAGAACTGGATCGGTCGCTCGGTCGGGGCCGAGGTCGAGTTTGCCCTGGCGGACATCAAGGGGGCTGTTCGCGTCTTTACGACCAGGCCGGATACGCTTTTTGGGGCTACGTACATGGTCTTGGCGCCCGAGCACCCTCTCGTGGACGTCGTCACTACCGAGGAGCAGCGACGGGTCGTCGCGGCGTACCGTGATGCCACGGCAAGGAAAAGCGACCTTCAGCGGCAGGAATTGGAAAAGGAAAAGACCGGCGTGTTTACCGGTGGGTACGCCATCAATCCGGTCAATAGCGAGCGGCTGCCGATCTGGATTGCAGACTATGTGCTCATGAGTTACGGCACCGGTGCGATCATGGCGGTGCCGGCTCACGATGAACGGGACTGGGCCTTTGCACGGCGGTATCGGTTGCCTATCCGCGAGGTGATCGCCGGTGGGAACGTTGTAGAGGCGGCCTTTACCGACATTGAGCGAGGAACCGTTGTCAACTCGGCGACCCCGGATGGGAGCTTTTCTATCAATGGACTTATACCGGCGGAAGCGATCCCCACGATCACCGACTGGCTGGAGAAGCACGGTAAGGGCAGACGAGCGGTCAACTACAAGTTGCGGGATTGGCTGTTTTCGCGACAGCGGTATTGGGGCGAGCCGTTTCCCATCCTGTGGGTCGATGGGGAGCCGCGTCCCTTGCCGGAAGAACAACTTCCCTTGAAATTGCCGGAAGCGAGCAACTTCAAACCGTCGGGCACGGGGGAAAGTCCATTGGCGAATCTTGAATCTTGGCTTCAGACGACCGACCCGGCGACAGGCAAGCCGGCCCGGCGCGAAACCAATACGATGCCCCAATGGGCCGGCTCCTGCTGGTATTACCTCCGGTTCATTGATCCCAAGAACCGCGAGCGGCTCGTTGATCCTGAAAAGGAGCGGTATTGGATGCCCGTCGATCTCTACATCGGTGGAAGCGAACATGCCGTTCTGCATCTGCTGTATGCTCGGTTCTGGCACAAGGTGCTCTACGACGTCGGCGTCGTCTCGACGCCGGAGCCGTTTAAGAAGCTGGTGCATCAGGGCATCGTGCTGGGCGAGGACAATCAAAAGATGTCCAAGTCGCGCGGCAACGTGGTGAATCCGGACGAGATGATCGATCGGTTCGGCGCGGACGCGGTGCGGATGTATGAGATGTTCATGGGGCCGCTCGAAGCGATGAAGCCCTGGAGCACGAGGGGCGTGGAGGGTGTCACTCGTTTCCTCGAACGGGTTTGGCGGCTCATGGTCGATGAAGAGGGGCGATTGTCCCCCGCCGTGGTCTCGTCGGCTCCGACCGTGGATCAGCAGCGGCTGCTCCACCGGACGATCAAAAAAGTCACCGAGGATATCGAGGCGCTGCGGTTCAACACGGCGATCTCGCAGATGATGATCTTCACCAACGAAATGACCAAGGCGGAGCAACGGCCTCGGGTTCTGCTCGAACCCTTCGTGTTGTTATTGGCACCCTTCGCTCCCCATTTAGCCGAAGAGCTGTGGGAGCGGTTGGGGCAGCCACCGAGCGTGTCGCAGCAACCGTGGCCGTCCTATGATCCGGCCCTGACGGTGGCCGAACAGGTGACGATTCCGGTGCAAGTCAACGGCCGCTTGCGGGGCAAGGTCGAAGTGGATCATGACGCGCCGCGCGATATGGTCGAACGTCTTGCCCGGGAAGAAGTGGCCGGATGGATTCAGGGCAAGGAACTCAAAAAAGTGGTGTATGTCGAGAAGAAACTGATCAATTTCGTGGTGTAAAGATAATGCGGAGTGTTGATGAGAGCGCCGACAAAATGGAGCGGAGCATCGACGCGAGGCCAAGCGGCCCGACGCGGTGGATGCTCGCATCCGCCACCCTTGTCGTCGCGGCGGCGATCAATGGGCTGACCGGTTGCGGCTACCAATTCCGCGTGGAAGGGGCTGGTCCGACCATCGGCGGCGCGGATCGTTCCGCGGCGCAGGGGCCCGCGCCTCGTCTGGCGATCAAGACGCTGGTCAACCGGAGTTTCGAGCCGAATCTGGAGACGCGCTATACGAACTATGTGCGGTACGAGTTTTCGTCCGGCAGCGGGGCGCAGGTTGTGCCGGATTCCGCCGCGGCGGATTTGGTCTTAACCGGTGAGATTCTTTCCGTGAGTATGCCCACGTTGAGCTTCAGCCAGACGACGACGGAAAGCCGGACGGAAGTGGTGTTGCGGCTCGACGTGGAAGAGGTCAAGACGAAGAAAAAAATCTGGAGTCAAGTGGCGAAAGGCGCCTCAGAGTTTTTTGTCACGCGGGATCTCCAGTTCAATCGCGTGTTACAGAATCGAGCGCTGGAGCAAGCCGGTCGCTTTGCGGCGGCCGATTTGGCCGCGCGTTTCCTGTTGTATGTCGAATCCAGCGGAACGGCCGCGTCTCGCGACCGTTCCGCGACGCCGACTTCGTCGGCCCCGTGACGCGGGCGAGGAACTCGAAATGGCGGCGACGCTGAATCCCTATCAGCTCGAAGCGACTTTGAACAAACAGGCGCCCGGGCCCTTGTATCTGGTCGTCGGCGAGGACGATCTGCTCAGAGATCACGCGCTGGCCGTGTTGAAGACCGCCGTGCTGGGTGACGACGGCGGGTTCAATTACGATCTGTTCTATGGGGATGAAGCAGCCGGGGCCGACATCCGAAACTGTGCGTCGGAATTGCCGGCGTTCGCCGAGCGCCGTCTCGTCGTCGTGAAGGCGGCCGAAGAACTTCCGGCACGGGAAACGGAAACATTGGTCGAGTATCTGAGCGATCCGGTGGAGACGACGACACTGGTGTTTATGAGTCAGAAGCTGGACGGCCGATTGAAATTTTCTCAGGCGCTGACCCGTCGAGCCGTCCTGATCGACTGTTCGCCGCTGCGCGAGGTGCAACTCAACGCCTGGGTGACTCGGGAGGCCGAGCGGCTGGGAATTCGGCTGGACGAGCAGGCGCATCACGCGTTGAGAGAAGCGGTCGGGGGATCGTTGTATGGATTGCGGAGGGAGATGGAGAAACTTGCGGCCTATACGTCGCCTGCCTGCTCCGTGACCGCCGCCGACGTTCAGGCGCTCCGCGGTATCGAGCCCGGCGCCTCGATCTTCGACCTGACGCTCGCGATCGCCGAGGGGCAGCGAGGCCGGGCCCTGTCAATCCTCGCACGCAACCTCGAAGCCGGTGAAGCGCCGCTTCGCCTGCTGGGCTCCCTTGCCTGGCAATACCGCCGCATTTGGAAAGTCAAAGAGTCGCTGGCCGGCGGAGGCCGAGACGGGGACGCCGCCAGAACGTTGCGCATGGACCCGGGGCGAGTCCGGTCGTTTTTGTCGCGCTTTTCGTTCGAGCATCTCCACGCGGTTTCCCGCCTGTTGTTTGAAGCCGACGATCACCTCAAAGGCGGCGGCGGGAGCCGGCCAAAAATCGTGCTGGAGCGCCTCTTGTTTCGTCTCTGTGAACTTGTACCGAACAAGCCGGCGGGGGAGACTCCGACGCAGGCCGGCCGTGGTCCGACCCGCGTCGTCTCGAACGTGCGGACGGTCAGGAGCGGGAGCCGGACAGGGCGTTGACGCGCAGCGTGAGACGGGAAATACGGCGGGAGGCCGTGTTTCGCTTGAGCACGCCTTTGGACGCGGCTTTCCTAATCGTGGAAACAGCCTCGCGCAGGAGCGACGCGGCGTCGTCCGCTTTCTTGTCGGTGACCGCCGACAAGACCTTTTTGGTGATCGTTTTGACGGTGTTCATGGTGGCCCGGTTTCGTTCGCGCCGGCGTTCCGCCTGGCGGGCCCTGCGAATAGTGGATTTGTGAATGACAGGCATCGTTGGTTCCTCCAAACAGGAGGCTTCGTGTATCATACAGCGTCTTGGTTCGTCAAGGATCGCGGCTTGGAAGGAATGAGAAGGGGAGTAATTCGATGCCGAACATTGTGGCGCGCGACCGTTTGATTTTTGCGTTGGATGTGCCGTCCGCCGACGAAGCGGAGCGGCTCTTGGATCGTCTTAAAGGGCGCGTGTCCTTTGTCAAGGTCGGGTTGGAGTTGTACACGGTGGCGGGGCCCGACATGGTGAAGCGGCTGGTGGATCGGAAGATGCGAATCTTTCTCGATCTGAAGTTCCTCGATATCGAAGAGACGGTGCGGCGGGCGACGGCGCGAGTCGCCTCCATGGGCGTCGAGTTTCTGACGGTCCATGCCAATCGAAAGGCTCTGACCGCGGCGGTGGAAGGGCGGGCCGGCTCGGCGCTCAAGCTGTTGGCCGTGACCGTGCTGACGAACTTCGACGACCAGGATTTGCGCGAGATGGGGATTCAGCGAAGCATTCAGGATCTGGTGACGGCTCGGGCCCTGCTTGCTTCGGAAATCGGGTGCGACGGCGTGATCGCGTCCGGCAGGGAAGCGACCGCCATCCGGCAGAAAGTCGGTCCTCGGTTTGCAATCGTGACACCGGGCGTCCGACCGGCGGGGAAGGGAACCGACGACCATGCTCGGGTGACGACCCCGTCTCAAGCGATTGCGGAAGGGGCGGATTACCTGGTGATCGGCCGGCCTATTCGAGACGCGGCCGATCCCTCCGCGGCCGTCGAGGCAATCGTTGCCGAAATGCAGGCGGCCTTCGACGCCCGCGGCTGACGTTGGTTGCGGGACTCCGGCGCTCTTTGCTAAGATCGTCGCCTGCCGCACACGATCCTTCCTGGGACGGTGGATGTAGCTCAGTTGGTCAGAGCGCCGGATTGTGGATCCGGAGGTCGCGGGTTCGACACCCGTCATCCACCCCATTATCCGTTTTGTTTCGGCTTTTCTCGGCTCACGTGATTCATGGTCGTTGAGCTTGGTCCGTTGCTTGCCGGGGAACAACAGCGAGGACCCGTAGAACCTCTATTGAGTCTGTAACTCCCTCACGTTCTGAGGGGGGATTTTGGGTGAGGATGAGAGGATCCGTCGGTCTTATGAATCGTGATTCTTTTCGCCAGGCAAGCCGTGCTTGACATGAGAGCTGCGCTCGACAAGGCGGGCATCGTTCACTAAGATGCGAAGCTGCGTCAGACCGCCGGAGGAACTGCTGGAAGAGGAAGAGGCCGTGATCGGCGACGAAGCGGACGCTGCGTACGCTGCGTTGGCCAAGAAGCCGAAATCGCTTCAGATAGGGAACCCTTCGCTGAGGACACGTAAGACTTCCTCGACTCCTCCGGCAGTCCGAGAGCCGACCGCTGCCTATGGCGGCCCCGGCAGGGAGATTGTCCTGTACCAGGCTTCCTACGGCCTGGTGCAACTTGATGTGCGGCCAGAGCGGGACACGATCTGACTCAATCTCAATACCCCCTTTGTTGGCCATAGTGACGCGAAATTTGAGGTGGTCAACACGCTCAAAAGACAAACAGCCAGCCCCCCGCCGCACCCGCGACCTGCTGCTGCGAGCGCTGTCGGGGATGATCAACCTCAACTCGGTGGACGCAATCGCATGAGCGAAACCTACAATATCTATTGCGACGAGTCCTGCCATCTGGAACATGACCGGCAACCGGCGATGGTGCTTGGAGCGGTCTGGTGTCCACTCGATAAAACGCGCGAGATCGCGGTCCGCGTCCGAGAAATCAAACGCAAGCACGTGCTAGCTCCAGGCTTTGAAGTGAAATGGACGAAGGTGTCTCCTGGCAAAAAGCAGTTCTACCTTGATCTCTTGGATTACTTTTTCGATGACGATGATCTCCATTTTCGAGGGCTGGTGGTACCTGACAAGGCCAAGCTGGATCATGCGGCCTTCCCTGGCCAGGATCATGATGTCTGGTACTACAAAATGTACTTTGACATGCTGAAGGTGATTCTCAGCCCGAAAGGACGGTATCGGATTTATCTGGATATCAAAGACACACGCGGAGCCGAGAAGGTCAGAAAACTTCATGACGTGCTCTGCAACAACCTCTATGACTTTTCACGTGAAATCATTGAACGAGTGCAATTGGTCCATTCCCATGAGATTGAGCAGTTGCAGCTTGCTGATTTGCTCATTGGCGCAGTGTCGTACATGAACCGGGGGCTTCACAGTAATGCCGGGAAACAAGCGCTGGTTGAGCGGATGAAACAACGGTCCGGGTACTGTTTAACGAAAACCACGCTCTTGCGAGAGGACAAGGTGAATCTCTTTCGTTGGACGGCGCAGGAGGTTCAGGAGTGACGGAGCAGAACAGTTGGCTGCCGCCGCTGGTCTTGTTGGAAGATTTTGGAGGGGAATGGAATCGGTACGTTGAGAAAGTTTACGAATACTTTAAACAAGATTTCATTGACCACAAGCTGGTCTTCAGAGGTCGCCGACTTGGTTTGAAGCGTCACCCCGTCTCGCAGGGGAAGGAAGCCACCTTCTGGCATATGACGTCGGAGGGCAATGATGAGGCCAACAGGACTCCTGATCTGCGACGCTGTGAACGTATTCGGTGGCCGCGACCGATCATCGAGTGGGCTGATGCAAAGGGTGTGAAGGTCTGGGCTTCAATCCGCAACAAAGAACATCGCATCCATCTCTGGCTGGAATCAGAAGATTATCTGGTTGTTCTCGCGGATCGCGGAGACTACCTGTTGCCGTGGACGGCCTTTCTTGTGACTCGGGATCACACGCGGAGAAAGCTGCAGAAGGATTATGAGGCTTGTCGAAATACGGGAGGCTTAAAAAGCTGATGCCGCCCGGAGGCGGCACCGTAACTCCTTCCACACATGGTAGATGAGCTGTGCCCAGTATCGACTCGTTCCATGGAAAATTCAAGCCCCACTTATCTTCTAAGCAATGCCCAATACTTATCACCCCCGCCGCACCCCGCGACCTGCTACTGCGAGCGCTGTCGGGGTAGCTTAATTTAAGCAGCCCACTAGGCGACCATGAACATTCCACATCATTATCCTCCTGAGTTGCTCAATCTCTTGATCAAGACGATCCCCTTGCTCTTTAGGAGCAAGAAAGATGTTGTTACGTTTTTTCACGGTGCTGGAGTGTCAGCATCTCACTTGGCAGATGTTCGCGAGAAAGTTGAAACTGCTCCAGCCACCATCAATAAATACGAGATTGTGAGACAAATTCTGGTACGGATGAATGATGGCTGTGATGCAACGCTCCAACAACGTCGAGAAGTTCTAAAACGCGTGGTCGAGTTTGAGGACTTTTCAACCTGTTGGCCTAATGACCAACTCAAAGCAAAGGGCCTCGTTGCGGAGATCCGTCGAGTGATTGATGTGAAGGACCCCTTCAGTCGCATGAAGCAGGAGCAGGAAGCCGAACGCAAGAAACGCATGGAGGCCGAGAAACGCAAGATCGACGAGTTAAACAAGAAGCGTACGAAACTCGAAAAAGTAAAAGGAGACCTCTATGCTCTTTTTCCCGAAAAGAATCGTCAACTTCGCGGAAGCAAGCTAGAGGGCGTGCTCAACCGCTTATTTGAACTTCATGGCATACTTGTTCGCGAGGCTTTCAACCGTGTAGGAGATGCAGGAAAAGGTGTTGTCGAGCAAATTGACGGCGTGATCTCGTTGGATGGGGATATTTATCTTGTTGAGATGAAATGGTGGGATAAACCGCTGGGAACAGATGAAGTCTCCCAGCATCTCGTTCGTGTCTTTAATCGGAATTGCGCCCGAGGAATTTTCATTTCGTATTCCCAATACACCGAACCGGCTATTACGATTTGCAAAGAGTCACTCTCTAAAATGATTGTGAGTCTTTGCACATTGCAGGAAATTGTGCGACTTCTTGAAAAAGAAGGCGATATGAAGGACTTCCTGCGGAAGAAGGTTCAAGCGGCAATCATAGATAAGCCCCTATTTTATCGGCTCTTCAGGCTTTCGTGTGGGTTGGATAAAGATCCAGCCCTCCGCAATGGAAATAGATCGCGGTCTTGAAATGCTCCACGTTCCGGAAGCCGCGAGCCGTTTTCTTGACCCACTGAATCGTGGCGTTGACCGCCTCCAGGCCGGCGTTCGTGATCCCGTGCTGGAGATACGTCAGCACGTTGGGGAGATGCCGCTGGATCAACTGAGCCACCGCAGCCATCGGTTGCAGCCGGCTGTGCGTGGCGCGCCAGAACCAGCGGGCGAAGAACTTCTGGGCGGCCCCACAGTAGGTGTCGTCCCAGAACTGGCGGAAGCGCTCCTTCAGCGCCCAGGCCCGCGCCACCTTGAGGTCCGTGCGCGGCAACGCGCGGAACGTCGCCCGCTGCTCGGCCGTCATGGCCTGCGGACGCATGAGCCAGAGGTCCTTGGTCCCGGTCAGCCGGTCATCGCCCGTCTGCTTGAGGGTCCGCTGCTCCGCGCGGCGGACCCGGTCCACGGCCTCGTGGAGATGTTTGGCCACATGGAACTTATCGAAGACGATTTTGGCCTCGGCCCCATCGAGGTGGGCCTGGGTCGACTGGATGGAGGGCTCCCACATGTCCATCGCGATGGCCTCGATGCCGTCACGTTGCGCGGGTGTCAGCCTGCTCCAGAACCCATCCAAGCTCTCCTGCTGCCGGTCCTCGGCCAGATAGAGCACGCGACTGCGCTCCAGATCGGCCACGACGGTGAGGTACCGATGCCCCTTCGCAATGGCCTTCTCATCGACGCCGAGGTGCGTGACGACATCCTGGGTGCGGCGGCTCAGCCCCCGCGCGACGGCCCGCGCCTTGATGCCCCAGGCCTCATCCCACGTGAGGCGCAGCAGCCCGGCGGCCCCCTTCACCGCGCACTCCCGGAGCCAGTCAATGGCCAGGCGCTCGAACCAGGCGGTGAACTGACTGCCAGGCTCCGCCCAGGGCACCGCGATCTGTTTGACCCCATGGGTCGGACAGCTCACGCGGGGAAGGTCCGCCTGGATCCACGTCGTGAACTGGCAGGTATCCAGATGCCGCCACCGGCGGCGCTTGCGATCATAGCCCGGGACCCGCTCCTGACACTCGGGGCAGGGATAGGGCCCCGCTCCGGCCTCGACGGTCACGCATACCTGTTGTCCCGTCACATCCAGCTCCACGTTGACCACGGTCCAGGGAGCCTGCAGCCCCAGCACCGCTTGATAGAGTTCGAAGTCGCGCATCGCTCGGCACCTCCTTTCGAGGCCCCGAGCATAGCGCAAGAGGGGTCAGTTACCCACACGATTTCCTGATGAGCCATTTTATCAACCTGACATTTAGAATGTGCCGCGTCCATTCCAAAAATTCCCTTGTCGAGCAGTCAGTCATCCATCTGTTCGCCGGACAGGCTGGCAGGCTCTGTGGGCTGTGGAGGAAAGTCTCGCACCATCGACACGCTCTGGCGAGAAATCAAAGAGGGATGGTCCTGGTTCCCCGTCTCCGTGCCGTGCTCGATCGTCTCAATCCCTGCTTTCCCACCGGACGCGATCTCTCAAGCCGTCGATCAACTGACTCACGTTCGGTCGGTGAAGAGCTTCGTTGCGGCGAATCATGAGGTGCATGACCCGCTGAAAGACGACGTTCCGGTTCCCGTCTCCGAAGAAGGCGGCGGGGGAGAAAATCGAGCGGGCTCGTGTCATCGATTGGGACAATCCCGCCGCAAACGATTTTCTGCGCCCGGTCACGTGTGAAGCTGACTATTGAAGGCGTGCTCGACCGCGGGCTTCCGTGAGCCCACACACCAGACCGCTACAAACAGTGCGTTGCGGTCTTCGAACATGTCTATGAAATGGACGGAGATCGAGGATGGAGTAGTCGGGTAGCTATCAGGTTGTTCCCTCGACAGTGAAAGGCGATCAGAGTCTATGAAAGATAAGGGGCGTGAGTCACTCACGGTGACGAGAGTGTTAGCCGCCGGCAATCTGATCCGCTCCAGTGACAGTTTCTTGATTCCGGGTTTTGACCGGCAGCCGGTATGTGGGGTCGGGCATCGGGGGCGGCGACCGGTTTGCGGAGGTCGGCACCGCCCCTCGACGGCTGTACGCGCAGGATGCCGGCAAGCGAGTCTCGGCTATACGCGTTTATAGGCTGCCCGTCACCACGTTGCCGACGATTTGCACGACGTCGGTCTCGTTGACGGTCACCGAGAGTTTGAGGCTCTTCTTGAAGACGAGCGGAGAAGGCCAGCCGATGGCGAAGGATTCCACGCCCGCCCCGGACAGGTATTGGATGCCGTAGGGGTTGGCCTGGGTCAGGCCCACGTTGCGGGCCGCGGCAAAAGAAAAATTCACCACGTTTCGTCCGTCGATTTCGAGAATCACAAAGGTCAGATCGGTGGGTCCTCCCTGTTTCGTGACGTTTGCCGAGAGAAACAGGCCGGGGCTGGTCAGATTGACCAATGTGTGGGTGCCTTTGGGAGCGGGGGCCTTGAGCCCCTGGGTTCTGCGAGGATCGCAAACTCCGCCGTTGCATCCCGGCGAGCCTGCGCCGGTCTCTTTGACCGTCTGCCTTTTCACTGCCATCGGAAGTCCTCCTTGGTTGTGGGTGAAGCGGTGAAGCGATGGATTGTTGACAGTGTCCGTTCCTCGTGCCGATGATGCGACGGTGTCCGATGGGCGATCCATCGCGAAGAGGCGAGACACCATACGTGTTTCCACCAGGCGATTCCGCACTCTATGCCGGAGCAGGGTACGAGTCAACCAAGAAATGGCCGCGTGGGACGCATGGTACGACATGGTACGATAAAAAAATGGTCAAGGGCGCCGGCGACAAGAAGCTGTTGAACGATGCCCACTAAGCAACGCTAATAAACAACGGTGGCCGGGATGAGGGGAGCGTTCTCTTACCGGGAGGAGACCATGGTGGACGTGACGACGGATGAGGGACGGGCGGTCATGATCGGCATAGGAGTGGCCGGAGTGGCGTTGTTTCTTGCCGCACGTGTCGTCGGTTTGGTGATCCAGCGAAAGGGGGAGCAGGGGCATCCCCAGCCTCCGACCCAAGCCCCTCCTCCCGTCCGCGGCGAGTTCGCCGAGCAACCAGGTGATAAATGGAAAGATGATACGAGAGTACGTGACCGTCAGACGTGAGTCTGAAGACGTTGTAGAGACCGTGGGCAAAGAAAAAAGCAGACTTGCAGCACGTTGCCGTCATGGCGACCGTGAGCTCGCCACCCGTCGGATTGCAAAACGTTCGGTCTCTCGTCATGATGGCGCAAGTATTTGTATGAACGAATTTTGAGCGGAGCACGCCTTGCTGGGAATATGCGACCCGGTGCTGGCCATTTGCTCGATGCTGCTGGGCGGCGCGGCAGCCTACGTCGTTCTCAGCATCGCCGAGCGGATGCGCGCCACCGATCAACGGTTGGTAAAGCTGCAATGGCTTTCGATTGGCGCCGTCGCCGCCGGGCTCGAAATATGGGCGATCCATTTCATCGGGAACCTGGCCTTTTGCCCTCCGACTCACACGGCTCAGCACTCGGCGCTCGCCGTGTTTTCCGTTCTGTCCGCAGGAGGGGCCGGCGGGGCGGCCGTCTACCTCATCAGCAGCCATAACGGGGACCCCCTTCGGCTTGTGGCTGGCGGCCTGGTGATAGGCGGTTGCATGAGCGTGACCCATTTCACCAGTTTGATGGCGTTGCACCGGTCGATGGATCTTCAGTGGGATTGGTTCTTGTTCGCCCTCTCGATCGTGATCATCGTCATGCTCGGCGTCAGCGTCGTTTCGCTGGGGGCCTGGAACATTGCGGTAGGAGGCTGGCGGGTGACCGAAAAGGCCAGCTCGATGGGGTTTGTTCTTTCCGGGGTCCATGTCATCGGGATGATGCCGGCGTACGGTCTAGTCGATGTCGAGGTTGGTGCCCAGCCGGGGCGGTCGACTTGCTGGCCGTGGTCGCCGTGGCGCTCTCGACCCTTCTGGCCGTGATCGATCGCCAAGTCACGAAAGCGTCGAACCTAGCTCGCGACAGCCATGCACGGATGATCGAGGCCATCGAAATGGTTCCGCAGTGGTTTGCGTTGTTCGACGCCGCCGACCGACTGGTTATCTGCAATCGCAAATATCGGGAAGTGGTCTCGCAACCTGGAGCCGAGGTGAAAGCGGGCGACTCGTTCGAATCGATCATCCGCCGCCTCGCCGAGCGAGGCGACATCCCTGCCGCCGCCGGCGACGTTGAGGCATGGGTGCGAATGCGCCTCGACCGGCATCGGAATCCCCAGGAGCCGTATATTCATCAGCGAGCGGCTCCGTGTGTTCCGTTAAGATGGAAATGGAATCCGTGAGGTGTCGTTGCTATGATGGGCCGACCGTCGAGCCAATAGAACGCAGGTAAACGGAACGCGGACACACGAAATCGCCAGTTCGCGTTGTGGGGCGGTGCCCGGCATGATCATGCCCCAATTAAAACGATCATCGATGCA
>JANDJJ010000033.1 GCA_024330945.1 Nitrospira sp. | reverse complement strand
TTAAAATCGAGACAATCTGCGTGTCGGTGAACTTTGACTGACGCATGGGAACCTCCTGGCTAGGGTGGCGGACTCTGCCAGAAAGTTCTCCCTACTACGGGGAGCTTATAACACAGCAACACCCTCTCCCGGCTAGGAAGGAATGGTTCACATCCAACCCCCGTTGTTTCATCAGAGACCGTCTGATTGTCGCTGAATGCGACAACTAACATCCTCCTCCCGAAGCGGCAAGTAGGGTATAGATTTCTTCTATCCTTCTTACCATTTTATCGTCCGTGAAATACTGGGCAACTCGTTCACGACCAGCCTCGCCCATCATCGATCTAAGATGATCATCCTGTAACAACCTATTGACAGCCCACGCTATTGCATGGGGAGATCGCGGCTCGACAAGGAGCCCTGTTTTCTCATGAATCACAATGTCCGATAACGGACGAATATGAGAAGCTACGACAGGCAGCCTAGAAGCCATGGCTTCTACTACAGCAATAGCCATTCCCTCAGAAAGAGAGGGGAACACAAACACATCCATTATCCCCAATATTTCTGGAACATCACGACGCTCGCCTAAGAAGAACACCTGATCTCTGAACGGCTTGTTCTTGACTTCCCCTTCCAATTCTTTCCGAATTGGCCCGTCACCAACAAGAACAAACTGAACATCTGGATGCTCAGCCAATACATGTTGAATAGATCTCAAAAAGTGCACCTGTCCTTTCATTTCAATCATCCTTCCGACAGTTCCCACAATTTTACACGTCGGATCCAACCCGAGACTTCTTGCAAAGGCAAATCGATTCCTCTTAGGCGTAAAACGTTCTATATCAACCCCATTATAAATCGTTATGGCTTTCCCCTCCTTCAGATGCTCTTGTCGAATGGCCACTTCCTTTTGATAATCCGAGCAACAAATCACATAGGCAGTCTTTGATAACAACAAGCGATCGACTATCAAATGTCGTTTTTTCTTCCATTGTCCCATATTATGAAGGGATTTCACCATGTTAGGAACACCAGCCACGATTCCCGCTATTCGCCCTATTACATCCGCTTGGTAGAGATGCGTATGGACGATATCATACTTTCCTTTTTCCAAATATTCTGCAAGCTTCAGGATCTTAAACACATCATACGAAAGCAAGCGCCTATAATCATATGTTTTTTCTAAAACATTAACCCGAAATCCCATTTTCTCAATATCTGATACCAACTCGCCTCCCTCTATGACACAAAAAATGTCCATCTCGAATCGCGCGCGATCAATTTTCCGAGCGATCGTCCACACAACCTGGCCACCACCACCCACGACCAATCCCGTAATCACCTGAGCAATACGAATTTTCCGTGAACCAGGCTGAGGCGTATGATCCATACTCTCCCTCTGCACGTTTCTACTAGCAGGCTGTTGATAAACCGTAAGCTTCCCGTAAATTGAGACAATCAAACGGAGAACGTTTTGCAGGTCTTGTCAGGGGGTGTGTAAATGGAATCAGCGGCGACCTCCTGTTGAGCGATCCAACTCTGTTTCGCACCATCGACAGACTTGGCCGAAGCCGGGCCGACGCAAACGACAACTCCACCCCCTTGGTCATGCGCAAGGGTCGTGCGCAGGTGACGTCAATGTTTCTGCGGGAACCGTAGAACGTGATCAGTCGCTCCCCGTCCGCGTGTAAGCGTTCGACGGCCTTCGGGGCCAGGGTGCGATACCGAGGGGCGATACCGGCGGCTGAACAGCTCTCGTAATCACTCGCAGGCTGCGTGCGTCTCCGCATACGGCAGCGCTTTGAGCAAGGGCATCGCCTCCAGATGGAGAGGCTTCGGCATGGCATCCGGCACGTTGACGAGCTGATCGTCCCAGTACCGCTGTTCAAGCGGCTGCAGGCTGCTGCTCAGCTCCCGAGATGGCCATCGGCGATGGTACAGTGCCAGGGCTTCAGCCCTCGCGTCCGCAGATCCCGTATCCCCGCGCCCCAGGACTCCCAGGATTCGCGCTGCCCGCTTTCCACGGCCAACACCACCTTGCGGCCATCCGTCAGCGCCCCGATCACCACAAGAAGCGCCGCCTTGGTCTCCTCCAGGCTGGCTTTCACATACAAGCCATCCGCCCCGGACGCAGACGACCTCCAGGGTATCGGGCCGCCGCTGCTTTCCCGTGGCAGATTCGTCCTGCCACTGCACCTTGAGCCGCTGGAGCGAGGCGGACGACAACGCCCTCCAGCGTCAACTCGAAATCCCCGAGTGCCATCCCATGGAGATACAACTGCGGCAACAGCTCGCCGCCCTGCCTGGTCCGGGCCGGACCAACGGCACAAGGCGACGGACGAACCGCTCGGCCAGCCCTCGCACCCGTGGACGCCGGACAGTGATCGTCCCACAGGTCAGGGGTCAGCTTCCGCGAGTTGCCGTACCTCTTGCGGGACCCTGCCGGGGCGTCTACCGCCGCCCGGCGCTCCGATTTCTTCCGCCCTAACCGTTCGGTCATTTCCTCTTCCCCCAGCGATCGGATGAATCGCTGGATGTGGTCCCGGGCAAAGTCTTCCAGGTGCTCCCCCCACGCACAACTTGACGCTACCCCCCCTCCTCTGCTCTGCTCGTTCAGGGCGGTGCCTCATTTCTTGGCCGGGACACCCCCGGCGGGGTTTCGTCACCCGCAAGGGTGCCACCGCCTTCCTCCTATTTCCACACCTATTGTTGATGCCTCGCTCACCGCCTGTGCCTGCCCGTCAGAACGACGCAAGCCGGCAGGGCGATGCAGACCAGAGGACGACATACTCCCGCTCCCTCGTCTCTCGCACAAGCCCGCTCACGCAGGCTACTGCGGCGCTGGTTGCTGCTCCTGCGCCATCGCCGCTTTCAGCGACCGGACGAACCCTACCACCTGCTCGACCATGTCAGGAGCGTGGCGGCATTCCTCAATCCGCCGCACGACCGCCGAGCCAACGATCACCCCGTCGGCGAAATCCGACAGACGGGCGGCATCGTTCGGCGTGGCCACGCCGAATCCGACGGCGATCGGCGCGTTCGCCACCTTTCTGATTTTTTCGACGTTCTGGGCGACGTCGGCCACGTCGGTGAGTTTTGATCCGGTGATTCCCGTGAGTGATACATAATAGACGAACCCGTGAGACTGCCGCGCGACGAACATTCGCCGATCCTTCGTGCTGGTGGGGGCCAGCAGAAAAATCAGCCGCAATCCGGCCTCCTCCGCCGGCCCCTTGAGCGGCCCCGCTTCATCCGGCGGCATGTCCGGCACGATCATCCCATCGACACCCGCATCTTTCGCTGTTTGGCAGAAGGTCTCATAACCCATGGCGCAAATGGAGTTGGAATACAGCATCAACACGATCGGAATGTTCGTGCGCTGCCGAAGGGACTTGACCATGGTGAAAATCGATCGCAATGACACGCCGTTATTGAGTGCCCGCTGCGCCGCCCGCTGAATGACCGGTCCGTCGGCGATGGGATCCGAAAACGGCACGCCCAGCTCGATGACGTCGGCGCCGGCCTGCTCCAGCGCCAATACCAGCTTTTCCGTTGCATCAAGGCTCGGATCACCGGCCATCAGGTACACGATCAGCGCCTTCTTCTTTTCGTCTTTCAACCGTCGAAACGTCGCATCAAGTCGATTTGGATCAGGTCGCCCGTGAGAAGGACAGGGCTGGGGACGGGAGGAGGTCCGCGCCCTCTTGGATTGCCGATGCGACGAGCCGATCATGAATCACCTTCCTGCTTTTCAAAGCGCCACGCCGCGCATGCGGGCGATCTGCTGGACATCTTTGTCGCCGCGGCCGGAGAGATTCACGAGAACGATTTGGGATTTTTTCATCTTCGGCGCCAGCTTGACGACGTGCGCCACGGCATGGGCGCTTTCCAGCGCGGGCATGATGCCTTCTTCGCGTGTGAGCAAGTCGAAGGCCTCCAGCGCCTCTTCATCCGTCGCATAGGCGTACTCGATACGCCCCTGGTCATGGTAGAAACTGTGCTCCGGTCCGACGGCGGCATAGTCCAAGCCGGCCGAGACGGAATGGGTCAGGTTGATCTGTCCGTCGTCGTCCTGAAGCAGATAGGTCATCGTGCCCTGCAACACCCCCGGTTTCCCGCCCGCGAAGCGCGCCGCGTGTTTGCCGCTCACGATGCCGACTCCCCCCGCCTCTACCCCGACCATCTTGACCTTCTTGTCTTTTAGAAAGGGATGGAAGAGGCCGATGGAATTGCTCCCTCCTCCCACGCAGGCCACAAGGTAATCGGGCAATCTGCCTTCCGCCGCGAGAATTTGTTTGCGCGCCTCGCGGCCGATCACGGACTGAAAATCCCGGATCATCATGGGATAGGGATGAGCGCCGAGCACCGAGCCGAGTACATAGTGGGTCGTCCGCACGTTCGTGGTCCAATCGCGCATCGCTTCGCTGATGGCGTCCTTCAACGTGCGGCTCCCTGCGTCCACGCCGGTCACAGTGGCACCCAACAGCCTCATCCGGAAGACGTTGAGCGCCTGCCGCTGCATGTCCTCCGTGCCCATGTAAATTTCGCACTGGAGCCCGAACATCGCGGCGGCCGTCGCGGTCGCCACCCCGTGTTGGCCTGCCCCTGTTTCGGCAATGACACGCGGTTTTTTCATCCGCAGGGCGAGCAGCGCCTGGCCGATGGCGTTGTTGATCTTGTGCGCCCCTGTATGGCACAGGTCCTCGCGTTTGAGGTAGATCCTGGCCCCGCCCAACTTGGCGCTCAATCGATCGGCTCGATACAGGCTCGTGGGGCGCCCGACGTAGTATTTGAGATAATGGGCAAGCTCTGTCTGAAACCGCCGGTCTTTTTTGGCCTTCGCGTACTGAGCTTCCAGTTCGAGCAGCGCCGGCATCAAGGTTTCCGGCACGTAACGGCCCCCATAGGGCCCAAACCGGCCATGACGGTCCGGCAACGAGGCGGTCATCGACCTCTCCATTGTTTGTATAGGCGACAGCGTGCGACCCGTCGGCCGCGATCAGCCGATGCAGTATAGAGCCATGGGACATTACGGCACAAGCTTCACCGCGTCGATGAACGATTTCACCTTGACCGGGTCTTTCTTCCCCGGCTGCAATTCCACGCCGCTGCTGACGTCGACCCCATAGGGCCGTACTGCCCGAACGGCGTCGGTTACGTTATCCGGTGTCAGCCCGCCCGCCAGAAGAATCGGCGCCGTGCGGGCGACGTCAGCCGCCACGGTCCAATCGACGGTTCGACCCGTCCCGCCGTAGGCCTGATCGGAAAACGCGTCGATGACGAACCCTCGCACCCCCGCTCGTCCCCGGAATTCCGCCACCGCCAGCAGCGAACTCCGGTCCTTCAATCGAATAGCTTTGATGGCCGGACGACCAAGCGCCTCGCAGTAGGACGGGGTCTCATCTCCGTGCAGTTGGGCCAGGGCAAATCCGCAGTCGTCCATCAGTTTCCTGACAAGGTCGGCTCCCTCGTTGACGAACACGCCGATCGGCACGACGAACGGCGGCAGCGAGGCGACAATGGCCCGTGCCGCCTCCGGCCTCACATAGCGAGGGCTTTGTCGATACATCACGAAGCCCAGCGCGTCGGCTCCGGCCTCGACCGCCACGCGCGCGTCTTCGCCGTCGGTGATTCCGCAAATTTTGACCTTCACCATGAATCACCCCCGTCGCTCACGCCGACCGTGAATCGCCGGTCGAAACACCGAGCAGCTCGCGCACCTTCTCGCCGGTCCGTTTCGCCCGAATGAGCGATTCGCCGACCAGCATGGCGTGCACGCCGGCTTCGATCAACTGCAGAACGTCCCGGCGGGAATGAATCCCGCTTTCGCTGACGATGAGTTTGTCAGCGGGGATTCGCTTGGCCAGCCGGAAGGTCACATCCAGATCGGTCGTGAAGGTCTTGAGATCGCGATTGTTGATGCCGATCAATCTCGCATTCGGCACCCATTCCAGCACCAGGTCCAGCTCCCGCTCATGATGGGTCTCAAACAGCACATCCATGCCGAGTCCGGAAGCCAGGGCATGATAGTCGACCAACTGCCGGCGCTCCAGCGCCGCGACGATCAGGAGCACCGCGTCGGCCCCATGGGCCCGCGCCTCGTAGAACTGAATGTCGCCGACCATGAATTCCTTGTTGAGCGCGGGGAGCGGCACGGCCTTCTTGATGTCTTTTAAATAACGAAGGTCGCCCTGAAAGAAGTCCTTGTCCGTCAGCACCGAGACTGCCGACGCCCCGTGATCAAAATAGGCCTTGGCAATGCCTACATGGTCGAACCGCTCGGCGAACTCCTCCCGCAACAGCCCCAGGCTGGGCGACGCCTTTTTGACCTCGGCGATCAACGCGGGGCTTTGCCGGGTCCTCGTCGCGTCAAGCGCCACGGCAAACCCCAACGGAGCCGGCGCGTCTCGGATCATCGCTTTGAGCTCAGCCAGATACGACCGGCTCTGCTTGTGCCGCAGTTCAGCCTTTTTGTGTTCCAGGATGCGATCAAGAATCACGATCGTCCGACTGTGTTCGTAAACGAAATCAGTCGCTCCAACTTTTCCGCGGCAGCACCGGAGTCGATCGTCTGTTGCGCCAGTCGAAAGCCGTCCTGCAACGTTTTCGCCTTGCCTCCGACCACCATGGCTGCAGCGGCGTTCAGACAGACGATCTCCCTGGGCGGTCCTTTGCAACCCCGCAAAATGTCCCGCAGGATACGGGCGTTGTCGGCCGGCGTCCCTCCCGCGAACTCCTTCCGCTGCACGCGCTGCAAGCCGAACTCCTCGGGAGCGATGAAGCTGCTCGACACCACGCCGGCCTTGCCTTCGGACACCTTCGTCCGATCCGCCAACGTCATCTCGTCCAACCCGTCCATTCCATGAATAACCAGGCAATGTTGGGTGCCAAGATCCAGCAAGACACGCCCAAGGACGTCGGTCCACTTGGCGTCATAGACGCCCAGCACCTGATGGGTGGCGCCGGCCGGATTCGCCAACGGCCCCAGCAGGTTTAAGATCGTCCTGATCCCCAAATCGCGTCTCGGTCCGGCGCAATGGTTCATCGCTTCGTGATAAAGCGGCGCGAACAGAAATCCCACCCCCACCTCGTCGATACAGTCAGCCACGTGATTCGGCTCCAAATCAATCTTGACGCCCAGCTCGGTCAACACGTCGGCGCTGCCGCACTTGGACGACACCGACCGATTGCCGTGCTTGGCCACGGTGATCCCGGCCCCGGCCGCCACCAACGCGGCGGCGGTCGAGATATTGAAGGTCTGCGCACCGTCTCCTCCCGTGCCGCAGGTATCGACGACGATCGTGGCGCCGACCCTGATCCGAACGGAGCGGGAACGCATGGCCCTCACCGAGCCGACGATTTCCTCCACCGTTTCCCCCTTTTGCCTGAGCCCCATGAGGTAGGCGGCGATCTGTGCGGGAGTCGCGGCCCCATCCATGATTTCAGCCATGACCGCTTCCGTTTCCTGCGCGGACAAGTTATTTCGGTCGGCCAATTTGGCGATGGCGTCTCTGATCATGTCGATGAATTTGCGGGGAGATCACAGTGTCAGGAAGTTCCTCAGCAAATCTTTCCCGGCGGTCGTCAGGATCGACTCGGGGTGAAACTGCACCCCTTCGGCGCCAGATGTTTTGTGGCGAATACCCATGATCTCTCCCTCGCCGGTCTCCGCGGAAATCTCGAAACAGCCGGGAAGGGTGGCGCGATCGACGATCAACGAATGGTACCGCGTCGCTTCAAACGGATTGGGCAGGGACCGGTAAATCGTTCGGCCGTCGTGCCGGATCATCGAGGTCTTGCCGTGCATCAAGCGCGGAGCGCGGATGATGGTTCCTCCGAAGGCGGCGGCCAGCGATTGATGCCCCAAGCAGACGCCGAGAATCGGAATTTTTCCCGCGAACGTGCGGATCGCCTGGACGGAAATGCCCGCTTCCTTGGGAGTGCAGGGGCCGGGAGAAACGACGATGCGGGAGGGGCGCAGATCTTGAATGCGTGCGAGCGTGATCTCGTCGTTACGATAGACGACGACGTCTTGGCCCAACTCGCCGAGATACTGCACCAGGTTGTAGGTAAATGAGTCGTAGTTGTCGATGACCAGCAGCATAACGTGAAAGAGGCCGATCGCCGGCTTGCACCCGACAACCGCATCCCGCCCCGTCTTCCGACCCTATTCCACCCCCTGCTCCGCCAGCTCGATCGCCTTCATCATGGCCCTGGCCTTGTTGCAGGTCTCTTCATATTCGTGCTCAGGACTCGAATCGGCGACGATGCCCGCGCCGGCCTGAATGAAGGCCCGATGATGAAACACCACCACGGTCCTAATATTGATACACATATCCATGTTGCCGGAAAAACTGATGTACCCCACTGCCCCGGCATAGGGACCCCGTTTCGTCGGTTCCAACTCCTCAATAATTTCCATCGCCCGGATTTTCGGCGCACCGGACACGGTTCCTGCCGGAAAACAGGCTTTGAGCACATCATAGACGGTTTTGGATCGAGCCAATTTCCCCGTCACGTTGGACACGATGTGCATGACGTGCGAATACCGTTCGACCGTCATCAGCGATTCGACCTGCACCGAGCCGGGTTCGGCCACCCGCCCAACGTCGTTTCTCCCCAGATCGACGAGCATGATGTGTTCCGCTCGCTCTTTGGCGTCGGCGAGGAGGCGCCGCTCCAGTTGAGCATCTTCCTCCGGCGTCGCCCCGCGTCGCCTGGTTCCCGCGATCGGGCGCACCGAAATGAGTCCATCCTCGCAGCGGACCAGAATCTCCGGCGAGGACCCGATCAGCTCGACGCCGGCGACACGCAGATAATACATGTAGGGCGAGGGATTGACGACGCGCAACGCCCGATAGAGTTGAAACGGCGGCGCTTGAAGATTGGTCTCCCATCGTTGAGACAACACGCACTGAAAAATGTCTCCGGCCTTGATGTACTCTTTCGCCGTCTCCACCATCTTTTCAAAGTCCGCCTTGCTCATGTTCGGCGTAAAACGAATGGGAGAGCGACGGCGTTTCGGCTGTGCTTGACGAAGAGGACGGCGCAACCGGGCGATCATCTTTTCGATGTTACCGATCGCGGCCCGATACGCGGAGCGAACGTCGCGATCCGAGACGGACTTTACGTGCGCGTTCGCCACGACCTTGATCTTTTGCGAGACGTTGTCGAAGATCAGCAGCGTTTCGGTCAACAACAACGCAAAATCCGGCAGGTCGAGACGCTCCTTGGGCCGGGGCGCAATGTCCTCGAACGTCTTCACCATATCGTAGCCGATATAACCGACGACTCCCCCCACGAAACGAGGCAAACCGGGAACCGTCACGGGCCGATAGGCTTCCATGAATTCCCGCAAGCGATCGAGGGGAGCGCCGCGGCCTGGAATCCGTCTGGTCCGTTTCCCTTCCTTAACCAGGAGATCGCCCCGATCTTCAACGATCACGGTCGTAGCGCCGCTTCCCAAAAAGGAATACCGCGCCCACTTTTCTCCCCCTTGAATGCTTTCGAGCAGATAGGCCGACGGGCCGTGATCGATCTTGGCGAAGGCGGACACCGGCGTATCATGGTCCGCCAAAATCTCCCGATACAACGGAATGAGATTCCCTTCCTTCGTCCGGGAACGAAAGTCCTCGAAGCTGAGCGAATACGATTGCGATCCCATTCCGCGCGATCCGTTACTCGATTCCCACGATCAACCGCTGGCCGACTTCGATGATGTCGTCCGGCAGCTTATTCATCTGTCTCAGTTTTTCAGTTTCGACCCCGTAACGCCGGCTGATACGGAACAATGTCTCTCCCGGTTTCACGATATGGATGATCGTTCCTTCTTTTCCGGATGGCATCGCCCCTTTGGGTATGTCCGCGCCTTTCACCGCTTTCGGTGGAGTCGGCTGGGGCTTATCGCCGGAGGACGGCGACTCGGTCGACAACTCCGATTTTTTCGACTTCGCCGTCTGACCGCTCAGTTTGCGCATCTCCTCCATGGCCTTCCGCTCGAGGAGCGCCGCTTCCTTCACGGCTTCGGCCTCTTCCTGGAGGCGCGTCATCTGCTCGCGGATCGATTGGATTTGCGCAAGCAATTCCCGGTTGCGAGTCTCAAACTCCAGCAATTCGCGCTTGGTCCGCTTGACCTCGCTCTCCAATTCCGCGGCCCGCCGTTCTTCTTGAGCCAGCAATCGCTGAAAATTTAAGCTCCGCGCCTTTTCCGCATCGTATTTCTCTTCCAGCACCACGCATCCGCCGAGCAAGAGACCGCACGCGACCAAGATGCCGGCCGGCGAACTTCGCAGGACCTTCCATGCCTTCCGCTTGACGGTCGCCACGTTTTCTTCCATCACTTCCTCCTTCCGACGCCCCTCACCCCTCGGGACTTCATAGAACCGCGAACCGCCCCCTCGGCCGATCTTGGGCAGCCTCCCGGAGAAAGGATTAGAATAGTGGCCGACGACGCGAAAGTCAAAGCGGACCACAGTTCGACGGTTTGACCGCCCGCGCAACCCTATGGTACGGTCGCCCGGCCAAGCAGCGCCGCCGCTCCTATGCAGCACGATCTTTTCGACTCAAACCCGCCCCCCGAATCTGAAACGCGCTCTCCCGTCAAAGAACGGCTGGACCGACTCAAATCCGAGATCAGACGTCACGACCACCTCTATTACGTCAAAGACAGGCCGGAGATTTCCGACAGCGAATATGATCGCCTGTTTCGCGAACTGATCGAACTCGAACGGGCCCATCCCGAGCTCGTCACACCGGATTCTCCGACGCAACGGGTCGGCGCGCCGCCATTGGACGAGTTGGGGAAGGTGTCGCACGAACGGCCGATGTTGAGCCTGGACTCCCTGGTCGATCCCCAGGAAGTCCTGGCGTTCGATCAACGGATCAAGCGGGAACTGAAACTAGACCGAATCGACTACGCGGCGGAGCCGAAATTCGACGGTCTGTCCGTCGAGCTGGTCTATGAAGACGGTCTTTTCGTCAGAGGATCGACCAGAGGAGACGGCACGGTGGGAGAAGACGTCACCGTCAATCTCCGGACGATACGGTCCTTGCCGCTCCGCTTGCCGGCCGACGGTCGTCCGCCGAACCATCTGGCGGTGCGGGGCGAGGTCTATATGCGGCTCGACGAGTTCCACGCCTTGAATCGCCGGATGGCGGAGCGAGGCGAGGAACCCTTCGCCAACCCGCGCAACGCCGCCGCCGGTTCGCTTCGCCAATTGGACTCGCGCGTCACCGCCGAACGTCCGCTGGTGGTCACCTGCTACGAAATCATGGCCATGACGGGCGATCCCCCTCCGTCCCACTGGGAGGAATTGGAGGCGCTCGCAGCCTGGGGATTTCCGACTCCCCTCATCCGCCGGTTGTGCCGGACGATCGACGACGTGACGGCCTTCCACCGTGAGACCGAACGGCGCCGAGACGAGCTCCCGTACGAAATCGACGGAATCGTCGTCAAGGTCGACCGGCGCGATTTACAGGCCCGGCTCGGCATGAAATCCCGGAGTCCCCGCTGGGCCATTGCCTACAAGTTCGCCCCTCGAAAAGAAATCACCAAAATCCACAAGATCATCGTCTCGGTGGGCCGGACCGGCACTCTGACTCCGTTGGCCTTACTCAACCCGGTCGAAGTCGGCGGCGTGACCATCAGTCGAGCGACACTGCACAACGCCGACGAAGTGGCACGCAAGGACGTGCGTGATGGAGACACGGTCAAGGTCGAACGGGCCGGCGACGTGATTCCGGCGATCGCCGAGCGGGTGCCGATTCCCGGAGAGATGCGTGCCGCCCCGTTCACGATGCCGGATCACTGCCCCGTCTGCGGATCGACGGTTGCGCGAGAGGGCGCGTACTCCTACTGTACCGGCCATGCGACCTGTCCGGCCCAATTGAAGGGAGCCATTGAACATTTCGCGTCCAAGCCCGCTCTCAATATCGAAGGACTCGGAAAAAAAACGATCGCTCAATTGGTCGATCGCGGGTTGGTCCGAGACCTGGCCGATCTGTATCATCTGAACCGCGAGCAGGTCCTTGGGCTGGAGGGTTTCGCCGACCGCTCGGCGACACTGTTGCTGGAAGCCATCGAGCGGAGCAAAACCGCCCCCCTGGACCGGTTTCTGTATGGGCTCGGAATCCGTCAGGTGGGTCGGCACATTGCGTCGGTCTTGGCGAGGGAATTCGGCTCGCTCGATGCCGTGATGCAAGCCGACGAAGCGCGCTTACAGGCCGTTAAAGAAATCGGCCCGGAAATCTCGACCAGCCTGGTGTCCTATTTTCAAGAACCGTCGAACCGACGCGTGATCAACCGATTGCTCAAGGCCGGGTTAACCATTGAGCGAGCCCCCCTTTCAGGGACAGGCTCGTCCTTGCCGTTGTCGGGGAAAAGCTTCGTCTTTACGGGAGGGCTTGACACGTTGAGCCGCGATGAAGCCACAACCCTCGTCGAACGGCTGGGCGGCACAGTCTCCTCCGCCGTCAGTTCAAAGACCTCATACGTCGTAGCAGGCGCCGATCCCGGCTCGAAGCTGGCCCACGCCAAGACGTTGGGTATCCCGATCCTGACCGAACAGGAATTCCTGGCGCTGGTTCGGCAGCCGAGACCTTCTTAACTCACCGGATTCAACGTAGGAGGCACCTCGACCGGCACGGGCGCCTTTTCCTCTTTGAAGATCTGGACGCTGCGGATCGAACGGGGATCGGCCTCGTGGACCACCAGGCGGCAATTCTCGATCCGGATTTCTTCGCCGGTTTTTGGAATACGGCCCAGATGTTCCTGAATTAGTCCTCCGATCGTGAGGGCTTCGTCGCCGAGATCGACCTTGAGAAATTCGTTTACCTTGCGGACTTCGGTGCGCCCGTGGACCAAGATTTGGTTTTTCCCGATCCGTTTGATCAGCTCCTCGGTGATGTCGGTCTCATCGACGATTTCGCCGACCACCTCTTCCAGCAGGTCTTCAAGGGTGACCAACCCCATGACCCCGCCGAATTCATTGACAACGATTCCCATGTGCCGCTTTTCCTGCTGAAACTGTTTCATCAAATCGTCCGCAGTCTTTCCCGCGGGGACGAACAGAGGGGGCTGGGCAATTTCCTGCAATCGCAGGTCCGAATGCCCTTTGGCCAGCTCGATGAGGGCTTTGGTCTTGTAAAGAATACCGGTAATGTTGTCGAGCGTGCCGTCGTAGACGGGAATTCTCGAGTACTTCGAATTGTAGAGCAGTTCCTCGGCGTCCTTGAGCCGCAGCGACCCGTCCAGCGCAAAAACGTAAATGCGGGGGGTCATGGCGTCCTCGGCCGTGATGTCTTTCAATTGAAAGACGTTTTTGATCATCTTGACTTCTTCGACCTCGAGCTCGCCGGCTTTCCCCCCCTGATCCAACATAATCTTGAGCTCTTCTTCCGTCACCAACGGAAGCGTGAGCCCTTTCCCCCCCGTCAGCTTATAGATGAGGGGAACCATCACAAAGAGCAGCGGCTTCATGAGCACCTGAACCCAGTACACCGGATAGGCCATGTTCAAGGTGACCGGGACCGCAAACTTGGCGGCGAGCGTTTTGGGGACCACGTCTACCGACACAAGGAGCACGAACGTCAGCAGCCCCACCATGACGGCGATGGCTTCTTCAAAGACGCTTTTCCCGCCGTAGATATTCAGCGTCATAAAGGTCGCGTACATGGGGATCGCCGTGCTGACGAGACGGTCGCCGACGAGAATGGTGGACAGCAATTTCTGGGGATCGCTTCTGAGGAGCAGCGCCTTCGCGGCGCGTTTGCTGCCATTCTGGGCGAGCGCCCTCAGCCGTGTTTCGTTGACCGCGAAAAACCCGATTTCGGCGGTGGAAATAACGACGGACAACCCTATCAATCCTAAAAGGATCAGGATATCCATTTGTGATCGTTGCTTAAGGATGTTCTATCGAAGCGGACCGTCGGGAAACCGGGCGTGCATGGTTACGAGGAGCAAGTTGTATCACCATGTTGGGGAGTCTCCTACGGATTTCCAATGTTCTCCAGCACTGATACATCTACCATAGGGGAGGAGTGGAGGCAAGGGATTCACAAAAAAATCAAAATAAATCAATGGATTATAAATCGTCGGTGCTATTGCTTTATCCATCGTCCCGCACGACGAACGACTCGACGTTCAGCTTGTGGTCCAAACGAGCAGCGGCGGCTTGGGCTTCAGATTCCGTCCTGAATTGCCCGATCTGGACCCGATAGCGACGCCCTTCCGGCAAATCAACTCGGGTAATGCGACCGCCCGGAAACTCCGCCTGAGCCTGGGAGAAGAGCGTTTGGGCATTCTCCGGATCGGCGAATGAGCCGATCTGTACTCTGAGCGCTCCCGGGCCACCGGGCCGAGGAGAATAGCCGATCACCCGCAATTCGATTTCATCGGTCCCTCGTCCCGTCATCCCGATGGCTTTTGCACCGGCCAACGACAGATCCAGCACCCGACCTCTCACAAAAGGACCTCGGTCATTGATCCGTACCGTCACTTGACGGCCGGACGTCAGAGAACGGACGACAGCGATGGACCCCAGGGGCAACGTCCGGTGAGCGGCGGTCAACTGGTGCATGTTGTACCGTTCGCCGTTGGCGGTCTTGTTCCCATGAAAGCCCGGCCCGTACCACGAAGCGACGCCCCGTTGGATAAACCCGATTGGGTAGCCTGGAGGGTGATCAACCGGAGCAGGAGACGATCTGCAACTTTGAAGGGCAAGAGCGCCGCAGAGGATGACCGCGGCGGTTAATCCATGGACGATTCGCGCAAGCGGCTGAGGCCGCATGGGTCAAAACTCATCAAGGGATTGATTGCGAAGGACCGTCAAGGCCCTGTTGGTGTTCGAGACGGTCAAGACAACAATGGCCCGTTTCCCTTCTCTGGACGGCGTACAGTATCCGCATTTAATGTTGATACGGTGCTTGTTCAACAAATCGGCCACTTCTTTGAGTGCGCCCGGTTTGTTTTCGAGACTCAGCAATAATGCCGTCTCTTCGGTAAATCTGACCTTCGCTGCCTTGAGCGCGGCCCTGGCTCCTTCGACGTCGGCAACCAACAGCCGAAGCTTGCCTCTGCCCGTGACCTCGGGCGCTGAAAACGCCTTGATGTTGACTCCCGCCTCGCCCAAGACCGACGCCACTTTGGCCAACACACCCGGTTTACTGAGACTGCTGACGACGAACTGCGTCGTGGTAGGCATACCCTGCGACTCCGTCTTGAAGTTTGTACGATGCCGGCTATTTCACCGACGGTCCAAGTTTGACTATACAATTTCAGGCGCTAATACGTGCCTCTTGCTCGCGCCTCGCCCTCACCGTCCGTCGGGGGAATGCTATGTCACTGCCTTGTTGACAGCGCAGCAGCCGTTCGGCGTGAGGAATGCTCATCTATATTAGATGAATCATCATCCTGTCAACGCGAACGATTGTATCGGCCCCTATGCCCGTCCATGCCCAACGAGTCATCAACCGACTGCCCCACGGCGAGTGGATGACGAGCGATGGCTTTTATACCGTCGTTCCTCTCCACGTCAAAAACATCGCCGGCGTCTCCGGTTTCGCAGGAGCGACCACGCTAGTGGCCCCGGGAGCCGCTTCGGCCAGACACCACCCCAGCTCGTGCGGTTACGGACATGTTTAGCCAATTCAACAACGTTCTCCATCATTTCTCCTCACATACTGCGCATATCCTCATCCTCACTCGACAGGTAGACCGCCTAGCCATAGGCGAACAAGCGACAAAGTAGCGTTGCACCTTGTCTGCTGTTTGACGGTGCAATCAATGCCGTCCCTCTTCCTGCTCCTCTGCCACCGAAGAAATCCTGCTGGTCCTCATACTCGCCGGGACTGCAGCAGTGGCCTGGTCCATTCCGGTCAGTCTCGCCATCCTCTTCCTCGTCGTGGTCCTAACCATCTCCTATCGCCAAATCATTTATGAATACCCGGAAGGCGGAGGCGCCTACATCGTCGCGCGCAGCAATCTCGGCGAGCTCCCGGCATTGATCGCTGCCGGCGCCTTAATGATCGACTACGTTCTGACCGTTGCCGTCAGCGTGGCCGCGGGCGTCGCAGCGCTCACCTCTGCCATTCCCGTCCTCTTTCTACATCGTGAAGCACTGGGATTGATCTCGATTCTTTTTATTGTCATCGTGAACCTTCGCGGCGTGCGGGAATCGGGAAAGTTTTTTGCAATTCCCACCTACTTCGCGATCGTCGCTTTGGGCTGCCTGGTTATACTGGGCACCCTGCAGTCGTTCTGGAACCCGGGAATCCTTCCTCCCGCCTCTTCTGCGGAAGCCATGCAAGAAGTCACGCTCTTCCTGGTCCTCCGCGCCTTTGCCGCCGGCTGTTCCGCCGTAACCGGTATGGAGGTCATCTCCAACGGAGTCAAAGCCTTTCATGCACCGGAGTCGAAAAATGCCGCAACGACCATGATATGGATGTCAGGAATTCTGGCGTTCCTCTTCATGGGGATCAGTTGGATGGCTTACCACTACGGCATCCTTGCGAAACCCGACGAAACCGTGGTGTCACAACTCGCCCGTCTGACGTTCGGCTCCGGGGTGATTTACTACCTCGTCCAGATTAGCACCATGATGCTCCTGGTGCTGGCCGCCAACAGCGCCTTCGCCGGCTTCCCCCACCTGGCATCGATCCTAGCTCGAGACGGATTCATGCCCCATCAGATGGCCACCTTCGGAGACCGGCTTGTATTCTCCAATGGGATTTTAATTCTAGGATTCTTTGCCTGCCTGCTCCTCATAATCTTCCATGGCAACACTCATGCGCTGATTCCACTCTATGCCATCGGCGTCTTTGTCTCGTTTACCCTCTCGCAAGCCGGGATGGTCAGCCGGTGGATCATCAAAAAAGGGGTGCACTGGCGGAAGAAACTGGTCGTCAATGGAATCGGCGCCGTCACGACCGGCATTGCGACCGTCATTATCGCCAGCACCAAATTTATGCAGGGCGCCTGGATCGTGTTCCTCCTGGTGGCGCTGTTGATCGTCATGTTCCGGGGCATCCGGACACATTACAAGGCCGTCGCCGAACAAGTCGCGCTGACGCGGGATGTCAGACCCCCCGTCCACGCCGGAATATCGTCATCATTCCCATCGGCAACGTGAACCGCTCCGTCGTCCGCGCCGTGGACTATGCCCGCAGCCGAGGCGGAGAAATCCGCGCGCTCCTCGTGGATGTGGACAAGGAAGAAACTGCGCTGGTCGAAATGAAATGGGCTCAGTGGGGGGGAGGAATCCCGCTGATCGTCGTCCCCTCTCCTTATCGCTCCATCCTGGGGGCACTGCTGGATTATATCGAAGACCAGCGACAGCAGGATCCGGAATGCTGGATCACCGTCGTCGTTCCGGAAATACTGCCGGCCCGCTGGTGGCAAAACATCCTGCACAACCAGCGTGCCCTGATGCTGAAAGCCTCGCTCCTATTCAAAGACCGTATCGTGCTCACAGACGTCCCCTACCATCTGACGAGGTAGCCATGACACGAAAGACTGGACAGATCCACCATCGCCTGCGCTGCCGAGGCCTCGGGATTTGCTTGCTGGCTCTCGGGAGCATCGTGTCAGCTGAACCAGTGTGGGCATTTAAGATTGTGGCCCCCGCCGATGGAGCAACACTGAAGTCCGGTCAAACCGTCACCGCACGGGTCGACCTTGGAGCGGACACCGGCATTGTGAAAGTCCGTTATTATTGGTACAGAGACCAGGCCGACACCCTCGTCCAGCAGGATGACTCCGACGCTTCGCCCCTGGCCCAGCCGGATACGCTGGCGGATGACACGTATTCGCAGCAAAACAGCATCACCGGCGCGCCGGTCGTCGCGGTTGCCGCGCTGTCGTCAGGATTCGACCAGAACCCGCCTTTCGGCGGCTTGTTGAACGTTCCGAAAGACGCCGTGGGACCGATGCGCCTCCTGGCCGTGGCCGAAATTTCACGCGGACGGTTGGGAACTCACACCGTCTTCGACGAAGTGATCATCGAAGTTGAACCGGAGGCGGCACTGCAGACGATCGACTTCGAAACCGAGAAGCCGCTCCAACTGGGCCGGTCCGGACAGTCGTCGGCATTCGGCCATGTCGATTCGATGGGCAAGATCTTCGAACTGCCGGTGGTCGGCGAGTTCGCCGACGGAGTCGTGCGGCCCCTCGCCTCGCCGGCCAGCGGCACGACCTACCAGAGTTCCAACCCCGCCGCCATCAAGGTCCTGAGCGGTGGCATGCTGCAAATCGTCGGCAACGGCAAGACCACGCTGACCGTCGCCAATCGGGGCAAACAGGCCTCGCTCGACGTGAATGTGACCGTCAACGACGAGCCGAATGAGCCACCAGTTGCTGATGCAGGCAGAAATAGAACGGTGAAAGCTGGAACGAAAGTGAAGCTGAGCGGGTTGAACAGCCGGGATGCGGAAGGCGAAGCGCTCTACTATTCGTGGAGCCAGGTCCGCGGCAGCAAAGTGCCGCTCCTGGATGTGAACGGCCCCGAAGCCTCCTTCCAAGCCCCGCACGTCTCCGAGCCGCGAACCTATCGGTTCAAGCTACGCGTCACGGACAAGAAGGGGGCGGACAGTCTGCCGGCGTTTGTGGATGTGACGGTGGAACCGTGAGCTGGCTGGCCAGCTGTCGGTTTCGAAGACGCCGCGCTAGGGACGGTCGGATTACACCTGCTTATTCAATCTCAATAACTCTCGGCTGTTCGAATAGCATAATACAGCAGAAATGAGCGCAAGCCCAGTGAGCAGGAATAGCGTGGTCGGTGGCAACGGCACGGGGTGTGGCGGTGTCTGGCCGAAGCGGATCGAGTCCACCCCGACATTGTCCTGGATACCCGACGCCAGATTCGAAAGATCCACCTGCAGGAGTAACTCGGGGGCCGAGAGCGGTGTGGTGAAGGCGAAGGTCGTGTGGCGTGGGCCGGACAGGTCGCCCTGCACCAGCACGTCGGTCTCGGAGAACAGCGTGGTCGCCCCTGCGAAAACCGAGACGCCGGCGATGACGTAGTCCACGCCGAAACCGGCCAGATCGAAGCCGTACAAATCGACCGCGTAGCCGGGCTCGGCCGTGAACCGCGCGCTGAGCAGCGGCGCGCCGGCCGTCCCGGGACCATCGGCGAAGATGACGTTGACGAGATCCCCGTAGCCGATCTGCCAAAGATTGACGCGGGGATCGGTCGCAGTCGCCGCAGCCGAGAAGATGTCCACGCTCACGTCGGGTGTGAAACCCTCACCGCCTTCCCCGTAGGTGAAGAAGCCGCCGGGAACGGCCATCACTGCGCCCGTTACGTGATCGCCGTAGTCCGCGGGCAGCTTACCGCCGCTCGAAGTTGGGCCCACTGTCGACTCAGTCGCGGCGTCGCGCTCCTGGTCGAAGAGGAGGATCGTCGCCCCCGCGAGGGCCGGGTACGCGGCAAGAACACCTAGCACGAGAACGCGAAGGAAATAGCGATACATAGATGTGGCCCTTTCTTCCTCTTCAATACTGTTGAGGCCGATCCGCATAGGAGCCGGCTCGACCTGTTTTCGTCCGTAGCACGCGGCGGCCGCTCGTGAATGATAGCCTATACCCGTTTCCTGTTCAAGCTGTTGCGATTGCAGGACCATTTCTCACGGGTCTGATGCACATTGGCATCACAGCCTTCCTCAACAGAGTCATCTACCATTTCATGAAGATAACCGCTTGATGACCGTCTCACCTGCTCAGCAAAGGTTTACATCACCTTAACACCGCGCTGCGAAAGACTCGGAGAGGCCCCTCTTTCGAGGCTTGCGGACGACAGATTGATGCGCCGTGATGGCATGACTCTTCATGGGCGGCATGATATCTCCCCCCTGCCCGAACACCACGAACGTCAAAGGCCGTCCACTTAGACCTTTCCCAACCGCACCGGCCCAAAAACCTGGCGAGCCTGTTGAAGCTCCTCGACCATCGATTGGTCAAGATGGAGGCGAAGTTGGAAGTTTACGAAGGCTTGAGCGAGAAACCCAGACCCCTGCCGGCTTGCCTGGGTAAAGGCGCGTCCCGGGTTTTGATTGCACAGCAATCAGAGGGTGGCGGGTAAAAACAGAACGCCGGGCCTGGCTGGTGAGAATGATGTCCTTTGGGAACGGCCTGTCAGAAACATGCTATCGCCGCCGGCTGCCAAAAGGCCCTCAGTTCTCTCGGCTTCACCCCGCCGAGCCAGGGTCGGTCCTCCGTTTCTCTGACCACAACGACGGGAATACCCCGCACGACCGGCATTCGAGCACACCGTGCTCCACACGCAACCGGCACGCCACACCAAGCCGGGCCCCTCGTCCGGTAGCGTGCAATCTCAGTCCCAAGAGCCGGCTCGCCCACACAACTTGCTCGTCATACACTTCGTACAAGCGCCCCACCTGAACGAGCAAAAGCGAGTCAGGGAACCGGTCGGCAAAAACCGATACTGTTCCCTGAGACGACGAATGAGAGGCGGCACCGCCACACGTGGCACCAGCAACCCTCCCTCCAGCGCGAAGAAGCGCCGCACCCAACCAAACCGACTCACCAGTGTTTTAACCGGCTGAAATTCCTGACGGTCTGCTCCAGGCACACCGCCAAGTCCCTGGCGGTTTTATAGATGGGCAGGTGTTCGTAGCGGGCCATGGCTCGTCTTCCGGAGGCGAGCAGGGGGCAGAGCCCCCTGCATCCCCACATCACCAAATCACCCAAATGATCAAAGCCTCAATACTGATCCGCATGCATGCCACCGCGGACACACCAGACACGGAGGCCGAGGTTCTTACCTCCGGTACCCACGTCGCCAAGGTTGAAGAGCACGAACCAGGCGTTGGTCGGGGTATCGGCGAGCGTCGATGCCGACCAATAGAAGGCCGACTGGACGCCGGTAAAAGGATGGCCCGGCGGGAGAGTCGGACCGGGAGGGAGGACGGACGGATCCACCAAACTCGCCAGCTCTGGAATGGACGGCAACCGCCAGCCTTTCTGCCCACCGACGATCT
>JANDJJ010000032.1 GCA_024330945.1 Nitrospira sp. | reverse complement strand
GGAACTTGGCCTGGATGCCGCGCCGGGCCAGCATCTTGTGGATCTGAGGGCCGCCGCCATGCACAATGACGGGATTGATGCCGACGTATTTCAACAGAACCACGTCCTGTGCGAACCGTTCTTTGAGCGACGCCTCCGTCATGGCGTGGCCGCCGTATTTGATCACGACGGTTTTGCCGCGGAAGGTCCTGATGTAGGGCAAGGCCTCGATGAGGACGCTGGCTTTCTTAATCAGTCGATTCATGGTCTCTTCTCACCTGTGAAAGGGGTCGGGATTTGCGCGAGGAGCCAACAGCGGTGCTCATGACAGGCTTGTCCCTGGCTGGAGAGCTAGAGAATATACCGGCTCAAATCCTGGTCCTTGACCACGTCTTTCAACCGCTCTCGAACGTAGTCGGCGGTGATCTTGACGACTGTGTCCGGCCATTCCGGCCCGGCGAACGAGATTTCTTCCAACAGCCGTTCCATGATTGTGAACAGGCGGCGCGCGCCGATGTTCTCCGTCCGTTCGTTGACCTGTACTGCCATGTCGGCGATCGCCTCGAGGCCGTCCTTTGTGAATTCTACAGTCAGGCCCTCTGTCGCCAACAATGCGTGATACTGCCGCACCAGCGCGCCTTTCGGCTCCGTGAGGATACGCACAAAATCGTCTTTGGACAAGGGATGTAATTCCACGCGGATGGGAAATCGCCCCTGGAGTTCGGGAATCAGGTCAGAGGGTTTGGCAACGTGAAACGCGCCTGCGGCAATGAAGAGGATATGGTCCGTCATCACCGGCCCGTGTTTCGTGTTGACCGTGCAGCCTTCGACGATCGGCAGCAGGTCTCGCTGCACGCCCTCTCGCGAGACATCCGGCCCCGTCGTCCGCTCCCGTCCGGCGATTTTGTCGATTTCGTCGAGAAACACGATGCCGGTCTGCTCGACCTTGGCGATGGCTTCGCGGACCACCTCGTCCATGTCGATCAGCTTTTGCGCTTCTTCCTGGGTCAGGTGTTTAAGGGCTTCGGGTACCTTCATCAGCCGCTTCTTTTTTTTGCCTTGGAACATGCCACCCAACATATCCCGGAGGTTTCCTTCAAGTTCATCAAGCCCGCCGATGTTCGAAATGACGCCGATCGGCAACGCCCGTTCTTTGACTTCCATCTCAACGGTACGTTCGTTGAATTTCCCCTCCCGCAGTTGCAGGCGCAGTTTCGATCTGGTGGTGTCGTAGGAGTCGTGTGGCGCTGGAGAGGGTGCCTCTCCACTTTCGATGAACGAGGGGCGGGGTGGTGGCGGCAAGAGCAGGTCGAGCAGTCGTTCTTCCGCCTGCTGTTCGGCCTTTTGCTGGACGGCCTCCAGCCGATGACTTTTGACCATGTTGATGGCCAGTTCCGTCAGGTCGCGGATGATGGATTCCACATCACGCCCCACGTAGCCCACTTCCGTGAACTTCGATGCTTCAACCTTGATGAAGGGAGCTTGCGCCAATTTCGCGAGCCGTCTGGCGAGTTCCGTTTTTCCCACACCGGTCGGCCCGATCATGATGATGTTCTTGGGCATCACCTCATCGCGGAGGTCGGGCGGCAACTGTTGACGACGCCACCGGTTGCGAAGCGCGATGGCCACCATGCGCTTGGCGTCCTTTTGCCCGATGACGTACCGATCGAGCTCTTCGACGATCTGACGGGGCGTGAGGCTGTTGAGGTTAAGCGGTTCGGTATCCGGCGTCTGTTGCGTCATGGGTTCGCTGCCCCCTGCAATGCTTCGACGATAATGTGCTGATTCGTATAAATGTCGATGCCGCCCGCGATCTTCATGGCCTCAGCGACGATGGTCGCGGCGTCCAGCTCGGAATGTTGGAGGAGCGCTCGAGCCGCCGCCAGGGCGTAGGCCCCTCCGGAGCCGATGGCCAAGATGCCGTCTTCAGGTTCCACCACATCGCCGGTTCCTGAGATGATGAAGGACTGTTCCTTGCCGGCCACCGCAAGCAGGGCCTCCAGCCGGCGCAGTACCCGATCGGTCCGCCAGTCTTTGGCCAGTTCAACGGCTGCCCTGGTGAGGTTCCCGCGATACTCCTCCAGCTTGGCCTCGAATTTTTCGAACAGCGTAAAGGCATCGGCGGTGGCGCCCGCGAAACCGGCCAAGACCTGATCCTGATGGAGCCGCCGCAATTTCTTGGCGTTGTGTTTCATCACCGTGGTACCGACAGTCACTTGGCCATCGCATCCCATGGCCACCCGCCCGGAGCGGCGAACAGAAAGAATCGTGGTGGATCGAATGGTCATGACAGCTCCTGTTCGTTGTGACGCAGGTCGTCGGCGGAGAGGCGCGCTCTCGGATGGGCCCGGTCGTAGACCGCCGCGAGTTGATCGGCGGCCAGGTGCGTGTATTTTTGTGTCGTGCTCAACGAGGCGTGGCCCAGCATCTCTTGAATGGACCGGAGATCCGCTCCCTCATCGAGCAGGTGAGTGGCGCAGGAATGTCGTAAGGTATGGGGACTCACTGCGCCACCGGCCAGGCGTCCGGAGTAGCGAGTCACGAGTCGGGCGACGCTTCGCGTCGTGAGGCGGCCTCCACGGTGATTCACAAAGACGGGGGCCGATGACTCACAACGGGCGACCGTGGGCGGCAGGGTATCCCGATACCGCTGAACGGCGAGAAGAGCCACCTCGCCGATCGGGACGATCCGTTCCTTGGCACCTTTCCCGCGCAAACGGACCAGTCCTTCGACGGGATCGAGATCGCTCCAGTTCATGCCGACCGCTTCGCTCACGCGGGCTCCGGTGGAGTACAACGTTTCCAGCAGAGCGCGATCCCGTAACGAGAGCCACGACCGTTCATCGGGAATTTCCATCAGAGAATCGGCGTCGTCTTTTGTCAGGACACGGGGGAGCGGCTTCGGCAATTTGGGGCTTCGAATGTCCTCGGCGGGATTGGCGGACACGAGGCCGCGCCCGATCAGGAACCGATAAAAACTCCGGATGGAAGACAGTTTTCTGGCGAGTGACGAGGCCTTCTCGCCGTTCCGGTCCAGCCAGTGGAGATAACGCCGGACATCGTCGGTCGTGATGCGGGCCGGAGTGATCGGGCCCCCGTCTTCTCCGGATTTCCGAAGAAAGGCCGACAACTGCCGGAGGTCCGACGAATAATTGCGGACGGTTTCCGCGGAGGCGTTCCGCTCCCCTTCAAGAAACCTCAGGAAAGCCTGAATTTGGTCTTCCATGAATCGAAGTCCTCAAGCGCCCGCTGCGCGATCAACCGACGTTTCTTCACCTTGTCTTTCAGCGAGCCGGCGAGCGGAGGGAAGAGGCCGAAATTGGTGTTCATCGGTTGGAAATGGCGCGGGTCGGACAGGGCCACGTGGGCGATGAGGGCGCCGTGCGCCGTCGTGGGCGGCGGCGTGATCGGCGGCTCGCCGTTGAGAACCCTGGTTGCGTTGATGCCGGCCAACCCTCCCATGGCCGCGGATTCGGTGTAGCCTTCGACCCCGACCAGTTGACCCGCGAAGAACAGCGAGGGGCGTGCCTTGAGTTGCAACGCTGTCGTGAGCAGTTTGGGTGAATTGATGAAAGTGTTGCGGTGAAGACTTCCATAACGGAGAAATTCTGCCCGTTCAAGGCCAGGAATCAAGCGAAACACTCGTTTTTGCTCCGGATAGGTCAGTTTGGTCTGAAAACCGACCATGTTGTAGCAGGTGCGATGAATGTTTTCCGTGCGGAGTTGAACCACAGCGGCCGGCTGGAGACCGGTGCGTGGATCGATGAGGCCGACCGGCTTGAGCGGTCCGAACTGCATGGTGCGGCGGCCGCGCTCCGCCATGACCTCAATCGGAATGCAGGCTTCAAAATAGGGGATCTTTTCAAAGTCTTTCGGGCGCACTTTCTCGGCTGCGATCAATGCCTCGTAGAACGTGTTGTATTGGTCCTCCGTCATGGGGCAGTTGAGATAATCGTCCGAGTCCGCATCGTAGCGGGAGGCGCGGAAGACGACGTCCATGTCGATGGAGTCCGCGTCGATGATTGGCGAGATGGCGTCAAAAAAATATAGGTGCTGGGATTGAGTCACGGCGCGGATGGACTCGGAGAGTTTGTCCGACGTCAGTGGTCCGGTGGCCACGATACAGACGCAGTCGCCGGGAATATGGGTGATTTCTTCATGGATGATCCTGACGTTCGGGTGACCTTCCAAGACGCGGGTGATCGCCGAGGAAAATTGCTCGCGATCGACCGCCAGCGCCGATCCGGCGGGAACTCTGGCCTGTTCCGCCGAAGAAATGATCAACGAACCCAGCCGACGCATCTCTTCTTTGAGAATGCCCGGAGCATGCTCCGGGTCCGAGGACCCCAGCGAATTCGAGCACACCAGCTCGGCCAACCCTCCGGTCTTGTGCGCCTTCGTCATTTCTTTGGGACGCATCTCGTAGAGCGTCACCTTGGCGCCTCGATTCGCAGCCTGCCACGCCGCCTCCGAGCCAGCCAGTCCGCCCCCGATAATGACGATGTCTTCTCTCATGGATGAAGCAACCCTTGGTGAAAAGGAGGCATTTTAGGAGCCGCGTTTTTCGAAGTCAAGGCGGCTTTCAGAGCACCGCGCGACGGGACATCTTATCAAAGTTCTCAACGCAAGTTCTCACGGCAAGAGCGGATTGAACCGATGAGAAAGCCCGTGCTAGACTCCGTCACGATGGGCGATTAGCTCAGTGGTAGAGCGCTTCCTTCACACGGAAGAGGCCACAGGTTCGATACCTGTATCGCCCACCAGTTTCTTCTCCTTTCCATCCGCAGCCCACTCTGCGCTCCGGCCTTGTCACACGCGATGCGGTGGCGCGAGGACCTCGCGGTTCCTGGACAGAACGGGGCGCCTCGGCTACACTTTTTTCAGATACGGATGCAACGTCGGTCGGTCTTCTGTCTCTGGAGAGAAAAAATAAGCGAGGTGATCCCATGGAGGCAAGGTTGTGGATGATGATCGTGGGCTCGTTGGCGCTGCTATCCGCCGGATGCGCAACGACCGGCCAAGATGGAATGAGCGTCCAGGGACACGGTTCTCTGACGAGTATTTACAGTATTCTTGATACGACGGCGCTGGTCTATTCGGATCCGGCCGCCGGATCGCCGATCAACGACCATCCCCTTCGTTGGGTCGGATTTTTGGGGCATCCGTTCGGTCATGCCGTGGATTATGGAATCAATCGGCCGCTGTACGTGCTGGGGGCCAGCAGTCCCTATCTCTTCGGCTACACGGCCGAAGATGCGATGGAGCATTCTCAGCGCCGCTAGACGAAACGGTCTCACAGCCATGCGGCCTGTTTCTTGGTCAAGAAACAGGCCGCACACCCTTCGCAAGCCCCTCCGATTTCGTGTATTGTGTCTCGCGTAACTGGATTGCGCCGGGGGAGGCTCTCTTCCGTGGGGGATATCGCCAAGGGGATCGTCTATTGGGCAATCGGTTTGATGATGGGTGTCGGTATCATCGCCGGCTGCGGACAGCGAGCGTCCGTGCGCCCCAGCCTCCCTCCTTCGGCGTCCGATCTCGTGCTGCTCAAATCGACGGCGCTGTGCGAACGGAAAGCCGAGTTTCTGAACAAACATGCTCCGGCGAAGCCCCTGTCGAACGTGTGGGGAAGCGGCCGAGAAATCATGATTCCTCAAGCAAGAAGCGCCTCCCAAGCGGACGAATCCTACTTTTTTGATGAAGAGGGTGTGCTCGTCGGCGCCCTGTTTACTTTCCCCAGGGGACTTGATTTGGGCCCCTATCCCGTGCTGCGGGACACGTTGTCTCGTCTGAAGCCGGCGGTCGAGTTTTATCTCACGGTCGCTCAGTTGGAAACGGCGTCAAACCTGGACGCGAGTGCGATTTTTGAAACCGGCGACGAGAAGAGCACCACGCAATATCTGGTGACCGGCCCGTCGAAGCGGCCGATCCTGCTTCAAGCGTCCTTCGCCATCGATCCATACGTGCGGTTGTTCTCCCCGTACCGGCGGGAGTTTCTCAATCGGCTTCAGGGCGCGCAAGACGGCAAAGGCGTCTCGCTTATTGAGGGACAGGGAAGCGAAGACAAAGAACCCTTCCCTTCGCTGCAACAATTCGCCCGTGGTCAAGCCGCTCAACTCGCCTATTGCGGAGACAAAAACTACGACGTTGCCGTCGACGCTTACCAAAAGGCGATTGCAAGCGGATTCAGCAACAAAGTGCTGCTCGCCGAATCGCATCACAAACTGGGGCTCTCGTGGGCGGCCAAGGGGCAACTCGACAAGGCCAAAACGGAGATGCTCCAGTCGCTGGCCATCAGACCCAACGTTCCGGAGGTTTTGAACAATCTCGGCACGGTCCATATCAGACTTGGTGAGAAAGGTGCGGCGTTACGGGTGTTTGAACGGGCCGTCACGCTCCGTCCCAATTATGCCGTGGCCCGGTACAACTTGGCCGAGGCATCCGAAGAGAGCAATCCCCGACGCGCCCTTGCGGAATACCAGACGTTTCTTGCTCTGGTGGAAGGCAATCCTGAAGAAGAGACCCGAGCCGTTCGCGCAAGAGAACGAATTAAAGCCTTAAAACCCTGACGTGTCGCCTGCGAGGAAGCAGGCTCACTCCCGTCCGGCACAGGTTGCGGAGAACCCCCAAGACCTGCCTCTCTGTGACGCGCAACGCAACGACAAAACGGTCAGCAAGACAGATCACAAACGGCGGGCTCGTTCTTCTTCCTCTTGGGCGGTCTTGCAGGCAATGCAGAGCGTGGTCACGGGCCTGGCTTTCAGACGTTTGTAGGGGATCGTGGCTCCGCACTGTTCACAGATGCCGTACGTCGCGTCATTCATCCGGTCCAGGGCTTCATCGATCTTCTTGAGCAACTTCCGCTCGCGATCACGAATTCGCATGGAGAAGTTCTGATCCACCTCCGCCGAAGCCTGATCGCTGACATCGGGAAATGTCGGGACGTCCGGTCGGTTGGTGAGCACACCCCCCGCTTCTTCGAGGATGGCCGCCCGCTGCCGTTCGAGATCTTTTCGGATGTCCAGGTATTTGGCCATCTCGGCGCGGGAGTTCTGTTGACCGGTCGGACGAAACTTCGATGGGCCGCCTGATGACTTAACTGCGGGAGCTGGTTTTGCGGTAGAACGGCCTTTCATGGCCCTCCCCGTCCGATGATGGAAGATAGAGAACAGTCGCAGACTATAGCAGCATGACCGAAGAGGGTCAACAGCGGGGCAACGGGTATGGGGAGATCGCTGGAATCAACCGCGAACCAGGGGGGGTTAGAGGTCTCGGCGCCCTTCGATGGACTTGAGGAGGGTCACTTCGTCTGCGTATTCGATGTCCGTTCCCACGGGAATGCCGTACGCAATGCGAGACACGCGTGTTCCGAGCGGCTTGAGCAGTTTGGTGAGATAGATAGCGGTGGCTTCTCCTTCAATGGTGGGGTTCGTTGCGAGGATGACTTCTTCCACACCGCCCGTTTTGACGCGATCGGCCAGCTCTTCGGCTCGGATGTCCGACGGACCGATTCCGTCAAGAGGGGAGAGGGAGCCCAAGAGAACATGGTAAAGCCCGCGGTACGCGCCGGCCCGTTCGATCGCGTACAGCGTACTCGGTTCCTCGACGACGAGGATCCTGGTCCGATCGCGCTTGGGATCGAGACAGAATTCACAGAGGTCTCCTTCGGCGATGTTGCGACATTGCCGGCAGAACGTCAATCCTTCCTTGACCGATCGAATCGCGTCGGCCAGGCGCAACGCCTCCTCCCGTTCCATCTTCATGAGATGAAAGGCGAGTCGCTGCGCGCTCTTTTGACCGATTCCCGGTAGGCGGACCAATTCTTTGATCAGTCGCGCCAAAAGACCCTGCTGATCGACTGCCATGCGCGAGACCGTCAGAAGAGGCCGGGGATCTTGAGCCCCCCGGTCAAGGCTTTCATCTCTTGTTCCATCAAGTCCTTAGCCTTCCGCAACGCGTCATTGCCGGCCGCGACGACCAAGTCTTGCAGCATCTCGACATCCCCGCTCTTGACGAGTTCAGGATCGATCGTCACGCTGACGATCTGTAACGCGCCGTTCGCCGTCACGGTCACGATTCCGCCTCCGGCCGTCCCGCTGGCGGTTTTGGACGCCGCCTGCTCCTGGAGTTTGGCCATCTGTTCTTGCATGGCTTGGGCCTGCTTGAGGATCGTGTTCATATTGCCGAAAGGATTTTTCATTCGGTCGCCTCCTTCTTGGATACTTGACGAACTTCGGCCAACTCGGCGCCGAAGATCTCGATCGCCTGCTTCACCATGGGGTTCGCCCGCGCCCGTTCAAAAAGCCCAAGCCGCTGATCCTGTTCTTTGGCCGCCCGTATTTGAGCCATGGTCGGACCCGGCGGATCGGTGTCCGCGAGTTCAATGATTCGGATCCGGACCGGGCGCCTCGCTTGTTGCTCGCACAATTGGGTCAGCATACGCAAGTTTTCTTCCTTCTCCAGTCTGGTTCGTGCCAGGCCGTTGTGTTTTGCAAATCCGATCGTCACGACTCCGTCTTTTATTCCGAGGTACCGGCCGACCTCCAGAAACGGCGCGATATTGGGAAAGGAAGCGGCGACTTCTTCCTGGACCGCTTCCCAATTCAGTTGCCGAGGATCGTCGCCCGTTGGAGAAGCGGGAACCGAAACGGCGCTCTCCGCTTCTTGGGCGCGCGGCCGAGCAGGCTGCCGCGGAGGGATTTGCCTCTGAGGTGGCGGGGATTGCCGTGCGGTGGTCGTCAGTGAGCGATCAGAAGAAACGGTCGAACCAGTGTAGGGAGGGGGGGCTGGAGAAAGACCCGATGTCGGCGCCGAGGATTGACCCGATGAGGGGGGAGAAGATTCCGAAGGAATGGGCGGCTTTCGCTCGGCCGACACGGACGATGCCCGAGAAGAAGAAACAACGTCGGCTGGTCGATTCAACGACCGGATTGCGCGAATGGCAGCCGCTTCCATGACGAAGCGGGGATGAGCGCTCAACCGAAGGGATTCTTCCGTTTGAACGAAGATCGTCAACAGTCCCTGCAACTCGTCGGGTGTCAGCGCCTTGGCGTCTTCGGTCAACTGCCGAATGTCTTCGTGCGAGGCGTCGATGAGGCTCTCAAGCTGGGGTGACGCCGGGACGACGGACGCCACAAGAAGATTGCGCACCTGCTCGACGACTTCGGCGCAGAACGTTCGGAGATCGTGTCCCTGGTCAAGCAAAGACGCCAACGTGCCGAGCGCCGAGGGGCCGTTTCGAGCCAGCACCGCCTTGATGAACCCCTGCACCAATTCGTGTGGGACCGCACCCAGCAAAAGCTCAAGGTCCTGATGGCGGACCGTCTTCCCTCCAAAGGAGACCGCTTGATCGAGCAGGCTGAGGGCGTCCCGCATGCTCCCTTCGCTGGCGCGGGCCAACGCGAGGAGGCTGCGGTCTTCGATCGTCAACCGCTCTTCTTGAGCGACGTGACGAAGCCGCTCGACGAGCTCGGCCCGCGCGATGCGGCGAAAATTGTAGTGCTGGCAACGTGAGAGAATCGTTGCGGGAATTTTGTGAATTTCCGTCGTCGCGAAGATGAAGACGACGTGAGCGGGCGGCTCTTCGAGCGTTTTGAGCAAAGCGTTGAACGCCGAGTTGGAGAGCATGTGCACTTCATCGATGATGTAGACTCGATACCGGCCGCGGAAGGGCATGAACTTGATGTTCTCTCGAATCTCCCGCACGTCGTCCACGCTGGTGTTGGACGCACCGTCGATTTCCACGACGTCGGCGGCACTTCCCTGGGCGATCTCGAGGCAGTTCGCGCAGCGATTGCAAGGATGGCCCGTGGGGCCTTGCTCGCAGTTCAAAGCCTTCGCCAGAAGGCGAGCGACGGTGGTTTTTCCGACGCCCCGCGTCCCGGAAAACAGGTACGCGTGGGCGATGCGCTTGGTCGAGATCGCGTTCAAGAGCGTCTGAACGATGTGCGGCTGGCCGATCACATCAGCAAACGTGCCGGGGCGGTATTTACGGGCGGAGACCTGGTAATCCATAAAAAGCTGTCAGGTGTGAGGGGCAGGAAGTTGAGGAAGTCGTACAGAAAACGTTGAATGCGAGCGTCACCGTTCACCTCGCGTTTGCCCCTCCGGTTTCAATGCGGGGCCAGGTGATCCTGCGGCACCCAGAACTGACCGCTTACCGTTGCTTCCTTCCGGACCTGGCGGGGTTCACAGGGTTCTGTCGCACAGGGCCCGGCCCCTTATCTCGAAGGTAAAAGTAAAAAGGGAAAAGTTAGGAAGTACGTCTGACGGAAACTTTTGCCTTTAAACTTTCTACTTTTGCCTTGCCTCGGTTTGGCGGAGAGGGTGGGATTCGAACCCACGGTCCCGTTGCCAGGACTCGTGCTCTCCAGGCACGCCGATTCGTCCACTCTCGCACCTCTCCGCAGCGGGGCATACTATAAAAAGAGGACGGCATCTTAACATGCACTCTACCGGGCGGCAAGGTGAGGGGAAGTGCATCCGGCGAATCAATTCATCAAGAAAAGAACGTCCAGAACGCCGTAGAAACTTTGTCGGTCTGGCGACTCCGAAGCGGACCGCAGGGCGCCGAAATCACCCAATCGTATGGGTTGACACTCGGACGCAACCAACGGTACAAAAGCTGTACAATGTCGCGTATTTTTGCGATTTAAGATGTTCTAAGATTTAAGAGGGGGAACCCGTTCTGCAGGAAGGCCGACTTGTGCGAGAGTGGCGGAACTGGCAGACGCGCGAGACTTAGGATCTCGTGGGCAACCGTGGGGGTTCAAGTCCCCCCTCTCGCACCATGGAGTTTTACGGGGTTTCGAAAGCGGTTGCCATGAAGCCCTGACATCCGAAAGAAGTTGCGGAGATCATATCAATGAAAATGGAGATGACCGAGTTGGGCCCCATGAAACGGGCCTTGAAGATCGAAGTGCCGGCCGAGGAAGTCGCGCAACGATTCTCTCGGGCCTATGGGGAACTGAACCGCCAAGTTCACATTCCGGGGTTCCGGGCCGGCAAGGCCCCGTTGGCTCTTTTGGAAAAGCGGTTTGCAAAAACAGTTGAGGAAAACGTGCTCAGAAGCCTTGTCCCGGATTTTTACGATCGAGCGGTGAAAGAGGCGGGGATCAGTCCCGTGGCAGTGGAAATTTCATCCCTCGACCGTACCACAATCAAAAAGGACGCCCCCTTTACGTTTACGGCTACCGTTGAAATCAAACCGAAATTCGAATTGCATGGCTATAAAGCTCCAGACCCCATCATTCTCAAACAAGACAAGCGAACGGTGACGGACGAGCAAGTGGATCGGGCTCTTGATGTCCTGCGCGAGCAACAGGCCCGGTTGGAGGGCGCGCCGGCGGGGACTCTGTTGGCGGAAGGCGACTACGCGGTGGTTTCTCTGGAAGGGTATTTAGAAGGTAAGACGCTTGAGGGTACGAAGAAAGAAAACCACCTCCACAAAGTGGGCTCGAAGGCCTCCGTGCTCGGTATCGATATCGACGCCCATCTCATGAACAAAAATGAAGGAGCCGTCGTCGAGATTGCTCAGCCGTACCCGGCCAGCCACCCGGATGCCCGTGTCGCCGGGAAGACCGTCACCTTCCGCTTATGCGTCAACGCGATCAAGCAGAAAAAACTTCCCGCCCTTGACGACGAGTTTGCCAAAGATTGCGGGCCCTACGCCTCGCTTCAGGAGCTGAAAGACAAGTTGCGCGGCGAGATGGAGCGGGCTCTCAAAAAGGAAATCGAAGAATCGCAGAAGGAGACGATCCTTTCCTATTTAGCCGATACCTATCACTTTGATCTCCCCGAGTCGTTGGTGGAGCGGGAGCTTGATACAATTGTTCGGCAGAAGATCCAGGAGCGGCAGCGGGGGCAAGGCGGCGGTGCGGCTCATCGAGTCGATGAAGACGAGCGTCGGCAGATTCGTGAGACTCATCGTGAGACGGCCAAACGCCGTGTGAAAGTCGGGTTGATCCTTGAAGCCATCGCGGAAAAAGAAGGGCTGGCCGTCACGGAGGAAGACCTCAACAACGAGGTGAGCCGATTGGCCGCGGAGCTTCGACTGCCCTTGGCCGATTTGGTGAAGATGATCCAAGCGGGCGGGCAGGAATCGATCGAAAAGTTGCGCACAAAGGTGTTGGGGGACAAGGCATTGGATTTCGTCTATCGCCATGCGGTCATTCAAGGGTAAGACGGGGCGGGCGCGTCGGGTGGCGCGACGTCGGGTCCCGTTACGGAAAGGATAGGACATGTTGGTTCCCATTGTGGTCGAACAAACTAATCGAGGAGAACGGGCCTATGACATCTATTCACGGCTGCTGAAAGACCGTATTATTTTTCTGGGGGCGCCGATCGACGATGTCTTCGCCAATCTGGTCATTGCACAGCTTCTTTTCTTGGAGGCGGAAGATCCGGAAAAAGACATCAATCTTTACATCAATTCGCCGGGAGGGAGCGTGACGGCCGGCCTGGGTATCTACGATACAATGCAATATGTGAAGCCGCCGATTAATACGATTTGCCTTGGCCAGGCCGCCAGCATGGGTGCGTTGTTGTTGACCGCCGGCACGAAAGGCAAGCGATTTGCGTTGCCCAATGCCCGCGTGATGATTCATCAGCCGCTGGGCGGCTTTCAAGGGCAGGCGACAGAAATCGACATCCATGCCAAGGAAATTTTGAAGATCCGCGACCGCCTCAATGAGATCATGGCCAAACATACCGGCCAGCCCATCGAGAAAATCGCCCACGACACCGAACGTGATTACTTCATGTCCGGTGAAGAAGCTAAGCGGTACGGCATTATCGACGAAGTCATCACCAGGCCGCCGAAAACGGCCAAACTGCCCGAGTCAGCCGGAAAGGACGAGGCCAAGAGCAAGTAACAGCGGGGGAACCATGGCCAAACAGGAAAAAACGGATCGGCATTTGCGGTGTTCATTCTGCGGGAAGAGCCGTGACGAAGTCCGCAAGCTTATCGCCGGGCCGGCGGTCTACATCTGTGATGAATGCGTCAACTTGTGCAATGACATCATCGCCGAAGATTGGGAGGAAGCCAAGGAGGAGATTTCTTCCCGGCTCAAAAAGCCGGCGGAAATCAAATATCACCTGGATCAGTACGTCGTCGGCCAAGAGCGCGCCAAACGGATTTTAGCCGTGGCGGTGCATAACCACTACAAGCGGATCTCGTCCAAAGAAAAAGAGGTTGACGACATCGAACTTCAAAAGGGCAACATCCTCATGGTCGGGCCCACGGGAACAGGCAAGACGCTCTTGGCCCAAACCCTTGCCAAGTTCTTGGACGTGCCGTTTACGTTGGCCGACGCAACCACGTTGACCGAAGCCGGCTACGTGGGCGAAGACGTCGAGAACATCATTCTCAAACTCCTTCAAGCGGCCGATTATGACGTGGAGCGGGCGGAGCGTGGCATCGTCTACATCGATGAAATCGACAAGATCAGCAGAAAAAGCGACAGCCCCTCGATCACCCGGGACGTGTCCGGAGAGGGAGTCCAGCAGGCGCTGCTTAAACTCATCGAGGGAACGGTCGCCAATGTTCCGCCGCAAGGAGGCCGAAAGCATCCCCATCAGGAGTTCATCCAGGTCAACACGAGCAACATCCTGTTCATCTGCGGTGGTGCGTTCGTCGGGTTGGAGCACATCATTGAGCAACGGCTCAATCGGAAGGCCATGGGATTTGGAGCCGATCCGCGCGGCCGGCATGACGTCCGATTGGGGGATCTGCTTGCCAAGGTGCAACCGGAGGACTTTCTGAAGTACGGCCTGATTCCCGAATTTGTGGGGAGGTTGCCGGTCGTGGCGACGCTGGAGGAACTGGACGAGCGGGCGATGATCCGAATTCTCACCGAGCCTCGAAACGCCCTGACCAAGCAATATGAAAAACTGCTGTCCTTTGAAAAGGTCAAGCTCCGGTTCACGGAGGGAGCGCTGGGAGCCGTTGCGCGAAAAGCGTACGCGCAAAAAACCGGCGCCCGAGGGCTGCGTGCCATCTTGGAAGAGGTTATGTTGGACGTCATGTACGACGCCCCGTCTCAGAAACAGATCAAAGAAGTGGTCATCACCGAAGACGCGATTACCGGAAAGAATCCCCCTATTCGCATCTTCGAGCAGGATATCGACGCCAAGAGCGCGTAATCCGTTCCAGAGGGCGGGCGGGTCATCCGCCCGCGCCTCCCCTTGTCTTCAAGCCGCGCGAGGCGACCGGTTTTCCAGCTCGCCGTTCCGGTCTCTTTCCTGAATCCCCTTTTCCTCCCTGCGGAGCGTTCGTCTCTTTTTCTCGACAAGTAGAAACATCGCGCTATACTGGATACGAACGAATGACGCGAGTCGAAGAGAGGGGAGCCGTGAAATACCCTGTTGCATCGAGCCTCCGCCATCGAGGCAAAGCGCTTGAGCTGGACGCGGCGCGAGAAATGGTCATTCTGATCGGAAACAATGGAGAGCCGATCGGCAGTTTGTCGTGGGACTTTGTGATCGACCAGATTATGGCCTGTCGTAAGATGCCGGTTCAGAGGGAGGTTCGATCGGAGCCTCGCGTCGCGCTGACTTTCCGGGTCCGCTACCGTACGCCGGAAGGGCAGCACTTTGAAAGTCGAGCCGGCGGCATCGGCGGTGGCGGAATGTTCATCGAAAGCCTGTCACCGCTTCCCATCGGAACGAGACTGGCCATGGAATTCTCGTTACCGGACAATCCCGAAGAATGGCTTCCGACAAAGGGAATCGTCGCCTGGATTTGTCCGAAAGCCGATCACTATACCTTCAGTCCGGGGATGGGAGTCCAGTTTACAGAGATCGCTTCCGAGGTCCGCGAGCGGATTCTCGCCGTGGTGAGCGCCGTGCAGAATAAAGGCAAGGAGTCGGAAGTCCTTCAGCCGACGTAACGTCTCTATACACAACGGGCAATCGTGAAATTTTCCGTCACCTCCACACCGGGTTACGCGGGCAAGTCCCTGATCATCGATCCGGATCGAGAAGTCATCGTCGTGCAGGATACGACGGGCCGAGTGCTGGGCGACGTGCCGTGGGGCGCGGTCATTGAGCGGGTCTTGGCCGACGATGGAGCCAGGTTCGCCCACTGCCGCGCCTATCCGCGGGCCAATCTCGCGATCAAAGTGCGGTGCACCACATCGAATGGGCAAACGTTCGAGAGTCTCACGGGCGGCATCGGCGGCGGCGGTCTGTTTATCGAGAGTGGTTCACCCATGGCGGTGGGGTCCGAACTGTCTCTGGAGTTTGCTTTGCCCGATCGGCCTCTTGAGAAGTTGAGAGCGAAAGCCAGGGTGGTGTGGGTCCGCAACAAAATGGAACGGTATCTGATGTTTCCGGGAATGGGCGTTCAATTCGTCGAAATCGACAAGCAGGCGCAGGGTTCCATCGTGAGTCTGGTCGATGCGTTGAATCGGAGCCGGCAACGCCACGACGTCGATCCACCACGTTCCACATCCTCATAATAGCCTCGAAAATCGCTTGCCGGTTGGATGCCGAAGGGACGTTTCGAGGCATGTCTCGTCCCCTGGCGCTCTTCCGGCGATGAAGACAGGCCACATGCACGGTCAGGCAGGTCACGCTGAAGGTGACCGGTCTTCTTGAACGGAAGGAGGCTGTCTCGCGGCGTCCAGGGATTGTTGAAGTTCTTTTTGTGCCGCATCCAATTCAGTTTGAATCGTGCGCGCGTGGGGGGCGATGCTTTGCCGGACATCGGCCGCCGCCTCTCGAAAGGTTCGCACCAGGTCTCCGACGTTTGCACCGATCTGTTGCATTTCTTGCGGAGACACACGGTCGTCGGCCTTCGTGGCTTTGGCTTTCAAGGCGGCCTGTTGAGCCTGCACGCGGGCGACGGCCTCCTTGTTGACGATCGCCGAAGGACGTTTCGCAGGCGGCTTTGGGCGAGATCCGGAGGGCAGCGGCGGATACTGCGCGCGAGGCGAGGGGATAGGAGCGGCGGCCCGTTCTTCCATCGAGACCACATGCTGATCCGATGCAGTTGAAGGTTGCTGTTCTCGCGGCGGAGTCGTTCGTGCTCGTTGGGGAGATTCTGGTCCTGCTTGGTAGAGCATCGAGGCGGTCGTGCCCGGTGTCATCTCCGGGCCGGGAATGGAGGCGGCAAGAGGTTTGGAGGCGGGAGGCGGACCGGTATGGGAGGGAGGATCTGCGGCGGCCGGCGCCTGGCTCTGCTGCGGGGATGCCTCCATTTCGGTCGCACTTGCGGCAGGTTGAGGAGCGTCATGGACTTCTTTCTTGAAGCTCCGCAACGCTTTCCCGACTCCTTCGCCGATTTGGGGTAGACGCCCTGCTCCGAAGATGATCAGGATGATCACCAAGATAAGAACGAGTTCGGAAAATCCCATCGTGCCGAACATGCCGGCTCCCTTTGCCAGGAGGCAATCGCGCTGCGGGAGAATCCTCCCTGGTTGACTCTAGCCGCCCCATCGAGGAGGTGTCAAGAAAGGAGCGGGTCGGCAAGGCGAGCCCTCTCCGTCAAAAGATGGGAACGACGGCCGTTTGAAGCGGCTCTCCATAGACTACCGCTTCTCGATCCGACACGTACACGTCCAGTTCGCTCCGGATGCCGAATTTGCCGGGAAGATAGATGCCTGGTTCCAGAGAAAAACAGGTGCGCGGTAAGAGACGTCGTTCGTCCCTCGTTTCCAAGTTGTCGATATTGGCTCCATTGCCATGGACTTCCTCGCCGATGGAATGGCCGGTCCGATGCACGAAGTAATCGCTGTATCCCGCCTCCCGGATCACGGAGCGGCAGACCTCATCGACTTCCCAGCCGAGGGGAAAACGGCCTTGGGCCACCCGTTCCCGGATAAACGACAGGGCCGCGTCCCGACCTTGTCGGACATAGTCAAAAATCCTGCGGTGTTTAGTGGGGACCGCGTCGCCCGTGTAGCAAGTCCATGTGATGTCGCCGTAAACGGATCCCGGTTCACTCCGCTTGGCCCAGAGATCCATCAACACCAGGCTGTCTCTGGAGATGGGGGCCGCTCCTGATTCCGACGGTCCGTAGTGGGGATCGGCACTGTGGGCGTCGACGGCCACAATGGGCGCACCGGAGGTCACCATGCCGGCGTCATGGATGCGTGAGAGGAGAAACTGCTGCACGTCGTATTCTGTCACCTGTTTTGCCTTGGACAGGGCCGTCCCGATATAGGCGAAGGCCTCATCGACGATCCTTCGGAGCGCCGTGACCGCGTAGCGGTGGGATTCCAGTTGCTCGTCGGTCCAGACCGCTTCAAATCGCTGGACGAGGTCGGCTGACGTGATGATGTCGATCCCGAAGCTGCGGATCAATTCGACAGTGCCCGCGTCGACGCGCGAGAGGTAGGGAATGGCATTGAAGGGGGAGTATTGCATGGCGATCCGCCGCCGGCCCTGCAACAGAGAAGAGAGCAACGTTCGTTGTTGCTCCCACGAGATGTAATAGCAGGTATTGCCGGGCAGCTCATCCAGGACGTGGGGTTCGATTCGGTGGAGGAGTTTCACCGGCTCTCCGGAAGCCGGAATCCAGTAGTACCACCGTCTAGTGACGTGCCGGCCCGCGTCGAGCAGTAGGACCCGATAGGCCAGGGGGTCGCTTCCGCGAAAGTCATAGAAGAGCCATCCGTCAAGCCCCTCCGTTTCCCGAAGGGCCTGTTGGATCGAAGCGATTCGTCGGTCGTGCGCCGAAGAAATCATACTGTCGCATCTTATTCGTTGAGCGTAGAGGGCGTCAATTTGTTGAGTTGAGAATGCCGTGATGAGGAGGATCGGCGCCCGCAGAGATCCGATGACGTCTCATGGTACAATGCCGCGCTTATGACGAAAGAACTCTTCGGCGGATCGTCTTCCTACCGAGTGACGTTGTTCTTCGGCCCGGAGCCGGTCGATGGGTCGACCGAGGTGCTGGCGTGCGTGTTCAACGTCAAGAAACGGAGCTGGAAAGCCGGCATTCAGGTTTCCGTGGAAGTCATCCTTGAGCAGGTGGCGCGCCTTCGGTACGAGCTGCGACTCATGGATCGGCTGTCGGAAGCGTTGCTGGCGATTGCGCCGGAAGAACGGTCGGCTTGTGAGCGACGGATCGAGGATCTGTTTGTTCAAGCGGTGGCCTGGTGTAAACTGGCGCTTGGAATGGAAGCTGGCTTGACTCAAGAGAACCGATGTGTCCCGGCCGCAGCTTTTGTGTCGGAGCTGGACCGGTTGGTCAGGGAACGACGGGCGGATGTGGTGGCCTACGTTGCGTCCGAGTTGGGTCTGGTTATCGATCTGTCGTCGCCCTCGCCGCTGTAGCGTTGCCGAGCAAAGGGTTTGCATTCATCCGTGGATTTGTTATAACGCAGCGATCATCACGCCGCGAGATGCGCGCACGGTCATCAACAGTCGCGGCCCTCAAGGGAAGGAGGCACTTCACGTGAGAGTTTCGATTGTGGTGTTCATCGTTGTCCTTACCTACGGTTCCATGGTGGCTGTTCCCTCATGGAGCCAGTCGTCGTCCGCCGACACGCAGCAAGGAACGGCTTCCGGGGCCGGGATGGGCGCCGCGTCGGCCGTCGCGACGATTTTATATTTCCCGTTTAAGGGAGCCTTTGCACTGGGGGGAGGGATCGTCGGCGGTCTTGCCTACGTCTTTTCCGGTTTCAATGAACAAACCGCGAAAAGCATTTGGGTCCCCAGCATCTACGGAACCTACGTCATCACCCCGGAGCATCTGACCGGTGATCGTCCCGTCCGATTCATCGGCGTCGCAGCGGAGGGCGATGACGCGGGAACACCGTCGGAGCCGTCGGCCAGCCCCTCCTACTAGGTTATGAAGCCTGTCATCGGCGTGACGCCGGACTTCAATGCCGGTGACAGGAAAGATATGGGGGGGCGGGAACCGACCTACTTCTTGCGGGCTCGCTACGTTCGGGCGATCGAAGAGCTGGGCGGCATTCCCCTGATTCTCCCCCTTGTGGCGGGGCCGAGCGCCAGGCGCCGATTGCTCGACGGTGTGGACGGGCTTCTGATCACCGGCAGTGGTCCGGACCTGCCTCCTCATCTCTACGGCGAGCGCCAACTGTATCCGTTTCCGTTGGTGAGCGAGCGGCGCGCCGACTTCGAGCTTGAACTGGTCCATCAAGCCCGCGCCCGCGATCTCCCCATCTTAGGCATTTGCGGAGGCATGCAAACGATCAACGTGGCGTGCGGCGGGAGCCTTTTTCAGGATATCCCGTCCCAGGTTGACCGGGCGTTGAACCATCGTCAGAAGACCAAGGCGACGAGGGTGTCTCATCCCGTCGTGGTCGCGCCGAAGAGCCTGCTTCGGAGCATCGTCGGGCGATCCACGCTGCTGGTGAACAGCTCTCACCATCAATCCGTCAAACGGGTGGCGCCCGCACTGATCGCGAGCGCGACGGCCCCCGATGGGATCGTGGAAGCCGTCGAATCACCCACCCTCCGTTTCTTCCTGGCGGTTCAATGGCACCCGGAATTTCTCTTCGACCGCCACGCGGCTCATAAAAAGTTGTTCACGGCCCTGTTGCGCGCCGCACGACGGACCCGATCGTGAATCACATCGACGAAGCGAAAGAAGAGAGGATTCGTCTCGCTCCCGCTAGGCGTGGTCGCGCATGGAGCCTCAGATGAACGAACCGACCACTCCTTCTGGTGCGGCCCGGGATGCCGGAGGATCGGTGACCAGCCGGCTCTTTCGGACGAAATCCATCGCTCAGATCCTTGCCGATGCGGAACAGCCCGAACACCGTCTAAAGAAGACCTTGACGGCCTGGGATCTGGTGGCTCTTGGGATCGGAGCGATTATCGGGACCGGCATTTTTGTGCTGGTTGGGACCGCCATCGTCGGCGACATGTATCGGCCGGGGGCCGGTCCCGGCATCATGCTGTCCTTTGTCTTGTCGGGATTGACGTGCGCCTTGGCTGCCCTCTGTTACGCGGAGTTTTCGGCGATGATTCCCGTCGCCGGTTCCGCTTATACCTTTTCATACGCCACGTTGGGTGAATTTCTCGCCTGGCTCACGGGATGGAATCTGATCTTGGAATACGGCGTCGCCTGCGTCGCAGTGGCCATCGGGTGGTCCGGCTACTTCACCAAATTGCTCGCGCTCGCGGGGTTGGAGTTGCCCTATTGGGCGACCAATCCTCCCCATTGGGCGGGAGGGCCGGAGGGAAGTATCGCCAATTTCCCGGCGGCGATCATCGTGTTGCTGATCACGTTGATCCTGGTGATCGGCATCAAAGAGAGCGCGCGCACCGCCGGATTCATCGTCATCCTCAAGCTGGGGGTCATTCTCTTCTTTATCGCTGTCGGAGCTCCCGCCGTGGATGTCAACAATTGGCGACCGTTCATGCCGAATGGATTCGAGGGCGTGCGGGCCGCCGCCGCGATCATTTTCTTCGCCTATATCGGATTCGACGCCGTCTCGACCGCCGCGGAAGAAGCCCGCAATCCTCAGCGCGATGTGCCGTTGGGCATTCTCGGCTCGTTGGCCGTGTGCACGGTACTCTACATTTCTGTCGCGGCGGTGTTGACCGGGCTGGTGTCGATGGAACAAATCGATGTCCACGCGCCGGTGGCCGAGGCGCTGAGCGTCGTCGGAATCAAATGGGGGGCGGCGCTGGTCGCCGTCGGCGCCGTTGCCGGCATCACCAGCGTGCTCGTTGTGATGATGTTGGGGCAGATCCGCGTCTTCTTTGCGATGTCAAGGGATCGGCTGTTGAGTCCCGGCTTGTCCGTCGTGCATCCGACGTTCGGGACGCCGCACCGGGTGACGATTCTGACGGGATCGGTCGTGGCGATCTTAGCCGCCTTGTTTCATATCGGCGACGCGGCCGATATGACGAATATCGGAACCTTCTTTGCCTTTGTGCTGGTCTGCTCCGGCGTCATGGTGCTGCGATACACCAAACCGGAGCAGCCTCGCCCATTCCGCCTTCCGTTCATGCCGATCGTTCCGCTCTTGGGCATTGCGGCCTGCCTGTATCTGATGGCGGGATTGCCGAGGTTGACCTGGATCCGCTTTGTCGTCTGGACCGTCGTCGGAATTCTTGTGTACCTGGCATACGGACTTCGGCACAGCAAACTCGCCGCGCAGACTGACCAATCGTGATCCGCGCTCGTTACAGGCGTCGGAGCGGATGCCCCGGCGAGGACGGACTCTGGTGCCCTG